>CAVYAE010000063.1:0-8529 GCA_963766305.1 uncultured Bacteroidota bacterium
TTTGCTACGCAAAAACCCGCTTCGCTACTTTCTTGCCCCTGCGAAAAGCAGGGGGGATTTTTCTCGTAAACTCGAAAAATGGAAAATGAACAACCCGCCCGAAAGCACAAAGGCGGTCGCCCATCGAAAGAAGCGACCGCGAAGCTGGTCCACAAAATAGGCCTTCGCTTCACTCTAGTGGAATCGACCTTGATAAAAATCAAAGCCAAAAATGCCGGAGTAACGCCATCACGTTACATCCGTGAGTCTGCCTTAACAGGAAATGTTAACGGCAGACTCTCCGAGGAAGAACAGAAACTATTTCGATCCCTGGAAGGTATGGCGAACAATCTAAATCAAATAGCAAAAGAAGCACACAAGCAGAATTTAGCCCTTGTTATACCAAGACTGCTCGAGACCATGAAAGCCATAAACCAAACTATCCAATCATATGATAATAAAAACTAAAATAGGCAAGAGCTTCGGGGGTTGCGTAAGGTATAATCTCGAGAAGGAAAAGGCGGAAGTATTATATACAGAGGGTTTGCGCATGGACACTCCGGAGCATATGACGGCAGATTTTAACCGCTTACGAAAAAGTAACCCGGATTTAGGGAAAGCCGTTTGGCATACATCCGTTTCGTTCGCCCCGGAGGACAAAGTAACTGACGAGCTTATGAAGTCTATTGCAAACGACTATGCAACTAAATTCAAACTTGAACAGTACGCAGTCGTGCGTCATCATGACACCGACCATGCACACTTTCACATCATAGCCAACCGAGTAGGCTATGACGGCAAGACCATAAGCGACCAGTATTGTGCAAGTCGAGGCGTGGAACTTTCGCACAGGCTTGAAAAGAAATACGAATTACACCATCAAGAGGGTAAAAGGTTAGAAAAGACCCACAAAGAGAAGCTACACGGCAAGGATAAAGCCAAATACGAGATATACGAGGCAGTTCAAAAGGAATTACCAAAGAGCAAGTCACTGGAGGATCTCCAGGCTAAGCTCGAGAATCATGGCATAAAAGCCGTGATTAAAGACCAAGGTTTAACTCTTGGTAAAGGATTGCAGTATTTCAAAGCCTCTGCAGTAGATACGAATTTCGGGCTTAAAAACATGCTTAAAACCATCGAGAACATAGTAACGAAAGCACTTGAAAAAACTATTCCAGGACTGAAAGCAATCAAGCTCATAAAGGGCATTGCCGAAAAAGGCATCGATAAAGGACACGGGCATGAACTTGAATTATAGACAACGATTTTTCTTTCAATTGAAAAAAATAATAAAAACCTTATAGCATGGACAATACAGAAGTATTTAACGAACTATCAGACATAAAACTTTTACTATCGGCAAATATCGAGGGCATGAAGAAGATTGTCGAAGAAGCAAACGACCCTCAAAAGAGGGCAAAAGAAGCCCAAATTTTAATTCAGGCATCAAAAGAGCTAAATAGTACCTCGAATGAAATAAAGGGGCTTATTGCGCAAGAAAAGCGGTTAATTGAAGGGTTTAAACCCACGATAGAACATAAGCATTATAGCATAGATATGAAAAACCCTATTATTTGGGTTGTGGTTTGTCTGCTGTTTTGTATAAGTTCAGTCATTGTGTCCATCTTTTATGAAAGAAAATATCAAAAAGAACACGCCCTGGGAGTAAAGTATTTTAATGAATCAAATACAAAAGACTGGAATTACATGAAATACAAATGGCAGGAGCTGTTTGGTGATCCTGCTACAATCCGCAACCTAAAAGCATTTGATGTAAAGTATCAAAAAGATTGGAAAATGTGCGACAAGCAGACAATCAAACGTGAACAGGAACTCGATGAAGCGGAAAGGACAAGGAGAGGCGGCAGAACTGAAAGCCGGTGAATTAAAGAAGCTACAACAACACGCTGATAGCTTACAAGGGATGAAATAGGATTTTCTTAGCCTTTTCACGCTCTGAAATGATAATCAGATCATTATATTTGCATCGTGTAAATTCTGGTCACCATGCCAGGCACAACTATGTTTTATTTATGAAATCCAATTGATTACAAACCAGTTGGATTTTATTTTTTATAAATCCAATTTTGGGTGATCATTATTTGAGTTTACTTTTTTTACTACTTTTTTAAATATTTCTTTAATAATGAAAATTTTGGATCATGGGGTAATTTAAAAGATAGTACATAAAGTTTCGCGTATAATCTATTTGGTTTAAAATCAAGCATTTTGTAAAATAGCATTTATATTATTTTTATACAATTTTTAAAGAGTATACAAACCAAAAATTCCGATGGTTATATTAAATACAAAATTTCAGTTTATTTATACACTTATTGTACATGTTTATAGATGTTTATAATATACTCAAAACATTCATTCAAAACGACCGTTTAAAATAAACAAAGCACGGAACTTTATGTACTATCTTTTTAAATTACCCCTATATAAATTTCTAAAAATGAATAATTAGCGAATTTGAAGTTTTTAAAAAATTGCCCATAACGTTACATGTATGAAAAGTTGCCGACCGCGGAGCGATACCCTATCAAGATGTAATGAACTTGATGCGAGCGAAACCCTATAAATAACCGATGAACCGGCAATTTTTTATACATGATGTTATGCACTGTGCATTTTTAATCTATCCAGAATGATTAACTTACTCCTATTCCTTTTTCATTTGCTATTCCGCGTATAGTTTCTTTAATATTCTTTGCCAACGCATAGTCAAATTTAGAAAAATCGATTGTCAAATTTGTATCATTTGTTTTGAGGACCTGATATTTATTGAGTTTTGATTCAATAGATTTTATGTCAATCCAAAAAACTTTCTGCTCTTTATCTAAAACGCTTGTCTTTATTGCAATTCTGTCTTTATCAATTATGACGAAAGCTTTTCCAAAAAGTTTTGCTAATGAAAACCCAAAACCTTCAATCGAATGAACTATTCCATTCAGAACAAAAATCCCAGTATAAAACCAATCAAAAGGTCGAATAATTTGGCTATTGATTTTTCTATCAATAATCCAAAAAACCGAAATCACAAGGAAAAGTATCCCAATAATAATTCGAAAGACCGACTTTTTCTCTTTTCTTAACAAATCTCTATTTATTTCCATATCATTAATTTATAGTTGGATTTTTTTTCTTGCATAGTGCATAACTCTCTTATACCCGACACACCGTGTCGGGTTAACAACCATTTTTCCGGAGATAACCGCCATAGTGTGTCGGGTTATTTTTTTTATCAATAATAGCAAAAATATTCATAATAAGTCGAATGGTGATGTAATATTTTGAATGCTTTTGGTACTTACATGTGTATAAATCTCGGTCGTCTTACTACTGCTATGCCCTAATATCTCTTGAATATACCTTAAATCCGTTCCGTTTTCTAAAAGATGGGTTGCATAACTATGTCTAAGCCAATGCAGCGTTACAGGTTTCTTAATCCCTGCCTTTGCAACGCATTGTTTAAGTACATGTTGCAAGCTTCTTTCCGTATATTGACTTCCTTCCTTTTCCCCTTCAAATAAATATACCTTCGGCTTAAATGCTTTAAAATAAGTTCGCAACATTTCAATTGTTTTATCGCTTAACGGAGCTATTCTATCCTTGCTTCCTTTGGATTGCTTAATAAGAAGGATATTCCTTTTCGAATCAACATCCTCTAACTTTAATCTTAATATTTCTCCACAACGCAATCCACAAGAGTATATTAATGATAACATGGCTTTATGTTTTAAAAAAGTGGGCACTTCTAATATTCTTTTAACTTCCTGCTTGCTTAAAACATTTGGTAGTAGTTTGGGTAGTTTGGGTCGATGTATTAGATCAATATCAATAGTTGTTCCTTTAATTGTTTTGAAGAACAATTTTATCGCATTAACGGCTTGGTTCTGGTAAGACGCAGAAAGCTTATTCGCCAGAATGTAGTTGTTATTATAAACTATAATATCATCATTAGTTATTTCTTCAATCGGTTTCTCATAATAAAATTTCAAAAATACCTGCAACGCATTTATATAGGTATCAATGGTACATTTACTATAACGACGAGAATACAGCCAACTTTTAAATTTTGCAATGCTTTGTACCCGATCCTCACTCAGAACGTGGGCTTTGACGTATGGGGCAGTATTTCTTTCGTTTCGAAGTTTTTCCTTCAGAATAGTTGCATCAATGGTTGCAATTCCTTCAAATTTTTCTTTGACCTGAAGCAATGCCGGAGCAGAATAAGGTAGGATCCATGCACGATTAATATTGCTCCAGTTTGCATTGTCGAGATTTCTTGAAATACGGATAAGCTGTTCGTTGTACTCAAATCTTAACAACAACAAATGTTTTCCTTGATGAATTGCAGTATCCAGTGTAATGATTGTCATACGATCAAATTAGGATTTCAAAATATACAAAAAAGTAGTATTTGGCGGTTGTTTTTTTACTAATATATGTACCTATTTTTATTTATTACACCCAATCAACGTTATTCCTAAATCAATTTTTCCAACCAAATCTTTGTTAAAGATCTGTCAAATTATCCGGCAAAATAATTATCAAATATTTCGGCAAATTAATTATCAAATTCACATATCCGCACTTTGACGTCATTTTAATACAGTTTCGCATTTTATCGGAAAAGGTACCTTTTCCGGTACTATTCTAAGATTAAAAATAATATGATCAAATTGCTTAATAAGTGTCATTTACGTACTGCTATCTTATTTTAGGCCCGCATCCGGTCTTACAACCCTATAGTAAAAATATTATAATTTTATCCCGAATTTATCTTTAATGGATTTAACAGTATAAGCTCCCCTGTCTTTAACAGTTCCCTTTTTTATGTATTCGTTTATTTCTGTCAGTACTTCATTGAGCGCTGCAGGTTGTAATATTTTTAAAACCTTTTCCGCTTGTGCCTTTGATAATTTAAAATGGTCAACCAGGACAACCAGGTTCTTTGTTTTGTCAATGCTTTCCTTAAACGTTGTGTCTTTATCTATAGCCTTAATCCCTTCATCGTATGAAGGGATTAGATTCAAGTTGTCTTTATTCTCAATATCCCAATCAATGTAAAAATATTCACGTCCAAGCTTTCGCAATTTATATTGAACTCTTAGGTCTGAGAAATCATTTATTTGCTCTTTTGCAACGTCCAAAACCTTTGTTTTAAAGTCAAATATCTGTTTAAACAGTTCTTTACCATCATCATTGATTAAACCAAGTTGTTTTTTAAAATCTTCAATCGTATATTCCAGATGTGATCTGACTATACCCTTCAAAGGTTTATGTCTTGATAAGAAAATGTAAAAACGCTTTGAATATTTGGATTTTAGCTTTAAAAGAGAGAATAACTGTAATGCCGTGTAATTGGCAGTAAGATTTAAAATAAATGGTTTCATATCGGAGCTAATCTTAACCACTACAACGCCCTTACCTTTTATAAACCTTACGTTACTTAACAGACCATCAACTAAAATGCTTTCTTCATCTTCGATAACGAGTGTTTTATTTCTAAGAGCCTTCGCAGCTTCTACGTATTCAGGTAAATTGTATTGGGTATCAGTCAGCTCTATTAATTTTTTAGCGTCCAGAACATAAGTTGTTTCATCTGTATGGTCTTTCGTTATCTTCGATAACAAGTAAAAGAAAATATCAAGCTCCACTTTTGAGAAATCATATTTTGGAAGTGTTTCTGCAAGGTCATTACGTACCCTTGCCTTTTTTGCTAAGTCAATCATAATAAAGTGGTAAGAAAGAATTGAATGCAAATTTAAAAATAAAAACGACAATAACAAAATACAGTCAGGTTAAAATAGTCACAGCATTAAGAGGAAATGTCGTAGTACGACAGTAAAATTTTATAGTAGTTCAGAGGATTTGTCGTTTTTCGAGCTTAAAACGACTGTTAATTATAGCAGTCGTTGAAATTCCAGAGCCTTTAAAGACGGGGTATACAGAAGGCGAACCCTCTGAAACCCTCACCAGTAAAGGATCAGAGGAAAGGTCGTTTTTCGTCAAAATGGGGTGTGATTATCAATAAGTTGCAAGGGCCAATCTCACATATACTATTTGATTAATATACTCTATATATCATATCCTTTGATTGTCGCTTCTGGAAAGAGAAAAATTGTTAATAAGTTAAAACAAAAATTTTGGGGAGTCAGACAATCGAAGAAAGGTTCAATCAATCCTTTTTCAAAAAAAATCAAAAAAACAAAAAGAAAAGCAACAAACAAAAACCAACCACATTGCGCGGAGCTTAGAAACATTCTAAATAAGAACCAAAGCATCGTTAAAGTGCTATAATTCTATTATTTATCAGCATAATGTCCACTTGTAAGTAGAATGTTAACTATCAATTTTTCATCATTGATTTTATATACAAGCCTGTGTTTATTGGTTATTTTGCGAGACCAACATCCTGATAAATCATGTTTTAACACTTCTGGTTGTCCTGTACCTGTCCGAGGGTGTTCTGTAAGCTCGTTGAACAGTATGTTCAACTTTTTAATTGCAACTAAATTACCAGATTTTTTGTGATATTCTATTCCATCGAGAGCGTCATCGGAAAAGTCAAGAGAATATCTCATAATCCAAGCAGTTTAGAAATATCTTCTTTTTCTACCCTGGTAACTTTACCTTGTTCAACCTGAGCAATTGAATGTTTTATTTGATTTATGATTTCCGGGTTGGAAAAATAACGATCACTTTCTGTAATTGGAGTTAATACATATGCTTTATTCTTTCCCCTTTGTACAATTATCTGTTCGTTATTATCTATCATATCCAGATACATCTTCTGTTTTTCTCTAAATTCACGGCTACTAATTACTAACATTGTGTTATTTTTAAATGTGTACAAATATGGTACACAAAAATAAAAAAAATATCTACAATAAAAAATAATTCTGTAAGAATATAAATATATCTAAATATATAACTATAAATATATAAAACTATTTATATATATATAGTTTTATATCAACTTATCAATCTTTGCCTTATAATAAATAGCATCGTTGTAATATTCCTGCATATCCATTTCTTTTTCTACGCAATAGCTTTTTATTTTCTTGTGCAGCTCCTTATCAACTTTTACCAGGACACCTTTTGTCTCTACTTCAATAGTGGATTCAGGTTTTTTGTGTAATTCTGTAACACTATCTTTTATAACCGGAATATCTATGGGTTGCCTTTCAATTTTCTTTATAGTCCCAAGCTCATTGCTTAGACTGCCTTTTAAAGATGGTCTGTTTGTTTTCATAAATTCAGGATTTTATTTATTTCTTTGGTTAGTAGTATGATATCATTCTTAGCTTTTAGATTTGAGTTTTCAAGTACTCCTAACCCTTCAAGTAAACTATTTTCATATGCTGTATAATCGTGCAGCCTGGCTTTTAGAACTGGTAAACCGAAATCCTTTAACACTTCGTCAATTTGTTTGGCTAACATTTTTCTTTCATCTACCCGATTCACCAGGAAGTAACCTTGTAAATCTTCTTTCAATGCTTTTACCTGCTCATATTTCTCAATAAAGATTTTTGTTGCCCACACATCAGGAGGGGAGGGAAGAACCGGAACGATAAACAACGTTGACAGCATTATTATCGTACTTGTCTTTTCATCTATTGCAGGGGTTCCGTCAATAATGGCTATGTCACAACCCTCATAAAGAGATTTAATGTTTTTTCTTAATGCATCTGTAGTTTGAAGGGCAACGCACATAACATTAGGCATATTTTCCGGCCTTAGCCCTGACCAGTGAATACACGTACCGTTTGCATCTGTGTCGATGATGGTTACTTTATAGCCTTTTGTCGCATATGCTACAGCCAGATTAATCGCTGTTGTTGATTTTCCGGCTCCCCCTTTCAGGGAAACTATTCCTATAATCATAGTTATATAGTTTTATATTTAGATATAATTCTACAAATATATAAAAATATCTTTATATAAAGCTATAAAAATATCTTTATATGTAATTATAAATCTTAATTTTAGATTTTTCATATAAAAAATACAGCACTAACTTATTCTCGGGCGGTCGGGGATTCTCAAATAATCCCAAAGACCTGCACGGGAAATAAGTTAGTGCTAACCCCTTATTTCTTTTTCTTTTTTCCCCTCCTTTCTGTTTTATTGATAATTTTCAACTTCATAATAACTAACACTGTGATATACAATGTAATGAAACTACTAAAAAGGTTTATTTTCATAATATTTTGTATTAATTCGCCTTTAGGGGTTTGAGGCGTCTAAAACGGCATCGCTATTTTCTAGTGAAATTTCATGATTCAATTATATTTATTAAAATACAAATAATCAATACGTTGAAACTTTAAAATTCTTAATCGTATTTATAGTAGCATAAAAGCAACAAAATATGATAAGATTAGAATATGCTACAGACTGGAGTTATTACATGACAAAACTCGCAACAGCCAATTATTGGTTGTTTAAATATCCCGACAGTAAAAGACATTTGAAACGGAAATTAAAATATTCTTACATACTAAGTCAATGCAAATGATAAGCAAAGTATAT
>CAVYAE010000064.1:0-23575 GCA_963766305.1 uncultured Bacteroidota bacterium
GTATTGCTTCCGGTAATATATTTCATTATCAAGAAATTCCTGCATTGATATTAAAGATGGCTTGGGAAGCCTTTCATAAAATTTTGAAATTTCAATCTGTTCCCTATTCTCAAAAACTTCTTCCAGGTTATCAGTGTAATATGCAAATTCTTCAAGTTTTCTGTTTAGCTCCTGTTTCATCTCCACACTAATTTGGTTTGAACGTTTTGCAATAACTACAACAGTTTCATAAATATTACCTGTTGCAGCTTCAAAGTTTATCCAAATCTCTTGTAATAGTTGTTATGGGAGCTTTTGATTTCTTATAATCCAGCATGTTAATTTATTATTGATTATTGACTATTGATATAGACTATTGATTATTGACTATTGATTATTGACTATTGATTATTGACTATTGATTATTGACTATTGATTATTGACTATTGATTATTGAAAACTAATTAGTAAATTTCATTGATACTTCATAAATTCTTTCAGCATCTCTTTTGTAATCACTATGAGGAAATTCTGAAATAAAAGAATAATATTCATCTATTGTAGACTGAAAACGGTCTTTTTGCTTGGAAGGTATACTGTTGACAGCCAACTTGTAGTTAGAATCAAGCAATCTCCACATCAGTTCCTCACGGTATTTTGTATTTGGGTATTCTGCAAGGCTGTTTTTTAATGCAATTATTGAAGCAATATAGTACCCCATATCGTAATACAAAGTAGCTGACATTTTAGATTTTTCAACAAGTTTTTCTTTTAATTCAAGTGAAAGTTCTTTGGCCTCTTTAACATGTACACTATTAGGATACTTATTTACAAATGTTCCGAATGATTCGATTGCCAAATTCGTATTTTCCTGATCGAGTGCAGGTTTTGGACTTTCCAGGTAATAACAGTATCCGGCCATATATTCAGCTTCTTCGGCAAAAGGTGAATATGGAAAATTCTGGGCGAAGGACTTAAAATAGTGCCCTCCCATTATATTATCTTTTTGTTTATAATAACTTTGAGCCTGGTACCAGGCTCTGAATCGGATCTTGTCGTACCCCGGTAAACATTAATAATCTGGTCGAACAGGTTTCCGGCACGTACATAATCTTCCTGTTCATAATATTGCATTGCTTTGTTATATTTTAATTCGTTATCAGAACTTTTATAAATTTTATCATAAGTACTGCAGGAAAAAATTAAAACAGGTAAAACAACAAATATAAATGATCTGATTTTCATTTCAATAAATATTTTATCTTTTAAAATTCACAAATATACTATGAATTTGAACTATTAAAAAATTATGGTGCAAATGTAATTGATAGTGTACAATTCTAAAGCAAAATAAGTTATTTTTTAATTAATAAACTATAAAAGGTATTTTTTAGTATTCTATTTGACCAAAAATCAAAAAACAGTACCTTTGTAACAACTAAATAACAATAAAGTGGACATATTTGATAAAATAATCAACGACAAAGGACCATTAGGGCAATATCAGAAAGATGCAGATGGATATTTCTTATTTCCAAAACTGGAAGGAGAAATCAAACCCAGAATGAAATTCAGGGGAAGGGAAGTTTTAACCTGGAGTTTGAATAATTATTTAGGATTGGCCAATCATCCTGAAGTACGAAAAGCAGATACCGAAGGTACAGCCGCATGGGGGTTGGGTTATCCGATGGGGGCAAGGATGATGTCAGGTGAAACTTCTCTTCATGAAAAACTGGAACAGCAACTGGCCGAATTTGAAAAAAAGGAAGATGCTTACGTTGTAAATTACGGATACCAGGGTATGGTTTCAATCATTGATACCTTACTAAACCGGCATGATGTTGTTGTTTATGATTCTGAGTGCCATGCATGTATAATTGATGGATTAAGGCTGCATATGGGTAAGCGCTTCGTTTATCCGCATAATAATATTGAGAAATTTGAAAGAGAGCTTGAGAAAGCTTATAAAATTGCAGATGAACAAAAAGGAGGTGTGCTGGTGATCACCGAGGGTGTTTTTGGTATGTCCGGCGATTTGGGGAAAATTGATCAAATAGTTAAGTACAAGAAAAAATTTCAATTCAGGATTCTTGTAGATGATGCTCATGGCTTTGGCACCATGGGGCAGGGGGGCAGAGGTGTATCTGAATATTTTGGAGTGATGGATGAAGTAGACCTGTATTTCAGTACTTTCGCCAAATCTATGGCTGGAATAGGAGGGTTTATTGCAGGACCGAAGATGATTATAGATTACCTGCGGTATAATATGCGCTCTCAGATTTTTGCAAAATCACTCCCAATGCCTATGGTGGCAGGGGCAATTAAACGTCTTGAACTACTACGTACAAAACCGGAATTAAGGGAAAACCTCTGGAAGATAGTACATGCATTACAGGATGGATTGAAGGCCAAAGGATTTAATCTGGGGAACACACTTTCTCCTGTGACACCTGTTTTTCTAAGCGGTACAGTACCTGAAGGTACAAATGTTGTTCTCGATTTACGTGAAAACTTTAATATTTTCTGTTCGATAGTAGTATATCCGGTTGTTCCGAAAGATGTAATTATGGTCAGGATAATACCTACCGCCTTGCATACTCTTGAAGATGTTGAATATACAATTAAAGCATTTGCAAAAGTACAGGAAAAACTTAAAGAAGGATTGTACGCAGGAGACCATGTTGTGAGCGCCTGAAAATTACTACTTACTACATCTTTTCTACCAGGTAACGTTCGGCGTCCAGTGCGGCCATACATCCTGTTCCGGCAGCAGTAATAGCTTGCCTGTATGTCTTATCCTGAAGGTCTCCACAGGCAAAAACACCTTTTACATTTGTTCTCGTGGAGCCTGGCTCAGTTAAAACATAGCCGGTTTCGTCAGTATTTATATATGGTTTAAAAATATCAGAGTTAGGAGTATGTCCAATTGCTACAAAAAATCCGTCAATATCTATGGTTGTGTCCTTACCATGGTCATCGGTAAGAACAACTCCGGTTACTACCTGATCACCAATAATTTCTTTGGTAACTCTTCCAAACAGAACTTCTATATTTGGAGTATTCAGCATTCTGTGCTGCATGGTTTTTGATGCCCTGAGGTATGTTTTTCTGACAATTACATAAACTTTTTTACATAATCCTGCAAGGTAGGTAGCTTCTTCACATGCAGTATCGCCACCACCCACAACAGCAACAACTTTACCACGGTAGAAGAATCCATCACAGGTAGCACATGCAGAAACGCCAAATCCCTTGAATTTTTCTTCGGAGGGAATGCCAAGATACTTTGCGGTAGCTCCGGTTGCAAGTATTACACTGTCTGCTTCAACCCACTTTTGGTCATCTATAAATACTTTATGGTGGCTACCTGAAAAATCAACTTTTGAAGCATAACCAAAACGTATATCAGCACCAAAACGGGATGCCTGTTTTTTAAGATCGTCCATCATTTCTGGTCCTGTAATACCTTCAGGATATCCGGGGAAATTTTCTACTTCTGTAGTAGTGGTAAGCTGTCCACCGGGTACTAAACCTTCATATAACACCGGAGAGAGGTTAGCCCTGGCCGCATAAATGGCGGCAGTATATCCGGCAGGACCTGACCCTATAATAAGACACTTAACATGCTCGTTATGATTTAAATTAGCTGATCCTGATTCTTTATCATAGTTAAATTGAGGCAAAAAAGATGAAATCATAATTATTAAATTTGGACTGTAAAATTACAAAGATTAAAGAAATAATCAAAAGAGATAGTTTACAGTGATTATTTTGCATATAATGGCAGGATGTTTAAATTTGCAGTTTAAAATATTATAAGTAGTAAGTAAACAAAAATAAAGGAACAGTTGATAAAGTTAAAATATCAATAATCAATAATCAATTAATTCGGGGTGTGGCGCAGTTGGCTAGCGTATTTGCATGGGGTGCAAGTGGTCGGAAGTTCGAGTCTTCTCACCCCGACACCTTATAAATAAAGGCTTCTGGAGATTTGGAAGCCTTTATTTTTTTCGGTTGGTTAAAACATGGTTTAAACAAAACTGCATCATTTTCTTCAAATTATTATAGCTTATATATTTAAGAAATTGCTAATATTTACAATTCATGGATTGATCAATAACATAAATTATTTTATGGACAATTGATTGTAATTGTTGAACCACATGTTAAAGTTCCTGTAATAGTTTTGTCTACTGGTGAATTGACATAACCATCCAATTGAACAATACGCATTATATATGAGCCAATTGGCATATATAGGTAAATTTCTTCTAATCCAGAATGTAAGGATCTTTTTAAAACTCCATTAAGGTAAATCTGATAAGTATTACCGGATTCATTTATAAAAGATATTGTTCCAGTACTTGTAAGAATTACATTGAAAGTATTCTTTATATTAGCTTTTATCGGTATGGTAGATGTAATTATTCCATTATAATTGTTATAACAATCCTTGTCTGCATAAAAGTAATATTGTAAAATAGATAAATTACTAAATAGTACCTTACCTGAGGAATCAGATATTTGCGTTTTTCCAATTTGAAATGGACTATTCATGCCATATTGTACAAATTCTGAATTTTTAAAAAGTCTAACTGAAGCTCCATAAACAGGTTTACCTAACGTGTCTTTTAAAATTAATTCTAAGCTTGTTGGAGGAAGATTTGTATCTTTACTACAACTAGTTAAACTTGAAAAAGAAATTAAAGTAAGAAAAACAAAATATAAAATATTTTTCATAATTAAATTAATTACAAAATTCTAAATTTACGTCACTTTTTTTGCATTATATAAAATTGACTACCAGAGAATCCCGGGAAAACAATTTTATTTTCTTTTATGTCAACAATTTGTGTTATAATTCCTGTATAATCTCTTAAGAAAAAAATCGTGTTACTTGATATATAATAAGAACCATTTTCCGGTATGCCAATAAATGATGATTTTGCGATAGGTTTTAAAGTTATATAATAATTACTATACAAATCGAATTCTATCGAAAATTCATTAGTTTACCATTTACCTATTATGTTCTTTTTAAGATAACTAGAACACCTTAGATTAGTATAAGTTTTATTAATAGCATATGCAAAATGATATTTCAAATAATCTAAATTGCTTATATAACAATTTCGTTCTCTAGCTTTGACCATATCAAATGCACAAGGAATATTTTCAAAATTGAATTCAACCAACACCCCGACTTTTTTACTTAAAGAATATCATTTTGATGCCAACCATAATAATGATTATTCCAAATATTCTTTTAAGCAGCTCGGGTGAAAGCTTTACTGCAAATTTACTTGCGAAATAACTACTCGCTATAAAACTGATGCAAAGTATGCCAGCTACTTTAAAATCTACATCACCGGCCTTATAATAGTTATATACTGCCATAATCCCAATAGGCGGCAGCATCATTGCCAGTGAAGTTCCCTGAGCTAAATGCTGGCTCATGCCAAGAAAATAAACCAGGCATGGCACGACAATAAGTCCACCCCCAATTCCTATGAAACCGCTAAATGTACCTGCAACTATTCCTATAATTAAAATAATAATTATTGTTTCCATGTTAAACTTTTTACCAGCCTGATTAGAATTCATTTTGGAGGATCTTAATTTGAATTATAAATTAAATATAAACATTATAAAATTTTAAAAGTTAAAAATATAACATTATTAATTGAAACCAGTTACTAATAATTAACCAGTAATTAAATTGACATTAGTTTAATTATTAATACTTTAACTTTGTTTTTGATTAAACGGAATTTTAAATTATTTTTAAATCAAAATTTATCCGGAGGGTACCCGACTCGGGTTATTGGATAGAATCAAGTATTTTGAAAACTCCTCCCAAAATTTACAATTTATAAGGGAGAAACAATATTCAGGGTTAAAAAAATATAAAAAAATACATCTTTTTTAATTGGTGAGCTTACTCTTAGTGGAGTTTAGAAGTCAATTGGAAAAAAGAACAAAAAAAGATAAGTTATGTAATTTTTAAAATGTTATTGATAAATAAGTATTATGATATTTATAGATACAGATAAATGTAATGCTTGTGGATTGTGTGTTAAGATTTGTCATGAATACTGCTTGCAATTGGATAATGATATTTTGAGAGTTGATTATACAATTTGTAGCACATGCACACAATGCATTGCGATATGTCCGCAAAAAGCGATCACCTGGAACCATGTTAATCCGGAAGTTTTTGATAAAGATATCTATCCTGATTCACGTCAGTTGGGCGAACTGTTAATGCAGAGACGGACAATCCGGGACTATACCACTCAAAAAATTGATAAACCATTGTTGGAGGAGATTGCAAATTTTGCTGTTTACGCTCCAACGCATAATTTTAATCTCAGAACAATAATAATTGACGATGATCAAATTATAAACCAGTGTGATGCTTTGATTTATAATTTTTCTGTAAACATTTATAATTGGCTTTATAAACCTGGGATCATTCATATTTTAATTAAAATTTTTTCGCCACAGCAGGAATTTGAATATCTGAAGGCCAAACCCAAATTGGAAAATGTAAAAAAAAAGAAATCATGGCTTTAAGACAAAACCTGCAGCTATTATAATGATCATTGGGGATAAATACATACCCTTTACTTTAGAGAGTGCACAGTATGCATTATATAATATTGATTTATATGCTCAAACCAAAGGCATTGCTTGTAGAAACCTTGTGGGCAATCAAATGATACTTAACAGGAATAAAAAAATTAGAAAGACTATCGGATTGGATAAAAGGGAAAAAATATTTGGGATAATAACAATGGGTTATCCTGCAATTAGGTTTAAAAATAAAGTGTTGGGAAAGCATATAAAGATACAATGGAATGAAATAAAAAATTAAAAGATCAAAAATATGATTCTAAGTAAAATTTATTCCAGTCTTTGGTTTAGCACTGATAATGGTAAAATTTCAGAAGATCTCTTATTTCTGTAAGTAATTTTTACTATTGTAAATCTTTCTAATTTAAAGTATTACAATTAATTAAATTTATTGTTTATTAAAAACTGATTTTTTGGTACAATTATTGCCGTTAAAGTTACGGCTAGAGTTGTGATATCTATCCAACAAATTAATTATCAATAAAATGAATTTAGTAAAGACAAGAATAGATCCAAACAATATTTTTTTCATTAATGAAAAAAATAAGGCAGTGCCCAATAAATTGGAATGTAATACTTGTGGAAATTTAATCTATACTTCAGACAATTACTCAAATAATCATATACTTAAGGAAGATTGTCCATATTGTAGCGGATTTTTTCCACAGCCGGAAAATACATAACCTGAAAATCTTAATTTACTTCTACATTCCTAAATGCATAAATGCCTCATATACAAGGAATGCCGGCCATACTATAGATTTTAATATAGCAAGGATGACCATCCAAAATCCTGTTGCGTGAGAAAGAAAATAGAATGCTGCTCCGATAAATCCTAAACCATAAACTGCTCCCGAAGGTGCGTTTGTTTGAACCTGTGCTTTCATAGATTTGTGTTTGTTAAATTATTTATTTTACATTTTATAATTATTAATCAGCTGATAATGGTTTGATTTAACAATTTAATCAAATCACCCTTGAAAAATGATTTTGTAATTATATAAATCCAAATTATTCCGGTTAAGATTACTGCTGCAATTATTACTGATAAGTACCAGCCCTGAATATTAAAATCAGGTGAAAGTATTGACGGTAAAATTCCTATCAGGGCTGAAGCAGTTCCGCACATTATTCCTGCTACAAAAAGGGAGATATTTTCTATTAAAATTATTATTAAAATTTGATTTTTAGGAAAACCTATGGATTTAAGCATAGAAATTTCATGCCGGCGCTGAAGCATATTACTGTAAATAATAATTCCAAGGCCTATAGTCCCGATTAATAATCCTAATCCACCAAGTGCCATAAATACAGAAAGATATGCATTTTCAACTGAATTGAAAGCAGCAAGTCTTTCATTGGCAGATGTTATGTTTACTCCAAAATCGGGCAAACTTGAGTTAAGAATGCTTGAAATTATTTTTATTTTAGTTGCAGGAGCTTCTGTTAAAAATACTTTAGAACCGGCAGAAGGGAAATGTTTTATTAAATCACTGTCAGGTATCAATATATATCCCTGAAATATTGAATTGTCAAGACCTCCACATAATTTTAAGTAAATGTTTTCTCCAAATTCGTCCATGTATGTTACTGTATCTCCAACTTTTTTATGTAATCCATATTGTATAACAGTTTCATCTGCAAAAGCGGTAATGGTTTTATTACTCTTGTTTTTTTCGGTAATTTTCCATGGATGTTCGCTATAAGAATTATCAGATATTTTTGTAAATGAAAATGATCCTTTTTTATCCAGATAACCAGGGTCGATTCCAAGTAAGGCCGGATGGTTTACCTGGTTAAGATTTAAACAGCTGGCATCATCACCATCAACTCCCCTAAGCTGAATAAAATGAACACTGTCCAGGTCATGCTCATTATATATTAATAGTTTATTTCTTCCATCCTTTTCATTTAAATTATATGTCACCGGTAAGGTAGTTTCGGCCCACAAAAGAAAACCTCCTGTGCCACTGTGGTTCAGATTTTCGGCACCGTAGTATGTTTTTCTGTACGAACCTGTTAAAATAACAACAAATGTACCAAGAGCCAGAATAAATATGATGGCAAAACTTCTACTTTTATTTCTTCCTGCGTTCTTTAGTGCCAGTTGAAAAATCCCAAAAACAGAATGGTTTGGTTTGCGGTTTCCGGAATTAAAATATATGGTCAGGTACGAGCTTCCGAATAAAAATAAACCACCGGCAGTTAAAAACATTCCTGCATTATTATAAGAACGTGTCAGCAAAGAAATAAATACAAGAATCAAGGCAATTACTATTGAGGTAAAGGCTAAAATAACAGAATAAGATTTTCGGGAAGTGAATATATAGCTGTTTGTTTCTGCTTTAACCAAAAGGGCCACAGGGTGTTTTAATTTTTGAATGGTTACTGTTAAAATGGTAAGAATTGCTATAACTATTCCTATTTTAGCTCCAATCAATAATTTATCAGGCAAAACATGCACTTTAATCATATGTGTTCTTACAGCTTCATTCCAAATAGAATCCAAACCGATAATTAATAGTTTGTTATACAATATTCCGATAAAAGTGCCTGTTATGCCACCTGCCAAAATGACAACAAATGATTCCGCAAACCTGAGGTATATTGTCTGTTTTCTTGTGAATCCCAAACCTGCTAATATTCCAGTTTCCTGAGTACGTGCATTTGTTGCCAGTGAAAAGGTAATGGCTATAAGAATAACAGCAGCGGCTATAACGAAAAAGCTCAGGTACAGGAAAAGTTCTCCAAAATCTATTGAATTACTTGCTGCTGTAATACCGTTAGTCCGGACAGGTGTTATTAACATACCTGCGTCACCTGGATTTATATGTTTTAATATTAATTTATTTAAGGAATCAGCCGATATTTTTAATTTCTCATCAAATCTTACAGATGTATAACTTCCTAAAGGGTTATTCCATATTGAACAACCAGTTGTCAGATTAATAAATGCTTTAGGTGTTCCCCTGTACCGGTCCCAGTATTTTTCGTCTTTTTTCCTTATTTTCTTGGTATTGACAGGTATTCCGGGGTTCCACTGATTGCAGGTTATGGCATCAGAAAACCCGGGAATTGCAGGCATAAGAGTTCTGTCTTCAATGTTGTTATCTGTTTTAACGATCGATTTAACTACAAATTTTCTGTTATTTTCTTTTAAAGTGTGTAATGGTCCAATCGTTGAATAATCAAGTAAAACCGTATCACCTGGTGTTATTTTTAAATCACTTGCCAACCAATCATTTACTATAATTTCGAAGTCCTTTAATCTGGCAGGTAAAAACGGGTATTCAGCGGCACACACAAATGAATATGGAGTTTCATTTCCTTTAAATGAAATTTTATTCACAAAATAAGTCTCTATGTTTTGATGTTTAAGAGGAAGACCGTCTATTGCCCCGCATATTTTTTTATCTATAAATATGCGGTTGCTTATTAGTTCCAAATTGTAAGGCTTTGTAGCTTTTCTTATAGACAGTCCTAAGTCATCAATCTGTATGCATTTGCACAATGCATCATTCAACTCTTCCGGGGATGATTCACCTGAAAACAGTAGCAGGTTGGCACGACCGGCTAATTCAAGTTTATCTGTCAGGTATTTTAGTGATACAAAAACATTAAACGGTGGTGACTGATTTGTTTTAAGGCTGAATCTCCCATATCCGCTGTCAGGTGCAATGGATTTAACCTTAAGATATAAGGCAATTGATTGATTATCTGAGTTAACAAGAGGAGTGTTAAGAGGAATAAACCCTGTTTTCTCAACGCGCAATAAAAATTCATCCCCCGGTTTAAGATTTAAATTACTTGCAACATTTTCATTTATAATAGCTTCATCATAATTTAAGGTCTTGAATTTACTTTTAACAAATTGTCTGAAACTGGAATCTACTCCTAATACATTAACAGAATACCTCCTTCCGGTTAAGTTTTGGTTGACGGCAATACCATTAACTTTCATAAGAGCTGCAACAGGCGATTTTATTTTTCCGGATATTTCATCTGCAAGTTTGGCCCTGACGAACCTGGTACCTGTATTAAGTACATAAGTTGTTTTGCCCAAACGTTGTTCAACCAGAGTAAGCAAACTTAAACGCACCGAATCACCAAGAACAAGTGCTCCCGTTAAAATCGTTGTGCTCAGTACTATGCTTGCAAAAACAGATAAATGTTGTTTTTTATAGTACCAGAGGCTTTTCAGTATGAAGATAAACCTGGCTTTATCCACTTATTTCCCTTGAGATTATTGCTTTAAGTTCATCTATTCCGGGTATTCTTCCCTGAAAAATAACTTTATCGCCAATTACAAGTGCAGGAGTTTGCATCACCCCATATGATGCAATTTTAGAGTAATCTCCTTCTTTTTGCACAGGTATTGGAGTATGAAGCTCATCAATGGCTTTGTTAACATTGATTTCCAATTTTTTACAATTGGCACATCCACTTCCTAATATTGTAATATTCATTTTTATATAATTTTAATTATTTATAGTTATTTGTTTGCAATTATTATATTGTCAATTATACCTGATACCTTTAAAATCAATATTTTATCAGGTGTAATCGACAATACCTTATAAATCAATTATGACATTGTCAATTATACCTGATACCTTTAAAATCAATATTTTATCAGGTGTAATCGACAATACCTTATAAATCAATTATGACATTGTCAATAATCAATTATTATCACATTATCCAGTTAAAAAGGTAGCCTACGATAATAATCCCTACAGCGATAATACCTATAAAGGTTAAAATAAATTGCATCTTCAGCACTTTTTTTAGGATGATTAATTCGGGTAGTGATATTCCAATCACCGACATCATGAATGCAAGAGCTGTACCAAGGGGTACACCTTTCTCAATTAGAGCTGAGGTAATGGGAACTATACCTGCAGTGCAGGAATAAATAGGTATCCCGATTAAAACCGAGACAGGGACAGAATACCACGACGATTTATTCATTACCGACACCAGGTAGTTTTCAGGCACATAACCATGAATTACAGCTCCAACGGCCACTCCGGCTATGATATAAATCCATATTTTGGATAAAATATCCCTGACGGCATCAAATCCAATTTGAATTCTTTCTTCAAATTTTGTATCCGTGGTAATGACTTCAGAGTTTCCGAAACGGGCAGAATAAACCCAATCCTGAACCCATTTTTCAAGCTTTAGTATACCTATAACCCATCCACTCAGTATTGCTATTGTTAATCCGGTTAGAATATAAATTATTCCTGTTTTCCAGCCAAAAAGTCCTATCAGCATTATTACCCCTACTTCATTTATAAGTGGTGCAGCAATAAGAAATGAAAAGGTAACTCCAATGGGTATTCCACTTTCCACAAATCCAATAAAAAGAGGAATGGCAGAACAAGAGCAAAAAGGAGTTATAATTCCCAATACACCTGCTAAAACGTTTCCTGCCAATAATGACTTGCCCTGTAATATTTTCCTTGTTTTTTCAGGGGAAAAAAAGGAACGGACAACACCCATTATAAATATTATAAGTACAAGTAAAAGAATAATTTTTATGAATGTGCCTAAAAAAAACCATAAACAACCTGCGAACCTGTTTTCTTCTGAAAATTGCAAAAAATTATAAACAACAAAGGTTGATACAGTATCTTTAAAATAATACAGAAGTATCCATATCGGAATGCTTATTAAGCAAATATTTAACTTTGCGTTCATAATATTAAAATAGGCCTGTGAATCAGGACCAATTTAAACAATTTTCAATTACACCTGATACCTTTAAAATCAATGTTTTATCCGGTGTAATCGACAATACAAATAAAATCAATAATTAAATTGTCAACAATCAATTAAAAGTTTTCCTCCGAAAAGTTTATATTTTATATTCATTTTATCTGCAAGCTCATAAGAATGAGTTACTATAACAAGGGCACAGGAAATAATCCTGTT
Source organism: uncultured Bacteroidota bacterium (assembly GCA_963766305.1). Lineage (GTDB taxonomy): Bacteria > Bacteroidota > Bacteroidia > Bacteroidales > JAAUTT01 > JAAUTT01. The sequence continues at coordinate 12,556 of CAVYAE010000064.1, forward strand.
TATACTAAGCAGCAGTTCACCCAGGGCCAGTGCGGATTTATTATCAAGTGATCCTGTAGGTTCATCTGCCAGTAATATTTCAGGTTCATTTATCAATGCTCTTACAACTGCAGCTCTCTGACATTGTCCTACAGAAAGCTGTCCCGGGAGATGATATGCCTTGTCAGGAATTTCAACCTTATCAAGTAATTCCAATGCTCTTTCCAGGGTTTTTTTCTGATTTATTTTATTGCGTAATGGTAAGGCTGGCAGTAAAATATTTTCAAGAATGTTTAATTGCGGTAAAAGGTAATGTCTTTGAAAAATAAAGCCTATATTTTTATTTCGGATAGCAGATATTTCCTTTTCATTTAATGATTTTATATTCACCCCATTAATCATAACATCACCTGACGAGGGATTATCAAGGGTACCTATTATATTTAATAAGGTACTTTTTCCCGATCCGGATGGCCCGACAATGGCAACAGAGTCCCCAGCCTCTACTTTAAAGGAGATATTCTCTAGTACAGGGATGGTTTCTTTCAACCCTTTATTTTCATAATATTTGCTTATGTTGTGTAATTCAATCATTTTCCAAGAGCTTTTTCATAAACCCTGATCATTGTTTCTGCCAATACTTTTGAATTATATTTTGAAATTACTGCATTTCTGCCGTCAATACTCATTTTCTCCAGTTGATCAGGGTTGGAGAATAACAAAGTTAATGTCGAAGCAAGTGCGCTGGCAGTGTTAGGATAATATATTTTTCCGCCTCCCGTAGTTTCAGCAATCTCAGGAAATGCTCCCAGTGCAGGCTGTACTACTGGTATTCCCGATGCAAGAGATTCAAGCTGGTATAGTCCGAAAGCTTCACCTTTTAACACAGGTACCGATAAAACGGTTAATCCTCTGAAAAAGGACTGCAAATTTTCTGACTTAAACTTCCGGGTAAATTCAACATCTTTTAAATAACCTTTTCTTTTTAGTTTTTTGAACTGTTTATTTATAAATTGCTTATCATCACCAGTCATTCCACCAGACAGTCTAAGTCTGGCATTTTTAAAGACAGAATTATCTTTTAATTGAATAAATGCATCCACAAGTATTTCCAATCCATTGTCCTCACACATCCTTGACAGGTAACCAATACAAGGAGGATCCAGAGAAGGTTTGTTAACCTGATAATCTTCAGGGTTAACACCTATAGGCACAATTTGTAACTTATCATCAGGTATATTTAGTTTATTCTTCATTATACCTCCATAATAGGTACTCACTGCCACAAATGTATTAATATCAAGTCCTTTATCTGCCATAAGATTCCATAACAAATCACGATAATCATCACGCATTCCGTCTATCCATACATCTTCATCCTGCAACGAACAAACTACCGGAACATTAAGTTCTGTCCTTAATTTATTTGCCATTCCCAGCAACAGAGAATTTGACAGATGAACTATATCAGGGTGTTCGTGATCTTTAAGGTATTTAATCAGTTGTTGAAGTTCCTCTCCCTGAAAACCTTCCATTCCTTTTAGCATGGATATTGTCATTTCTTCAAGTCCTGCAGCTCTTGTGGATCCTGATTTACTGGCTGCGAATCTCAGAACAGGGTTGGAATCGAAAAAATGTTCAAGCAGGGCTGGCATTTTTCGGAAAAACTTGTAATTCTGTTTTAAATAAATGTTAACGGCACCATAAAATACAGGAATTTCAGATTGACGGTCACTTTTATAGTATGACAGTGGCAAATAAACAGGAAGTAATACTGAATTATGTCCCAGGTTTTGTAATGTTTTAACAAAAACACCATCTCTGAGACAGTTACCGCAATAAAATGAACCGCCAAATCCGGGGACTATGTTAATAATCTTCATACGATATTAGTTGAAGGTAAAGTTATATAATTAATTTTAGCAGTATTATTGTATACTAAAGATATATATATTTGACAAAATTAAATATTACTAATGGAGTCTTTAAAACCTAAAATTGCCATTATTGGAGCAGGTAAGGTTGGCAGTACATTTGCCTTCGCTCTGATGATAAGCGGTCTGGCACGTGAAATTGTAATTATTGACAAAAATGAATCTCTTGCCTTTGGGGAGTCTATGGACTTAATACATGGCATTAGTTTAACACATCCTACAAAAATATATGCAGGTAGTTTCGAAAACTGCAATGATGCTGACATAGTCGTGATAACTGCAGGAGCAAACCAGAAACCCGGACAAACACGATTGGACCTTGTGCAGGCAAACGTGGCAATATTTAAGGATATCATTCCTCAAATATGTGAATATGCTGAAAATTCTATTTTATTGGTTGTAACAAACCCGGTAGACATACTGACACATGTAACATTAAAATTATCAGGTTATCCATCAGGCAGGGTTATAGGATCAGGCACAGTTCTGGATACGGCGAGATTAAAATATCTGATAAGCGAATATACCCAGGTAGACCCTAATAATATTCATGCATATATAATAGGAGAACACGGAGATTCAGAAATGCCTGTCTGGAGTAATGCCTCAATAGGCGGAATGGATATAGATACATTTTGTGCGACTTATACCAAACTGGATGATGTTAAAACTCATCTGAACGATATATTCGGGAAGGTTAAAAATGCAGCATACCAGATAATACAGGCAAAAGGTGCAACAAATTATTCAATTGCACTGGCTTTGGTCAAGATTACAAGATCAATTTTGAGAAATGAAAATTCTATTCTTCCTGTTTCTACATATATTTCTGAATATTATGGTATTGAAAATATTTGTATAAGTATCCCTTCCATTATTAATATTAATGGAGTAGAAAAATATTTGAAAATAGAACTCACAGAAAGTGAACAGCAGCTTTTTAAAAATTCTGCCATGACCTTAAAAAAAATCATAAGTACAATTAGATTTTAATTTCAGTTAAAACAGATAATCATGAAAAATTTATTAGCATCCTTAATTTTTTGTTTTAGTTTCCTTTCTATAATGTCCGGACAGGATGAGGCACGATTAATGAGGTTTCCTGCAATCTTTAACGATCAGATAGTATTTTCTTATGCCGGTGATCTTTACACAGTATCATCAGAAGGAGGGTTAGCACGTAAGCTTACTTCGAATATTGGGTATGAAATGTTTGCAAAGTTTTCCCCTGACGGAAAAACACTGGCCTTTACAGGGCAATACGACGGTAATACTGAAGTTTATGTAATGCCTTCACAGGGAGGTGTTCCAAAACGGGTAACTTACACGGCCACATTAAAAAGAGATGATGTATCAGACAGGATGGGACCAAATAATATTGTTATGGCCTGGACACCTGATGGTAAATCTATAACTTACCGTTCCCGTAAACAATCATTTAATGCATTTAAAGGCAATCTGTTTAATGTTTCACCTGAAGGTGGCTTGTCAGTTGAGGTTCCTCTGGCAACAGGAGGTTTTTGCTCATATTCTCCTGATGGTAAAAAACTAGCTTTTAACAGGGTATTCCGTGAATTTCGGACGTGGAAACATTACAGGGGCGGAATGACAGATGATATATGGGTTTATGATTTGAATACCAAAAAAGTAGAAAATATTACAAACAATCCTGCCCAGGACATTTTCCCCATGTGGTCAGGAGAAGAGATATTTTTTCTATCGGACAGGGACCATACTATGAACTTATTTGTTTACAATACCAATACTAAAATAATTGAGAAAGTAACCAATTTTACTGATTTTGATATAAAATTTCCATCCATAGGTAAAGATCAGATTGTATTTGAAAATGGAGGCTATATTTATAAATTGGATACAAAAACAAGAAAATATAATAAGGTAAATATTCAAATTAGGGACGATTACCAATATTCCAGAAGTGAATTGAAAGATGCCTCAAAAAGTATAACCGGATTTAATCTCTCACCTAATGGTGAACGCATTCTTTTCAGTGCCCGGGGAGACATATTTACAGTTCCTTATAAAAATGGTATTACAAGAAACCTGACCCACTCATCAGGAGCTCATGAACGTGAGTCTGCCTGGTCACCTGACGGGAAATATGTTGCTTATCTTTCGGATCAGTCCGGTGAGTATGAAATATATATAATAAAACAGGATGGATCGGAACCTCCTGTTCAGCTTACCAGAAATGCTGATACATATAAATTTAGTTTAAAATGGTCGCCCGACAGTAAAAAAATATTGTTTAACGATCAGTTGTTCAGATTACAATATGTTGACGTGACTTCAAAAGAAATTACTCTTGTAGATAAAGGCAAATATGAAGTAATTAATGATTATAACTGGTCACCAGATAGTAAATGGATAGTATTCGGAAGAATAGAAAAAAATGATTTCGAACGGATCTATTTCTATAATTTGCAGGACAAAACAATAACAGCAGTAACAGATTCCTGGTATTCATCCAATTCCCCGTCTTTCAGCAGTGATGGCAAATATTTGTATTTTTCATCAGGCAGGGATTTTAATCCTGTATATTCAGAAACGGAATGGAATCATGCCTACACAAAAATGGAACGAATTTATTTGCTTACTCTTTCAAAAAATACCCCATCACCATTGGCGCCTGAAAACGACGAAGTTATTCCAGATAAGGTAAAATCTGATAATACAGTGGAAACAGATAAAAATCCTGATAAAAAAATAAAGCAGGTAAAAAAAGATTCCATTAACATCAATATTGATCTTGATGGAATACAAAACCGCATAGTTGGGTTACCTGTCGTTCCATCACATTATTCCTCAATATATGGAACAGAAGATAAGGTTTATTACCTTGAACAAAATCCTGAGCCGGGAAATACAGGAATTGTCAAATTTTACGACTTTAAAAAACGACAGGAAACAGAACTTTTATCCAATGTTTTATTTTCTGTTTCCCCTAATTATAAAAAAATGCTTGTAAGACTTGATAATAAATATTATGTTATTGACCTGCCAACATCTAAACCTGATCTGAAAGATTTTGCGGATTTGTCGGGAATGAAGGTTATGGTAAATTATCATGAAGAATGGAAACAAATTTTTGATGAAAGCTGGCGTCAGATGCGTGACTTTTTTTATGTTCCCAACATGCATGGTCTTAACTGGCAGGCAATCCATGACAAATATTCCCAGTTATTGCCATATGTAAATCACAGGGATGATTTAACCTATGTAATTGGTGAGATGATTTCAGAACTTAATGTCGGGCATTCTTACGTAAACAGTGGGGAAAAACACCCTGTAGAACGTATTAAAACAGGACTTCTTGGGGCCAGGTTGCACAAGGATGTCAGCGGATTTTTCAAAATAGATGAAATTCTTCCAGGTGCCAACTGGGATGAAAATTTACGTTCCCCATTAAATGAAATAGGAGTCAATGCCAAACCAGGAGATTATATAATTTCGGTAAATGGCAAATCCACAAGGGATGTAAATGATATTTATGAGTTGTTGATAAATCAGGCAGGCAGGGAAATAGAAATTACATTAAACAGTTTACCTGCAACGGAAGGCGGCCGTAAAGCCATAGTGGTTCCCACAGGGGACGAGTCTCCGCTATATTATTACCGATGGGTACAGAATAATATACGAAAGGTAAGTGAAGCTACACATGGAGAAGTAGGGTATATTCATATTCCTGATATGTCGTCAGAGGGCTTAAATGAATTTGCCAAATATTTCTACCCACAGCTGGATAAAAAAGCATTAATTATAGACGACAGGGGCAATGGTGGCGGAAATGTTTCACCAATGATTATTGAAAGGTTACGCAGGGAACTTACAAGGGCTACAATGGAGAGAAACAAAATTGACGGACACCCCGTTCCGTCTGAGATGATGACTGGCCCAAAAGTTTTGCTCATAGATAATTATTCTGCATCCGACGGAGATTTATTTGCTCATGCATTTAAAAGACATAATATCGGAAAAGTCATTGGCATGCGCACCTGGGGAGGAGTTGTAGGTATTGAAGATGCTAAACCTTTCATAGATGGTGCTGTACTTCATGTGCCACAATTTGCCTCTTATTCAAGTGATACCAGTGACTGGATTATTGAAGGACATGGTGTGGAACCTGACATATGGCAGGATAATGATCCTTCCAGGGAATTTGAAGGTGAAGATGCACAATTGAATAAGGCTATAGAAATTATTACAGAGGAGATGAAGAATTATAAAGGAGTGCCTCCTGTACCTGCAGCTCCTGATAAATCTAAATTATAAGGGTAACCGCTGCAGATAAAGGTATAGTGATAACATATATTATTTGATGTCAAAACCATATATTCTGCCATCTGCAGCGGCTACCACCATCAGGTTTTTTGTTATTGCAGGAGTACTTTCCGAAGGACTTCCAATTTCAAATAACCATTTTTCCTTACCAGTCAGCAGGTCGAGGAGATAAACTCTGCCGTCCCCGGCAGATAAAATAACCGATGAACCTGCGATCACAGGAGATGAAGTTATTTTCCCAAGAATTTTATGATTCCAATACAATTTACCGTCAGCCTTATTAAAGCAATAAATAGTTTTATTTTCTGATCCAACAACAACCATTGTTCCCGAAACAGCCGGTGCTCCATATATTGGTCCTGCACCTGTGAATTTCCATATAATTCTATTGTTAATTAAATTAACGCAATAAAACTCCCCGTCATAATTTCCAAAAAAAGAGCGGTAATACTCTATTGCCGGAGATCCTGGAATATACGTACCTATGTCAGTTTTAGAAATTAATTTTCCGGAATTTGTATCAATTTCGCGCAACTCACCGTCACAACCTCCAAATACAATTATTTTTCCATCTGTTGCAGGTGTACCGTTTATATAGTTTTCTGTAGGATACTTCCATATTAAACCACCTGTTTTAGCATCAATGCAATGCAGGTCAAAATCATAGCTTCCAACAATAATACATAATGTATTGTTTTGTGATATAAAATAATTTACAGATCCTGAAATTTGTCCTTCAGTATTATATTTCCAAATTAATTTACCTGACTTGGCATTTATGGCAAATACTATACCTTCAAGTGAACTAATAAAAACTGTATTGTCATGCACAAAAGGTGAAGCTTCTATTCCGGTACCTGTATTGTATTTCCAGTTTAGCTTTCCTTTGTCGGTAATTGAATACAAATTACCTTCATCGGAGCCAATATAAATACTTCCATTATATATTACCGGTGACGATTTGGTTTTGTACCCCGTATTATAAGTCCATGCCAGTTTAGGACTTCCGGAAATTTTAACATTTGCAACCCCTGTAAGTGACTGGTTACCTCTGGAAGAAGGCCAGTTGGAATTATCCTGGGCATCAATAGTTAACGTACAGATTTGGAGTATAATTATAAAAATAAATTTGTTTATCATTATTTTAAATTAACTATTTTCTGGACAGTGCTCCTGTAGGACAAGCATCTGCACATAATCCAGCAGTGTAGGTTAATGCATTCAGGATTGATTCATTAAAAGGCATATTTATCCTGACATCAAAACCCCTGCCTACATATGCCAATCCTGTTAGTTCTCCTTTTTTGACGGTTATTTCTACACATAAACCGCAGCGTATGCATTTTTCAGGTTCGTAGACTATAATATTATGTTGAAAATACTTTTTAATTATTTTTCTTTCACCAAAAAGATATTTTTTCCTGTCAACTTTATATTTGTCAGAATAAATACGAAGTTTACAATCACCGGCCTTTCTGCAATCGCAGTGCAGACAGCGTAAAGCTTCTCTTATTGCTTCTTCTTTTAAAAAACCCTCATAGGTACCCCTTTCAGGTTCTGTCCGTGTATAATTTACTGATTCCTTAAGATATTCGCCATATTCTTCCGGTGCCAGCCTGTCAAAGCGGGAATTAAACATTTTATCCGGTATTTTATTATCATGGTTTTCAAGGAAATGTATAACAGAAATGGCAGCAGACTTTCCCTGAGCTACTGATCGTACAGCCATTTTCTGAGTCCGGAGTACATTACCGCAGGCAAATACACCACTTTTGGAAGTAGAAAAATTTGTTTCATCTATAACTATGCCCGTTTTTGTTTTATCAAACAGGCTGATAAGATTTTCATCAGAAGAAATATCACCTGTTGCAATAATTACAGCATCGTATTTATTTTTTATTTCTGATTCAAAATTTTCATTTGTTACATGAAAATTTAAAATAAATTGACCTCCCAGGTTTTTAATTATTTCTATTTCTTCATCGAGAACGTATTTGGGAAGTTCATTATCAGGGATAGCATAGCGAAGAGTCCCTCCTGTTTTTTCATTTTTGTCGATAAGAGTACAGTTATATCCGTTGGTAAGCAAATAATATGCGCTGGCCAGTCCTGCAGGACCTGTGCCTATAACGGCAATTCTTTTGTGTGAAAATTTAACCGGCTTATCTTGGTTTATTATTTTCCCTGATGATGCGCTGAACCTTTTCAGGAGGCATATTGAAACAGCTTCGTCTATCTGTTTTCTTCTGCAGGCTTTTTCACATGGTGCAGGGCATATATAACCAAGTATGTAGGGAAGAGCTATTTCTTCCTTTACAACTTTTATGGCTTCATTGAAATTTCCTGATGCTATAAGTCTGTTCATTAATGGAATATTCATTCCTGCAGGACATGTAGTACTGCAGGGAGCTTCACAATCACCAACATGATCACTTATTAACAGGTCAAGAGCTTCTTTTCTAGCCTGTGTAATCTCATCATCAGTTGTAATTATTTCCATGCCTTCAGTAACTTTTAATGCACATGATGAAACCAGTTTTCCGCTGGTCTTTTCTTTTACAAGACAAAGCATGCAGGATGGATGATTGCTGTACCCTTTCATATAACAAAGCGAAGGAATTTCTATGCCGATGCTTTTTGCTGCATCCAGGACAGAAAAACCATCAGGAACAGACAAGTCAATGTTATCTATATTCAGGTGAATCATTATAATAATTATATATAAAATTCCTGTATTTAAATACAAATCACTGCATTTACAGGACAAACCTGACGGCAAATATCGCACTTAATACATTTTTGTATGTCTATATTATGCAGTTCATAAGGTTGAGCATCAATGGCTCCTGAAGGACATCTCTGTGCGCATTTTGTACATCCTATGCAATCATTATTTATTTTATAAGTTATAAGTTCCTTACATTTACCGGTAGGGCAATGACCTTTGATATGAGCCATATATTCATCCCTGAAATATTTTAATGTGGAAATAACCGGATTAGGGGCAGTTTTGCCCAGTCCGCAGAGGCTTCCCTTTACTGTTAAAGTGGCCAGATGTTCAAGAGTTGACAAATCCTCAGACTTCCCTTTACCTGAACATATTTTATTAAGGATTTCCAGCATTCTCCTGGTTCCAATTCTGCAAAATGTGCATCTTCCGCATGATTCATTTTGGGTGAATGATACAAAGTACCTGGCTATATCGACCATGCAATCCGTTTCGTCCAAAACAATAAGTCCTCCTGAACCCATCATGGACCCTGCGTTTTTCAATGATTGATAATCTATTGATATATCTGCCATTGAGGCAGGAAGACATCCACCTGAAGGGCCTCCTATCTGGATAGCCTTAAATTTTTTTCCATCCGGAATGCCTCCACCAATATCCTCAACTATTTCTCTTATGGTTATGCCCATTGGTACTTCAATAAGTCCTCCCCTGACTATTTTTCCAGCCAGTGCAAACACTTTGGTCCCCTTACTGTTTTCAGTCCCTATGGAATTAAATGCTCCGGCACCGTTTCTTAGTATCCACGGAACAAGAGACAAGGTTTCAACATTGTTAATCAGTGTAGGTTTATCCCATAATCCACTTTCAGCCGGATATGGAGGGCGCATTAACAGGCAGTCCCCGTTTTCCCTTCAATAGACGATATAAGGGCTGTCTCTTCACCACATACAAAAGCACCGGCACCGGCAAAAATTTTTATGTCAAATGAAAAACTACTCCTTAATACATTATTACCTATTATTCCTTCTCTTTTGCAAATTTTTACTGCTTCTGTAATTCTATGTACCGCCAGAGGGTATTCATCACGAATATAAAAAATACCTTCAGAGGCACCTGTTGCATAAGCTGCAATAAGCATACCTTCAATAATCCGGAAAGGATATGATTCAAGTAACATACGATCCATGAAAGCTCCCGGGTCACCTTCATCGCCATTGCAGATCACATATTTAGTTCCCTCCTTTGCGTCCTTAACCATCTGCCACTTGATGTGTGTAGGAAATCCGGCACCACCACGTCCTTTCAGGCCACTGGTTCCTATAATGGAAATAACATCCTGACAGGACAGGTTGTTTATGCATTTCAATAGTGCCGAAAAGCCACCATTGGATTTATATTCATCAAGATCGTCAGGTTTCATCTGACCTCTGTGTTCCGTCGCAATACTTACCTGATTGTTTAAAAATTTATACACAGGGGTATCAGTTTTCTCTGATGAATAAAATGTCAATGGGTCAGAATAATTATCCGGAACAATATTTTCAAAAAAATTATAAAAATCAGCTTTCAGTTTATCTAAACTATTAATTGGTTTAAAATGCCTGCTTATAATTTTTTTTACTTCTTCTGGTTTTATTTTAGCATAATATGCATGAGGTTCTCCATTTTTAATGATTTCCATTATAGGAACCTGGTTGCAGATTCCGACACAACCAACCTGTTTTACAGAAACATTTATTTTTTGTTGCGAAGTGTCTTTTCCAATTGCTGCTTTACTTCTGCACTTCCGCTGGCTACGCAGCATGATCCAAGCCCAATGCGTATTTCACCCTGCATAAGGGTTTATTTTATTGCATAAACGGGTACTGATATACTTTGGCTTTTTTAGCAGAAAGGAAATTTTTTAAATTTCAGAGTTTTTTCAATGCTTACATGTCCGAATGTTAAACCATCTATCTGAACATACAGGAGCAAGGGTGCAACAACCAAGGCAAGCAACTTTTTCAATTGTAAACAGTCCTTGTTTATCAGTAACTTCTCCATCTTTGAGATCTAATGCTCTTCGCAATGAGTC
>CAVYAE010000065.1:0-18796 GCA_963766305.1 uncultured Bacteroidota bacterium
CCACGTATTGCTCAAGTCGTGCCCAAACGGATATATCCCACACAGCAGGGAACCCTTCTCTGCCAGGAATGCTTCCATCCAGTTCTGTATTGCTGCAGAAAATTGAGGATCGCGACGTAATTGAATGGAACTTCCCGGATAAAATGTAAAATTTGGTGAAACATTATGTCCCTGGTCACCTGCCTTCCAATCCTCTATCCATTCTTGCAGATAACCCGACCTTCCTATCTGGTAGGGAGGCATTCTTTTTAAAGCAGCTTCCAGTTTATTTGAAAAATCATTATCAACTCCCAATACCTTCGAGGCTTCTATACAATTAGGAAACAACTCCCTTATTATAGCTATATCCATAGTTGGTGATGGAGATAGAAAAGACATTTTACCATTGTTATCCAGATAACCATGCTCAGGCGACATGGAAAAAGGCGTAACCAGCCAATGGTGTTTTGGATCCTCAACCATAAGTTCGAGTACAAATTGAGCAGATCCTTTCATTATAGGGTAATATTCTTTAAAGTAAATTTGATCACCTGTAAATGCAAAATGTTCCCACAAATCCTGGCAAAGCCACGCCCCTCCCATAGGCCACATCCCGAACCTGGCCGCATCAAACCGTGCGGTACCACGCCATATATCAATATTATGATGTGTTACCCAACCGTTGCAGTTATAATACACCCTTGCCGTTTTTGAGCCTGTTACAGAAATATCCCTAATGATATCAAAAAAAACAAAGGCTGGTGGCATTCGGATAGGTTGCATACTTCTGTCGGCCAATAATTCATTTCTGTATTTATATTAATAGTATATTTGCTACCCCATGGCGGCATAACTATTTCATTCCAGATTCCCTGAAGATTAGCAGGTTGTCCGCCAGTTCTGCTACTCGAAACAAGAATATAGCGACCTAATTGAAAACACAAAGCTTCCAGATTACGATCAGCATTTCCTTTAATATATGCAGATAGTCGTTCATCAATAGGCTTTTCATTCATAAGTGTATCATCTAAATTAATATGCACCCTTCCCATCAGGAGGCTAAAATCCTCTTCATGACGATGACGAATTACACTGTAATCCTTACCAAGAACATTTGAAAGAACTTTTTCACTAATCTTTCCCGGATCACCGCTGATATCTTTATAATTCACAAAACTAGTTGCAGCAGTAACCACAAAAGTAACTAAGTTTGCTCCCTTAATGATCAGGCTTGAATCAGTTGCCTGGGACTGTCCGCCTACAGAACTAATGCTATGAAACGTGTACAAAAACGCATTCCCTTCCCTTCAACAGGTGCTATGAGCCAATTCTTTTCTGTTTGACTTTTCCAACTTCATCGATAACAAGCTCTCCCGGTTTGGCTGATATTTTATCCAAAAATGGGCTTTTAAGTTGGGTTTGAACAAATATACTATTGGGTTTATTGCTGCTTATTCTAACAACCATCACCCTATCCGGATATGAGATAAAAACTTCGCGAGTTAAAATAGCATCTCCCGATCGATAACTAACTTTAATTACTCCTGTTTCCATATCAAGTTCGCGCCTGTAATCTTCAATTTTACCAATACCATCAAATGTAAGCAACATATCTCCCAAAGGTTCAAAAGCTTGTTGAGCGACTGGGATACCAAGAACAAATCATTTGCTATTTTTCTCAGCTTCCTAAATTTGTTGGCAAAAACAAGGTCTTTTATTTGTGCAAAGTACTTGTATGCCCCGGTATCGTTATAATCATGAGGTCTACCCGACCAAAAACTAGATTCATTTAACGCAATACGTTCCTTTTTACACCTCCGAAAACCATTGCACCCATAAGACCATTACCTATGGGCATTGCATCCAACCATTTTACACCAGGTTTGTCGTACCATAAAATCATATCGCTATGTGATTTATTATTGCCATTTTGAGCAACAACATTATTTTCACCAATAAAACAAATTAATGTAATTGCATAAAAAGTTAAAACCTTTAAGTTTTTAATTAATATATTTTTCATTTTGAATAAATTATTTTCGCGTCGAGAAGTAAGTTTTTATTCACTGAAATTAAGTTACAGAATACTCCATAAATTCCATTACTTTCCTGTAAAAGGCCAATTTCACTACACTTATAAAATACAAACAGTAGTAGGATAAGATATTATAATTGTTTCATTATCATTGACTTAGACTCTCTTATTGAAGCAGGTGCTTAAGATTTTAATTAGCAGGTCAATCCTTAACCACATGTAGGTATCATCTAAAAGCTAAGCACTACCTCAATTGCACAACTGGTTGATTGCTTTTGAAAATCATCATACAACGGTTGTAAAGGATCTACATCATAGTCTATTTTAGCTACCGTAATAGCAAACACCTTAATCTTTTCATTTTCCGGAAGAATCAGTTTATGAGCTCCTTTAGGAGGTCATTCAGATTTAAAATATAGCAGTATTTGTAAGCATCATTCTTTGAAGGATAAGCAATATGCTTAATGTGAGGCATACCATGCTATATTGTCTCGTTTTACAAACGGATTTTTTATATTTGTAACAATTGACATATCCTGTGCAAATTCACGATTATAGAATTGTCCTATAAAACCGGATGCATTTTGAATATTCCATTTAAAAGGTTGTTCATCTATCATCAGCGTTTCGTGAATAATATCTTCATTTAGCAGCGGCAAGAATATAGATTTTATTATAATCTCCTACAGGTAAATTAATTATCTGGCTTTTACAAGCAACTGCATTTTTTTGTCCATCTTCAGTATTACCAGTTTTGAAACGAATATCTTCGCTTACAATTTCAGCAGGTATTAATTCGGCAGGATAAGAAAATTCATTGTTAAAACTTCCATCATCGCGGTTATCATCAAAACTGAATACATCACGGTTATAGGGCAACTCAACCTCAACCTGATTAATTTGTTTAACTGAACTTGGACGAAGGTTGGAATTTTACTGCAAAGCTTTTTATTGTATAATGCGTAAGATCAAAATTCAATTTGTTGTTTCTAAAGTTTGCTAAACCTAATTTCCGTTCCTGCCCATTGACTTCATATGCATCGGCGATTTTACCGGGAAAGTGATATTTAACCCGGTTGCGTCTTTTCCATATAATTCATTGACACGAACAAGAAAATAGTCACCTTCTTCCATCTTCTTAAAAGCCATAAGACCCACCTGCGGGGTATTTAATTTAAAAAGAAAAGAATATTCCCTCCCATACGGTCCGCTATGCTTAGATGATTCAAAAGCCAATAAAGGTTGGTTGAAAAATTTTGCCTGCAAGGGAGAATGTCCCGTCCTCCAGTCTCCAGTGTGACCATAAATGGCATAACGGATATCGTGCTTACCCCAATCCTGTGTACCCTGGAAACTAAAAAAATTATGAGCGGCATCAGCTTTTGGAGTATAAAGGAGTGTCAGGCGAAGAGTATTATCATTCGGTTTATCTGAACCAAATTTACAATCTTCAAGGATTGATACTCCGTAACTACCTGATTTATCTGTCAGATCAAACCATTCCTTGGAAGGTACTTCATACTTTACCGAACTGTTATTATTTCTCTCTACAGTTCCCACACCATAACTATAAGTTGCATTTTCATTACTAACAGTTAGTGGAAAGGCAGCTTTTAAGCTCACTTCCTTTATTGCCAATCAATTTTATTGGCAATTTCAAGATGTTTACCTGCCACTCCGGCTGCAAGGCTTACAACCTGGCTAATTTTAGAGTTTCTGCCTTCCCTGTCAATTTCAAGTGCGATGCGTACAGGTCCCCGTTCAATTATCGAGATTGTGGTATTATTATTAAGATAATCAACCTGGGGATTTTGCCTGTCTTTCCAATCCATATTCCATGATGGATAATCAGTAGGATGTTCGAATAAAAATTCAAGACATGCAGGTCGTGATAAAAGTTCCTTTGATGCTTTTTTATCGAATACGCTTATGATATCGCCATTTTCTCCGATTTTAATTTTATAATACTCATTATCCAAAGTGCGGGAAGTGATAACCAATGATTTATCCATCAACGATTTTTCATTTGTTTCACGAACATCGAAAACAGCCAGTCCTAAAGAAGGTACTCTGGCCATGAAAATGAATTTAATGCTATCACCATTATGTTCAATGATTTGGGAAGGTAATTCTTTCCCGTTTTTATCCAATACTTTTATATTTTCCGGGATTTTGGAATAAATGAGTTCAGCTGTAACAATATCTTCACGATCCTGGGCAACAGGATTATATACAACAACAGATCTTCCAAGGCATTGTGTATTTAATTCAGATGAAACAGTACGCATCGAATTCTTTAACACTTCCGAAAAACCATTGGCTGCAATAAATTCATCATTCCAGGCATATTCAAAAGCCTTAGGTATAGCTGTTCCTGGGAGAAGGTCATGAAATTGGCTCCCTAGAAGTAGATTCCAGGAATTATTCAGTTTCTCAAATGGATAAGCAGCTCCTCCCAGCCAATCAGATATCGAAGCCAGTTGTTCCGCCGATTGGGCTAAAAGTTCATTCTTCCGGTTAATGCGTTTCATGTAAGCCTGAGAGGTTAAAGAGCCTGCACTATGTTCAATAAGAAGATAGATCACCTGTATATGTAGAAAAGCTTTTTTCGCAAATCAGGCGTAATATCATTATACATCTGACCGGATGAAGTAAGTAGTACTTTGAATTTGCTATCGTTGTTACGAAGACTCCCTTCAGCATTTTTTATATCTCTTTCCCGTGGCGCACCACCTCTGTCTCCAACACCATAATAACTATAATCGTAAGAATATCCATGATTCATATTATCTGTAAGTCTTGCATTCCAGGTACTGTCCAGATCGAACCTGGGTTTAATACCACTTGTATAGCCAGATACATTTAATGCAGCAATAATGCCTTTCCCATCAGGTCCATTCCAGATACCAATATATAAATGGGATTTTAACAGCAGGATGCCAGGTAAGTTTTTGGGTTGAAAATCCTTTCAATCCGCAATGAGCCCAAATAGTCGGCATACTTCCAAGGAAGCCAAAACAATCAGGAAGCATATAATCATTGCTTTGTTTGCCGAACTCTTTTCTAAAAAAATTATTCCCGTATAAAACCTGACGGATGACAGATTCAGCAGAAGAAATGTTAACTTCAGCTTCTTCCACCGCGGATCCGGAAATATGCCAACGACCTTGTTTAACATATTCAACTACCTTTTTATATAATTCGGGATAATATTCTTTCATCATCTGGTAACGCCGTGATCCGGTGAAATTAAAAACATAGTCGGGGTACTTTTCAAACAAATGAAAATTCTCTGTCATAATGTTTTTGATATACTCATCAATTGTTGTGGGATAATCCCATAACCATTCCGTATCTAAATGTGCATAGCCAATTAAATATAATACTTTATCTTTCGTAAGATCGTATTGAACAGGGATTCCCTTAATTTGTGAAAAAAGTATAACCGGACAAAAAAAAATGATTAATAGTAAATTACATCTTTTTAACATAATTATTTATTTTAAAAATGAGATCTATAATTTTTAAAAAATTCATAATGTTTAATTATTTGTCACCCAAAAACTTCCACTTTGTCTTACATCTTCAGATGAACTACCTACCATTACCTTAAATTCTCCAGGTTCAACAACTCGTTTCATTTCCCTGTTCCAAAGTGATAACTGTTCCGGGCCAAGAATAATTTCTACCTTTCCACTCTCTCCGGGCTTCAGTGAAATACGGTTAAACCCTTTTAATGCGATCACAGGAGTAGTAACACTGCTTATCTCATCACGTACATATAACTCAACAACTTCGGTACCTACTAATTTACCTGTGTTTTTAATTTTCACACTAACTGTAACTTTACCATCGACAGGTATTTTAGAAGGAGATATTAATAAATCCGAATATTCGAAAGTAG
Source organism: uncultured Bacteroidota bacterium (assembly GCA_963766305.1). GTDB lineage: Bacteria > Bacteroidota > Bacteroidia > Bacteroidales > JAAUTT01 > JAAUTT01. The sequence goes on from CAVYAE010000065.1 coordinate 5,919, forward strand.
TGTAACTGAGTCCGAAACCAAACGGGAACAAAGGAGTATTCTTTTCATCAACATACGAATGATAACTTGTGGGTTTATGATTATAATAAAAGGGTACCTGTCCCAAGGATCTAGGAAAAGTCATTGGTAATTTACCTGAAGGATTTACATTGCCCAGCAATACTTCAGCTATTGCCAATCCACCTTGTTCTCCTGAAAACCATGTTTCCAGTATGGATGGTATGTTTTCTGCAATCCAGGGAATGGTCAATGGCCGGCCATTGAAAAGAACCACAACTATTGGTTTTCCGGTCTGATGGATTGCCTTTATTAAGTTCATTTGATTATCATCCAAATCAATATTGGAACGATCCTTACCTTCACCCACTACTTTAGTATCTTCTCCTAATACTGCGATGGTAATATCAGATTTATTTACCAAATCAACTGCTTTTTTAAGGGATCCGATACTAACGCTACTTGAATCCTGATAACCTGATTCATAGTTAATTTGGCAGGATTGACCCACTTTTTGTTTGAGGCCATCCAATATAGAGATTCCTTTTCCATCACAAGCGTAACCGCCCAGGTAAGTACTTTTTGCCAAGGGTCCTATTAAAGCTATTGTTTTAACATTCTTGTTAACCGGAAGAAGTTCATTATCATTTTTCAATAAACAAATGCCCTCCTGAGCGGCTTTTAATGCAAGGTTTTTATTTTCGACGGTATGAAATTTTTTAACCTGCAATGAAACATCCGTATATGGATGATCAAACAACCCTAAAAGAAACTTAACTTTTAAAACATCATGAGCTGCTTTATTCAAATCTTCTTCAGAAAGTAATTTTTTTTCCACTGCCTGCAACATAGCACGTTGAAATCCTTTATGATCGAAATCATAAAATTGCATATTCATACCTGCTTTAAAAGTTTGTACAAGTGCATCTATGGTGTCTTTAGCTACCTTATGATTTTGAAGAGTCATCCGAATGGCTCCGAGATCTGATAAAACGAATCCCTGAAACCCCCATTCCTTACGTAAAACATCAGTAAGGAGCCATTTATTATCCACACAGGGTATCCCGTCAAATTCATGGTAGGCAGCCATTATTCCCATTGATCCGCCTTCTTTTACTGCTTTTTCGAATACATATAGGAAATTAGTACGTGCTTCACGTTCTCCGATACTTACTGGTGAAGTATTACTTCCGGCTTCAGGTATACCATGGATAGCAAAATGTTTGGGTTCGGAAATAACGGCATCATTAGAATTTAAATTTTTACCCTGCATCCCTTTCACCATGGCCACACCATTTAAAGCATCCAGATAGGGATCCTCTCCATAGGTCTCTTCAACCCGGCCCCACCGTGGATCATGGGGTAAACAAAGTACGGGTCCCAAAATCATATCCACGCCATGAGCTCTGGCTTCTGTACCAATAACCCTGCCTACACTGTAAACCAGTGATGTATCCCAGGTTGAAGATAATTCAAGAGGGATTGGAAATGTGGTGCTCCCATGCCCGTTATAACCATGCAAACCTTCTTCGATAAATAATACAGGTATTCCTAGTCTGGTTTTTTCAATGGCATATTTTTGAATTTTATTAGCTATTTCAACATTAATCGGATAAAAATCATGAATGGATCCAATTCCAGTTATTCCAATAATCTGTTTTACTTTTTCTTCCGAATAAGATCCCGCCTCATGACCGTCCATATTGGCTACTTCTCTTCCCCAGTACATGTCTAATTGTTGAATCTTTTCTTCATCATTCATTTGTGAAAGCAAATCGGTAATCCTTTGTTCTATTGGTAAACCTTCATTACGGTATGTAAATTTATTTTTATTTACCACTCCTTTGAAAGCACATAAAACTGAACATAACATTAAACCATACACTAATTTTCTTTTCATTTTAAGAACAATTTATTAATTAATTATATTTATTTATAATTGAAAAGTGGAAATTACATTTCTTAATTCATCTGATTGAGATTGAAGCGCATTTGCACTTTGTGCTAAATCTTCGGCAAACTGTGAATTATTCTGAACTACTGTGTTCAATTGTTGCATCGCTTTATTAATCTGCTCAACACCAGATAAATGTTCAACATTAGCTAAAGTAATTTCTTTAATTAAAACTGCCGTCTTTATTATCTCGGGAATAAGTTCTTCCAGCTCAGTTTTGGCATTAGTAGCCCTGGAATTTGTACTAGTAGAGACTTCATTTATACTTTGAGCAGAATCTCGGCTTTTGTCTGCAAGATGTTTTACTTCTGACGCAACAACAGCAAAACCTCTACCATATTCCCTTGCCCTGGCGGCCTCAATTGCTGCATTAAGTGCAAGTAGGTTAGTTTTAAAAGATAAGTCGTTAATAAAACTAATTTTTTCTGAGATTTGACTTAAAGAATTGGTTGCCAATTGGAACGATTCCTTACTTTTATTAATAGCTGAAACTGATAACTCAGCTATTCTTTGAGTTTCTTTAGTATTTTCAACGCTTTGATGAATATTAGAGTACATTTCTTCCAAGCTTGTGGAAATTTCTTCAACTGAAGCTGCCTGCTGTCTTGTACCAATAGATATTTCATTTGCATTAAATTTTAATTTATAGCTTGTAACGTCAATTGTATTAGAATTTTCTTGTAAACGTGAAACAATTTCTCTTAAATTTTGACTTACCTTATTCATTGCCTTAGCCAACAATCCAACTTCATCCTTTCGTTCTATATCATATTGAAATGTTAAATCTCCTTCGGCAATTTTATTAGCTATTGCAATTCCCTGATTAATTGGAATTGAAATTAAATTTATTAAAAAATATACCAATAATATACTAATAATAATTACTGTTAATGCAGCAATAATTAATAATAATTGTTCTTTCGATATTATAGAAACATTATTTTCACCCATTACCAGCAATCCTTCAAATCCTATGTCGGCAATACTTTTAATTTCCCATCCAATATGATTTTCTAGCTCTAAACGTCTTAATTCTAGATTTTTAGCTAGAATAAAGTCTTCTTGAAATTTCTGTGAAGCTTTTATAAATGAGGATAAATTATTATCATGTTCCCTTTCTAGGTCTTCAATTTGTTTATTTAAATCGTTGATTAAAGCTGGTTTTTCTTCATTTATTGCTTGAAATTCAAGTGATGATATGTAATTGACGAGTGTATTCACTCGGGATACTTCGATTTTATTACTAAATTTTTTTTGAAACGGAACTAAAAAATTATTAATTTGATTGAGATCATCAAAACAAGATTTTGTCATCATTGAATACAATGTAACAATGTGTACATACTCATCAACATGTTGTTTTATAGATATAAATTTAGTATTGGAGGAGTTAAATTCTATTGAATGACCAGTCATAGTAACCAAAAAATCCAGTATTTCATTAAATTTTGTACAATCATTACTGGCATTTTTTCTATAAAAATCATCTCCATACTTATCATACATGGATAAACTATTTTTAATGTCAAACCAGTATTCATTTATTAGAAAAGTGCGGTGTATTATTGGAATATATTCTTTTGAAAGATTAATAGAATTACTTTTTATTTTAATCATGCTTATTAATGAAATTGTTTCTACAATAACAATCATTAAAATAATTACAAAAAAACCAAGACCAATTTTTGAACCTATTTTTAAATCTTTCCAATGCATAATTTTAAGAAATTATGATGAATATTAATATTTGATAATTTTTTTTGAAATTATTTAATGAATTAAAATCTAGCCGGTTTTTTATTTATAAAAGTTTAATTTTTATTAGCAATTGAAAATATTTTATATATAATTATTTGATTAATATTCTTATACTGAAAAATATTTAAATAAAACAAGAATTTATATTACCTGCCAGGGCTTACATCAAGTCAGTTAAAAACATAATTATTTATTCAGAATTCGAATATGTTGACTTCGAATATTGTATGGCTTCATACATAAATGCTTCATTTTCAACCTTTGTCTGATATGCATTTGGATTAAATATAATAGATACGCCAGCTGCCAAAGCAAAATATGATTCTTTCCAAAATCTATAGTATGGGCCCACTTTATAGCTCAATTCATGATAATAAATTTCATTACTTTGAAAAGACATATTATATTCCAAATAATTAATCAGGTAATTATTTATATTTTTTGCAACCCCTATGCTTAATGCCCCGTTGTATTTCTGTTCGTTAGAATGTAAATTATTGCCTATTCCCAGGCCGAATTCGATAAACTGGATACTGTCATTTTTCTGGGAATAAACGTAATTTGTTATAATAATTAATATGTTAATAATCAACACTTTTTTCATATCGTTTGAATAATTATTGTTTCAAAAATTATTAAAGTATTTTGATTAAAATTGATACCTTAACCCTAAATCCATTGTAGAGCCATAGAAAGTAGCCGATTGCTGATATCGACCATTATTAATAAGATTCTGTTCCCTCAAAATTCGTTATGTTAATCCAATCATATGTAAGTGAAAGACCTTTATATATTTTCTGTTTCATGGTAAAGTCCAGATAATAAGACGGAATTCCAAATGCATTATTCACACTATATGTAGGATCAATTGAATTTACAATTTTATCAGTGTACCTTAGTGAGATCCGTGCCGAAAATCCTTTGTAATCATATCCAACACGAACATTGGCCAGGAACTTGGGCTGTTCAATTAGCGCATGTTCACTGGTTGCATAATGTGCTGTTCCGGACGGATCAATCTTAAAATATGGCAACTTGCTTTGAGACTCGATCAAAGTACCATTGATGTCAAGCACTATCCCTTTAAATAATCCAGGTAAAAACCATAAATTTGTTTGCCATGCAATTTCAGCACCTTCTACATATGCCGGATCCGCAATATTTACAGGCATTCCATTGTTAATTTGTTCTCCTGTAAGAAAATAACTTTGAGGGTATATCTTATACGGAACTTCCAAAGCCTGATTTACCGAATTCGGAGCTCCAATTACATTACCAATATATTGAGTATAAAAACTAGGTATTTGGTATACATAACCATCTATTTTCTTAAAATAACCGTATAATGTCAAAAGTCCAAGTTTGTTTGAATAAAATAAAACCTCCAGGTCAACATTTTGGGCAATTGCCGGTTGAAGGAATGGGTTATACAAAGTAATCTGTGTATGATTCCCTTGATTTGTTGCCAATGACGGAGATAAGAGGTTATAGTCAGGTCGTGAACAGCTTCTATAATACGCACCTCGCAAACTCATCCAATCTGTTATATCGTATTTTGCATTTAAACTTGGGAAAAAATTATCATTATGCCTTTTGGTTGTCTCCGGTATTGGACCTAAAGCTAAACCAGTTCCACCTGCTATTTGAGATTGTACTGCATATACACCATTATACGTAGTATTTTCATCTTCAAAACGCACACCTGGGAACAATTTAATTTTTTTTCCAATATCAATTACAGCCATAATATAGCCGGCCTTTAGTTCCTCATCAGTTGAAAAATTATTTCCATATGAGCCTACAGCCTGTACTTCAAAGTATGATTGATATTGTGATTGCGGTTTTTCTTGAGCAGCTCCACGTAAAACACTGTCAGTAAAATACTGAAGAAGATTTAAATTCGGTGACCATAAGGTATGATACTGGCCATTCAAAATAGAACGTGTTTTATAACCGGGATCGCCAAAGTTCGCTCCTGGAATACCTTGATTAACCAGAGCTCCATTTACATCCGTAATAATTTTATGACCGTTAAAATTTTGAAAATATCTATCAAAAACATCCTTCTGATTATCCTGGCCTACACCACTGTTATCAAAGGGGAGTTGCCTTTCAAAATTATTATTTGACCTTAATTTATATGAATATTTACCACCAAGTTTAATAAATCCGGATAAAATATTATCAAAAAACGTGAAAGGTATCTTCCAGTCTATCGTCATCCTTTTTGTAACATCTTGAGTATTTAAAACCTGTCTATCAATTGAATTAAGAACAGTTTGATTAATTGAAGTTATTGCATCATTAGCTTTTTTAATATTCGTGTAATATTCATGAATCAACTCTTGCGGTGTAACACTGTCTGTACGTTGTTTTTGGCTAGGTACAAATATTGCACCTGTTTGGTCTTCAAAATTATAGTCATCGGTAGTTTTGTACAGACTACTCTTGGAATATGATGCATCAATGTATAAAACACTACCTAAGATATTGAATTCAGAATTTATTGAATTAGTTTGCTCTATTTCCTGTGGTAATGTTTGTACAAGATCAAAAGTAAAATAATAGGGACTACTATTAAAATTATAATTATCCTTGCGTTCTAATTGATTGTCATTCAGCTGATTTATAACGTTGTTAAATTTTATTTTCATGAAATCATTTTTGAAATCAAGTACTAAACCTCCATTTTGCCTGGTCCTTATTAATTTACTTTTCATCAACAGTGGCATTGTTTTTATAAAAATATACAGTAGTATCATTAATGGCACTGGCGCTAGAACTTAGTGTAACTTGATCAGACGACCTAATAACCTGTTCTTTAGACAAAGTAACCAACACTCCCAACTTGTCATTGAAAAAACGATTGCCTATGTTTCCGGCAATTTTATAATTAGTGTATGCATTATCAAGGTCATTATACCCTTTTGTTGACATTACATCAACATGAAATCCTTTATCAGCAACTTTCGTCGTCAAATTAACTATTCCCCCAATTGCATCGGCATCTTTGTCAGCTGTTAAACTTTTTGAAAGCTCAATACCACCTAGCGATTCAGAAGAAATGGATTGTAATCCGACTCCCCTGTCGGCATCAACACCGTTTAACCGGACACCATCAACCTCTACAATAGTAAATCTCGGAGTTAGTCCGTCCACAATAACCCTGTTTCCTTCACCACCGACACGTTCTAAAGAAACCCCGGGTAAACGGCCAATTGATTCGGCAGCGTTTACATCCGGTACATCCCTTATTTTTTCAGATGATACTACATTTACAATTGAATTTGATGAGCGCACCAGGTTAATAGCAGCACGCTGGCCTTTAACCTGCACGCTAACAACAACTTCTCCTAAATTTATATTTACACTATGCAAAGAAGTGTTTAATTGGAGTGTCTGACCAGGTTGCAAATTAGCCTTCAATGTATCATTTATATATCCAAGGTAACTGAAAGTAACGTTATAACTTCCTGGTTTTAAATTGGTAATAAGAAAATCGCCATCACTATTGGAAGCTGTACCTATACTGGTATTACCAATAATAACAGTAGCGCCGGCAAGCACTTCGCCTGTTACAGCGTCAGTAATTTTTCCTTTTATATTAGCAAATCCGGTGCCTTGGGAGTAAATGTTAAGCGGATTGCATAAAGTAAAAAAAAGTACCAAAAAAAATAAAATTCTATTCATAGTTTTAGTTAGAGATTTAGTAATTTAGATATTGATTGACTACCTGGTATTTAATAATGTCATTTAATACTTTTGATATTATTATATTAATTTAAATCTAGGTTAAATAGTAAATTTTAGTGATTGGTTTTTGGAAACTGTAAATAAATGCACCGGAAACAGCAGGTCGAATTAATAATAGTTTATTCATAAGTTCTAATCAGTTTAGTTATTAGCAGATGTTAAAAATAATGATAAGTATAAATTAAAGTAATCTTATCTTTGATTCATTAATGTTTAAGTCTGCTTACAGTAGTAATATTTAAAACAAAATTAAGGAAGTGAGATTAACAAAATGATTAATGAATAGATTAATGAAACATTAATTTAAAATTTATATTAAATAATTTTAATAAATTTTCACCATATTTTTTATATTCAAATAATTGATAATCATCAGCGGTAAAGCGATGTTTTACAATTTTAATATATACCTGTTGTGAAAAAATTGTATTCATTTTGTTTATATTATTTTGGCTAATTCCGTCACAACTCAGGAACGAAAACTTCCTCTGTTTATAACTGACTGCCTTGAACCTACATTAAAAATGGGATGTCTTTTTAAACCTGCCATACCAGAGATACAGTTTAAAAAGCTTTTACAGATTTAAACAAAAGATATAAAAAATCAAAACGGGCTTGATTCTATTGGTTCATTAATAAAACAAAATTATCCCACTAGTTATCAATTGAAAGAATATACCGGCAAATATAAAAACGAAGTATATCAAAACTAGATGAAAGAAAGTTAGTTGCTAACTCAATTAATATTATTGCAAATAACCTGTTGTCAGCTTACAAAAAAAATATCTCAAACCTTGAAAATTCTCGCTATGTGATTGAATTAGACTCAAAGGAAATTTTAGAAAAAAAAGACTATAAGGTCGAACTTTTAGATATTTCTATATACCTGGACACATTAAATAAATAAGAAAAAACAATCTGTTATACTTTACATTCTGACCAGATGGTAGAAGGTTTACATGTTCACCGTTTGCATATAAATGATTGAACCATTCCATCAAATCTCCAAATAATTAACATAAATGCGTTTTAATAAAGAAACGTTTTATGTATATTTGTATTAATATGACAACTGAGCAAGCATTATATAAGCTATTTAATCAAAGAGCCTGGTATAAGGATTTTGGAATAAAGGAATCCACAGCCAGAGGATTTAAAAAACGATTCCTGGAGAAAAGGCTAGAACTCGAAACACAAATTAAGATTCTTAAAACCTGTGGTTTTGAAGTAGTTCAAGAAATGAAATGGAGTACTGTAATGAATAATTCACATATGCATAAAAGGTTGTTGGATAAATTAATAAAAGAGAAAGTTTTTTGGTCTTATGATCAAGCATTTATTAAGAATGTACCAGATGAAATATTGATTGAAAAAGTTTTGATCCATCTGGATATTGATGATATACAAAAACTTTTTAAGCTTTTCCCAAAAAGCAAAATCCAAAATATATGGAAAGAGAAGATTCTTTCTCAGGAACCGATGTATCATGGTTTAAACAGACTTTATGCTTTTATGTTATTTGGTTTAAAAAATCCTGACAGATATATTCGTGATTATAAAAATAAACTTTTTAAATCCAGACTATGCAAGGATTAGCTGAGAAAACTGAAAAGATATTTGAGAAAATATCTCTTCTGTCATGTTTAAAGGAATATATACATTGATAGGTGGAACAGCCCTTGCTCTACAAATCAATAAACGTAATAGTGAGGATTTAGATTTTTGTAAATGGTCAACGAATCTTAGAAAAGATAAGCCTACAATAGATTGGCCTAAGATTGAAAAAGAACTAGCTACAATTGGTAGTATTGATGTAAGAGATGTTTTGGACTTTTACCATGTTAATTTTATAGTAAGTGGTGTAAAGGTTTCTTTCATTGCAAAACAAGAAAATCTTAGCCCGGTAAAGAAGCCGGTAAAGATTTTGAATAATATCATCGCATCAGACATTAATTCATTAGGAGTAATGAAAGTGGAAGTTATCTTACGAAGAAGAGAATTCCGTGATTATTATGATATTTATTCGATATTAAAAGAAGGTCATTCTTTAAAAGAACTTATTTCTGGTGCATCAAATTACTCCAATCATCGTTTAAAGAGCAAGGATGCTCTAAATTTTTTATCTAATGGAAAGAATTTCAGATTAGACAGTAATTTTAAATTGTTAAATCCGGTCTATAAAATAGACAATCAAGGTATTGAAGACTTTATAAAAGCTGCAATAATAAAGGAATATCCTATTGAAAACACACCTAACAATATACCATTTAAAAAATAATAACAACAAAGGAATGTCAATGTGATGATTATAAATAATATTGCAAAATGTGAGGTAATTTAATAACTTATAGTCGCTTGCAATTTTCTCCTTTTTGTCCTATTATCATAGTTATTTTTTAAATTTAAACTTTAACCTAAAACCACATTTATGAACAAACAGGAATTAATTGACTCCATTGCAGCCGACAGCGGATTATCAAAAAAGGTAGTTAAGTTTAGTTCAGGATCAGAACTTGATGGAGCTATACAGTAAATAAATTTTTAAAGGTCTTAAACTAAGAGAAAAGGGTAACCTTCTCAGAAAAACTGTTTTGCAGATTTATGAATTAGGATATATTTATTTGCAACTTCAGAATTATATATCTTACGGTGAAGGTTGGAGAGTTAATGCAGAAAATAAAAAATATGCGGACGGCAAAATTGATGAATTAAAAAAGAAAAAATAAATGGATAATAAAACTTATTATGGAACTAAATGGGAAAAAAATTGTAGTAATGGGAGCAAGCCAGGGCATAGGTTTTGAAACTTCGAAAAAGCTAGCTCAAAAGGGTGCAATAGTATATATGGCTTCCAAAACAAAAAATAAAATTGAAAAAGCCGCCTTTGAAGCCGGTCAGGGAACAATTCCAATAACGCTCGATTTTGCTGATGAATCAGCAGTGGAATCTTTTTTTAAAGAAACCGGAAATATCGATCACCTTGTATGTGTGGGGGCCAGTAATTCTGCATGGGGAAAATTTATTGACATTGAAACGGCTGCACTCCTAAAAGCTTTCAACAGCAAGTTTTATGGATATTTTTTTTCTGCTAAGCATGCTCTTCCGGTATTATCTAAAAGTGGCAGTATAGTATTTGTCATAGCTGGCTCAGCGAGGAAAGCTATACCAGGAACTGCGGGTTTGGCTGCAGTTAACGGTGCCATAATGTCTATGGGAAGAACTATGGCGGCAGAGGTGGGTCCGGTAAGGGTTAACCTTGTTTCACCCGGAGTTATTGATACACCTTATTATAACTGGATGGGGGATGAACAAAAAAGTAAGCTTTTTAAACAACTGGGGGAGAAGATACCACTTGGCAGAGTTGGCAAACCAGAGGAAGTTGCACATGCAATTATAATGCTGCTTGAAAATGATTTTATTACAGGTGCGATAATTGATGCAGATGGCGGGGCTTCTCTGTAATTATTTACTTTTCTGCAAATACCAGAGCTTTATAGATATAAATATCGGAATCTTTCGTTTCGTCCCAGCCAATTAATGCTTTATCTCCTGCACAGTGTCCCGGGAACTCCGCCATTGTCCATTGTGTTTTTGTTGCTACCTGCAGAAGGAATGTTCAGCTTTTATATCCTTTTTAATATAAATTCCATGTCTATACATAACTATTTCCATTGCCGATTTTATTTTTATCATTTGGGAAAGTACGGATATTTCAATTTTCAGGTTATTTAATTCACTATGTTTCACAAGCGTGAAAAGGGTTAAGCTATCATTGATCGTCAATATCCAAAATTTGCACTTTCAGTGGTTCTCTTAATAGCGGAAGCTGATGAATTATCTAACTTGGAATTCATAAAAACTTGTCAGAAGTTTTGTATTTTTTGATGAAAATATAAAATATTAATTGCATATTTATCCCATTAGGAGTAAATATTTATACTAATTAATTTATGGATTTACAAATCATTCAACAAAACATTTTTTCAATTCATGGACAACGAGTTATGATTGATTTTCATTTAGCAGAATTGTATGAGGTTGAAACTAAGGTATTGAAACAAGCAGTCAGAAGAAATATAAAACGTTTCCCTGATGATTTCATATTTGAGTTAACGATGAATGAGGTTATCTCACTGAAAGACAATATGAGGTCACAAAATGTGACCTTTATCTGGCCTTCAATTACTTATACTCCATTTGTATTTACTGAGCAAGCTGTAGCTATGCTTTCAAGTGTATTAAAAAATGACAGGGCAATTAAAGTAAACATTGAAATAATGAGAACATTTGTTTTTCTCAGATTTCACTAATTTTGAATGAAATAAATTTAAAAGTATGCAAGCAATAAGAACGATAATAACTCCTGCAACTACAAACTTGCAGATAATAGTACCTGATGAAATGAAAAACCAGGAATTGGAAATTATTATATTGCCTTTAACGGATAACAAAGATAACCACTTTGATTTTTGGAGTGATGGGGAGTTAAATAAATTACAAAGCGTCAACCTAGCTTCTCCCATTAAAGATAATGAAGATTATTCAACATGGTGATGGATTTGTAAACAAAATATTATAAAAATATATTGTTATGATAATTGAAAGAACAGATAAAGAAATAATAATTAGGCTATTACCATCAGTAGATACTGATGAACTTCAAGAATTGGCTAATTATTTCAGGTATAAAGAAATAACCTCAAAATATACTACCCCTCAAGCTATTGTCGATAAACTTGCATCAGATATTAATAAGTCTTGGTATAAGAAGAATAAGGAACGACTTCAAAAATGAAAGTAATTGTTGATACCAATGTTGTTTTTAGTGCAATTTTAAATTCTAATAGTAGTATTGGTCAGATTATTCTTCATTCAAATAAATCAATAAAATTCTACAGTCCTAAATTTCTTCAATTTGAGATTAAAAAACATTTAGATTCAAAACAAATCCAAATAATTAAAGATTTCGTAGATAGATTAATAATTACTGATAATTCAATTACACCTATTGATTTAAGATACAGCAAAACAGCAAAATCTAAATATTGGGGTGCCACATGTCCATATTGTAATTCCTTGAGAGGCAATAACTTTATTTCAGATTACAGGATGGAGTTCTTACATGATCTGGAATGTAGAATTAATAAGAATTTACAGTACTATACTTTTGAATTAAATGTAGATCATGCACTAATAGAAGCTCTAAATAATGGATTTGAAGCTTGTCCTCATACCTGCATAATGTGGTGGGAACGAACTGGAAACAAAGCTAAAAAACAAGTCGTTGAATATATTAATAATCAACCAATTATATTAAGTCGTTTTAAGTAGTATTTTTCTTCACTAAGAAAATATTTACGCGAGATGAATATGAAAAATAAACCCCTGAAAACTAATGCTTTCAAGGGTTCTCTTA
>CAVYAE010000066.1:0-148257 GCA_963766305.1 uncultured Bacteroidota bacterium
GGATATTTGCAATAACTATCAAAACAATTCCAAATACTACAACTATTTTTGCTCCAAACCTGTCAGAACAGTAACCTGAAATAAACTGCCCGATCATATAAAAGATGCTGTAAACAGTCAGTGCCTTTGCAAATGAATAATTATCCGCATCTAAATCATGCGCAAATACAGGCATGGCTATACTGTAGTTTTTCCTGCAGAGGTAATAACCTGCATAAACCAGCCAGGTAATTAAAAATACCTGTGAACGGTGCGATTTAATGAATTTTGTAAGGATTCTAATCATCCTTTTAAGGTTTAAACCCCTTTTTAATTAAATTATCTATAACATCAATAACATGAAGACAATCCCAGACACCTTCACAGACAAAATGCGCTCCGGCATTTAATAATTTATGACTGGCTTGTTTAATTTTTTCATTTAATATTTCCTTATCAATAGTATTTATTTCATCCAACGAATAACCTACTTCATTACCCGATTTTGTAAAACCTATAGTCCATAATCCGGCATTTAATCCTTCCTCAATATCTGCAACAGTATCACCCAGTTTTATCATGGAGGAAAGTGGGTATACATCCATTTTTTCGGCATTTAAATAAATCATCCATGGCTTTGGCCTTCCTTCTTTAACATCAGATGAATTTACAATGCAGTCGGGATGAAATCCATAGTTTGTAGCCAGGGGAACAACATTTTCCATCATTGAAGCCACATATCCTGTCGTGCTGCCAATTTTTATTCCTCTCTGCCTGAGGTTTTGTGAAAGTTCCAACAACCCGGGAATGGGGGCGGAATATTTTGCAACAATAGAAGCTAATGCAGGTTCCAGATCGGAGTATATGTCGTTTATATCTCCATCCTCAGGAAAACGGTTGTATATTTTATTCCATTGATTCCTGACAGTTTCAAATTCTGAGATAGACCTTACATGTTCTTTTTTTGCCAGACCCATAGGAAGCCTGGCTTCTTCGACAGTAATATTAATATTCCTTTTTTTAAAAGCTTCAACAAAGGCCACTACAGGAGCCATGCATCCATAATCAACAATTGTGCCGGCCCAGTCAAAAATTACAGCTTTTATACCTTTAGTCATGATTTGTATTTTATAAAAACAAAAATAGGATTATATTCGTTTCAGGCAGTAAAGTATAGTTTATGTAAATATTAATTATTCCTTAATTATGACAACAGAAGAAGCAAAACAACATATTGATTTTCTTAGGGAGAAACTAAACAACTATAATTATAATTATTTTGTTCTTTCAAAACCGGTTGTTAGTGATTATGAATATGATATGTTAATGATTGAACTTAATGACCTGGAAAAAAAATATCCTGAATTCTACAACGAAAATTCACCCACCCAGCGTGTTGGGATTGATACTAACAGGGAGTTTCAGCAGGCGCAACATATCTATCCCATGCTTTCTCTGGGCAATACCTATTCTGAAGAGGAATTGACGGAGTTTGTAAATCGTATTTATAAGGTTATTGATAAAGATGTGGAATTTGTATGTGAATTAAAATTTGATGGGATATCAGTTTCTCTGACTTATAAGTATGGCAAACTGGTGCAGGCACTTACACGTGGTGATGGGACAAAGGGTGATATTGTGACAGCAAATGTTAAGACTATAAGAAGTATCCCTTTAATTTTGCATGGCATAAATTTTCCTGAAGAAATGGAAGTAAGGGGAGAAATTATTTTACCAAGGGAAGGATTTAATTTCATTAACCAGGAAAGAGAATCGGCCGGTGAGCCTGTTTTTGCAAACCCCAGAAATGCTGCTTCCGGAACCTTGAAACTTCAGAATTCTTCTATAGTAGCAAAAAGACCACTGGATTGTTACCTGTATTATATGTTGGGAGAAAATATCCCTTTTGATAATCATTTCGATAGCCTGATGAAACTGAAGGAGCTGGGGTTTAAGGTCAGTGAACATATAACAAAATGCAATAGCCTTGATGGGGTATTTGATTATATAAACTACTGGGACAAAAACAGGTATAGTTTGCCTTTTGATATTGATGGAATTGTAATCAAAGTAAATTCTTACCGTCAACAGCGTCAGCTCGGCTTTACAGCCAAATCCCCACGCTGGGCTATAGCCTATAAATTCAAGGCTGCCCAGGCTAAAACATTATTACTTTCAGTGGATTACCAGGTAGGGCGCACAGGAGCTGTCACTCCAGTTGCAAACCTGACACCGGTTCTTTTAGCCGGTACCATAGTAAAGCGAGCTTCATTACATAATGCTGATCAGATTGAACTATTGGATTTACGCATTGGTGACACCGTGATAATGGAAAAAGGGGGTGAAATAATCCCCAAGGTCGTGGGGGTTGACAAATCTCTCCGGCCGGCCGGCATTAATCCCATTGAATTTATCAAAACTTGTCCTGATTGCGGAGCCACACTGGTGAGAACGGAAGGTGAGGCTTCACATTATTGTCCTAATGAAGATAATTGCCCCACACAAATAAAAGGTAAGCTGGAACATTTTATTTCGCGTAAAGCCATGGATATAAACTGTGCCGAAGCAACCATTGATCTGCTTTACAGGCAGGGTTTAGTAAAAAATGTAAGCGATCTTTATTTTCTTACAAAAGAACAACTTGTAATACTTGACCGTTTCGGGGATAAGTCGGCATCAAATCTTATTAGGAGTATTGCGGAATCAAAAGAAGTACCTTTTGAGAGAGTCCTGTACGCATTGGGTATAAGGTTTGCAGGGGAAACTGTGGCAAAAAAGCTTGCCAGGCATTTCACTTCAATAGATAATTTGGCAAAATCAACTTTTGAAGAACTTACTGAAGTTGATGAGATTGGTTCCAGAATTGCTGAAAGTGTGATCAGTTATTTTAAGAAACCGGAACATATGCATGTAATAGAAAGGCTAAAAAAGTCAGGATTGCAATTTGAAATTCAGCATGATAATAAAGTACAAAAATCTGATAAGCTTAAAGACCTTAGCTTTGTCATATCAGGTGTTTTTGAAAAATATTCACGTGAACAGTTAAAAGAATTAATTGAACAACATGGAGGTTCAAATGTATCATCTATATCTTCCAAAACAAATTACATCCTCGGAGGTGATAAAATGGGAACCACCAAACTTGAGAAGGCCAAGCAGTTAAATATTCCTGTAATTTCTGAAGATGAATTTCTTGATATGATTAGCTGATATTTTTTAATTTACTGCTGCTGTAACTAAATACAGTTCAAATTAAAATTATTTTCTGCGATAAAATATTATTATCCAGGTGTTTAATAATAACAAGAGCATCAAACCTATATAGGATACCTTTTCAGGAAGTGTTCCTCTGAAATGTTCCTTTAGGCCATTATACGTAACCCAGGCAATAAAAAGTAAATTGCCCAATATTGCAATTACACCAAAGAATCCAACAGATCGTTTTTTTGCACACATTTTTTGGATAGTTAATTGTGATTAATATTGAAATGGTAATTATAGTCAGTTGACAACAGCTATAGCCATGCCGTCATACTCCTTCACTCCCACAGTCTGCAGAATTGTGGCAGTGACCTCCGTGCATTTACCCAGCATATTGTTAAAACGTTGCGCGCCTTGTACTTTTTCATCTGTGCTATCCCCATTAAGTATATCACCGTTACGGATAACATTGTCTGCAACAATTACAGTTCCGGGGTGCGACAGCCGAAGAGCCCAGTCAAAATATTCAGCATATGGCGGTTTGTCAGCATCAATAAAAATCATGTCAAAAGGACCTGCTTTCTCTTTTTCGAGGACAGGTAACAGATCTAATGCCATTCCTACTTTAATTTCGACCTTATCCTTTAACCCGGCTTTAAAAATGTTATTCCTGGCTATAGAGGCATGTCTTTCGTCAAACTCCAGGGAAATAAGCTTACCATCGTCAGGTAAAATCCGTGCGAGCCAGATAGTACTGTACCCAGCTAATGTACCCAGCTCCAAAATCTTTTTTGCATTGCATATTTTTGCCAAAACCTGGAGTAATTTCCCCTGGTTAGGAGAGACACTAATATTTGGAATTCCATGTTCTTCAATGGACAGTGTCGTATTTTTTAAATATATGTCTTCTGATGCCAGTAAGTTACTAATATAAATATCGACCTTTTCGAAAATTTCATTATCCATTTATTTTTCAAGTATTAATTTGCTTTCTTTCAGTAATGTTGAAATAAATAAGCTTATAATCATCAAAGCTATCAGCACTATAAGGGGATATGTCATTGAGCCGGTTAAACTGGATTTGAAGCCATCGAGTCCAAAAATGAAGGCTATACCTGAAATCTGGCCCATTAGTAAAAGAATACCGTTAGATGTGCTTTCTGATGTCGGGTAGGTAATTTCAGCACCATATTGAAATCCAATAGGACCTGCACTAAGCAGGAAATATCCCAGCAATGCGCTGGAGGCAAGTAAAACCCAGTAAGTTGTAGCGAAAGTTATACCTGCCAGACCTATGATCGATCCTGCCAGCGCCAGGGTTATAAAAGGTATCCTTTTCCTGTAATGATCGGACAACATTGGCATGATAACCGCCCCTATAATTCCGCCTATAATCATTAATCCACCTGCTAATCCTGCCTGATCTGCATTAAACCCTCTTGGCCTTACTATATCTTCTATCCAGGTAGCTACTGCATTAAAAACACCCAGCCCAACAAAAAAGATAAACATAAGCCAGTAAAAACCTTTATTACGAAGGGTATCACGAAGTCCGTCCGTAATCGCCGAACGTTCCTCATGTTGGGAATCACAGGGAGGAGTGGCCGGACGTTCTCTTACAAAAATAATAAATATAGCTGCTGCTATAATTGAAACAACACCATAAATATAAACCATACCATTGATTCCATGTCCTTTTGTTAAATAAGGAGTAAGCAACATACCTGTCAATATCCCAAGATACATGGCCAAAGACCCCATACCTGAGGCAGTAGCTCTTTCTTCAATAGGGAACCACCGGGCTGCAAGTTTTGTAATAGCATTCAGAAGAAAAGGCTGTCCCACAGCTACACCTATCTGGGCAATAAGAAGCAATGAATAATCTGTGCCTGCAAACCCCCGGATTAGTCCGAAAACTCCCGTCAATACGGCTCCTATGCCAATTCCTGTACGGATTCCGTATTTATCTATTACCCATGATGCAGGAAAGGATACTACAAGGTATACGGCCATAAAACATAAAGAAAGTAACCCGATTTGCAAATCTGTTACATGATAGTAAATCGTTGCCTCAGTTGTTATGGCAGCAAATGTAATCCATAATAGCTGGTTTACCGCCACAATAAACATGTATACAATAAGCACTATCCATCTGTAACCGTATACTTTGTATTTAAGTGATTCCATAAGAAATTTGTATTAAAATTTATATGTTAAAAGAGAGTTTCTGATGAAACGATCATGCCTGAATAAAACATAAACACATATTAAAATTTTCTCAGAGAGTTCCATCCGGCCATATAAATTAATTATTTTCGGATGAAATTAATTAATACATTCTTACAATAACTTGCATTAAATAAGTTATCAGAACATGCAAAATGGATATTACCTTACAAATATATTATAATATTATTTTAAGACAAACAAGTCGGTAATTTTTTAAATATTTTTGGAGTTAATACAATTAACATGATCAAAAGCAATAATTTAATATATTTGTGGATATAATATCCGGAAATTTAAATATGTCAGAATGAAAAAATCAACATTTATTTCAGCAATACTTTTAATGACATTTCTTGTATCATGTTCTTACAATCATAATAATAAAAAACAGGTAAGTGTGATTTTCGACAGTGATATGGGGCCCGATTATGATGATGTTGGAGCCCTTACTATATTACATGCTTTAGCCCATGAAAGTTATGTTGATATTCTTGCCACTATAGCTTCAAATAAATATGAACTGACTGCACCTTGTATGGATGTAATAAATACATATTATGAAAAACACGAAATACCAGTGGGAGCTGCCAAAACAGACGGTGTAAACATAGGATGCTGGCAAAAATGGGCAGATACCCTTGTTGCCGTATACCCACATAAAATTTTAAAAAACGATGATGCAACTGATGCAAGGTTATTATACAGGAAAATACTAAATAGCCAGCCAGATTCAAGTGTTATTATTATTACAGTTGGATACCTTACAAATCTTAAAGACCTTCTTCAAACGCCACCGGATACAATCAGCAATTTGAATGGCTTCGACCTTGTAAAAAAGAAAGTGAAAGTATTGGTTTCAATGGCAGGTAAATTCCCTGAAGGTAAGGAATGGAATCTTTGGAAGGATTCTTCTGCATCTGTATATGTATATGAAAAATGGCCTGTAAAAGTAATATTTACCGGGTGGGAGATAGGTTCGGCAATACATACCGGATTAAAAGTTGCACAGGCAAATATTAAAAGTCCGGCGCACAATGTATTCCGTATTGCCATTCCCATGGCTGAAGAAGATAAAAAAGGGCGCATGAGCTGGGACGAAACAGCAGTGTTGATAGGGGTATTCGGACCAGAGAAATACTTTAACCTGCAAAAAGGCAGAATTATTGTTCAGCCTGATGGTTCAAACAAATGGGAAAAAGATATAAACGGACCCCAAGAATATGTTACATGGAAGCTTTCTGCGGATTCTTTAGGAAGGATAATTGACAACTACATGAGTTATGTTCCTGTAAAGCAGTAAATTTATAATTGTGTATATGCCTGGACCTTTGATACACTTATTCAACTTATTCACCTTAGATCGGTGTACCTCCTGATATCCCAAAGATCTGAACGGGAAATAAGTTGATAATATTGCCGAATCTATTTTTGAAACAATCTGCGAATTAGAAATAAACCCAAGACCACAAGGTTTTATAAAACTAAAAGGTAGAAATGGCTATCGAATTAAATTAGGAGACTATCGTATTATCTACGAAATATATGACACAAAACTTATAGTGGAGATTGTTACGTTAGGTCACAGAAAAGATATTTATCCTATAATGTATAGATAATAATTCAACTAAGGCACAAAGTTGTATTATGATCTATTTATTATGATTAATAGGACAGTGTTGAATATAATGAACCTGCAAAATTAAATAAAATCAAAGATTTGTAAACGTAATAGTTAAGTTATTCATTTGATTCCAAAATTAAAACCTTTGACATTTTTAACTACTTCACGAATAGGATTATAACTTGAGTCGGCGCAAGTTACCATAATAATTTTATTTCGAATGGAATCTGTAAAATATATAAGAGCTTTACTTGAAAAAGCCTTCCATGCAAGCGGGTCTTTTAACCGAAAATCAATCAATGACTTCTGTAATCTGGTTTTAAATGCAACAGGAAGGTCACCTCTCACATAGAAAGGCGGACTTGGGTAATTCCCTGAAGTCCAAAGAATTTTATAATCCGATTTAGTAATAATTCCTTTTCTTTCAAGTCTTGCTAAACCCAAAAGATAGGTACATGCTAAATCCACCCTGTGAGCTTTAATGCTTAGAACTGTTGCTGTATGTCCATTGGAAAAAGTCACCTGCCTGAATGAGGATTCCGGATCCAAACCTATTTTATTGAGGTAATCACGCGGATATAGGTGTCCGCTTGTAGAGGCCGGATCAGAGAACAGGAGTGTAAGGTTCTTTGCTTGTGCCTTGACATCTTCCATTGAATTCAAACCCGAGCCCGGATAGGTAATTATTACGCTTCCTGTCGGAATGGGCTTGTCAGGCAGGGAATATGTTACTATTGCTTCGGCACCGGCTTTCTGATGAGCAATAAGGTATGATAACTCACCTGTCAATGCAACATCAAGTTTTTTTGCTTTCATAGCCTCTATTAATGTTGCATAGTCAGTAGCAGTGAATAGATCTATTTTTTTTATACCCAGTTCTTTTTTAAGGTAATCGGTTAGGATTTTATGATAGGCCATTGTACCCTGTGGGTCATCCGCTGTTAAGAACCCAAATACTATTTTTTCAGGGATATCCTTTGTTTTGTTACTTGAACATGAGAATGCAAGTAAGGTGAGTAATATAAATGCAATTTTTTTCATATAAACGTAGCTATTTTTTAGCATTAATGATTTTTTCGTAATCAATGTTGTCAAATATTTTACGCACCGGATTGTAAAATGAATCAGGGGCATCTATATAAATGTAAGATTCTGCCTTATCATCTCCCTTAAATTCAAAATGCATGTTTTTTTTCCATCCTTCCGGGTCATCTTCAGGAAATTCAAGGAAAGCTACCTTCACTTTATTTTTAAATGCAGGATCCAAATCGCTTTTAATGCAAAACGGATCCGGAGGAATAGGGTCCGAAGTCCAAAGTATGTTTACATCAGACCTGTTAATTTTTCCCCTGGCAATTAATCTTTCCAGGATAATATCACTCGCAGCTGCAATATCCACCTTCCCGGAAATGAGTGTAAGTATTGAAGCACCATGAGTGTTGGAAAAAACTACCTGTCTGAATTTCAAATCCGGATCAAGTTTTATTGAGTTTAAAAAAGCCCTTGGTATTAAATGCCCTGATGTAGAAGCCGGGTCTACAAATGAAAGGGACAATTCCGAACAATGTACCTTAACATCTTCAATAGTCCTGATATTTGATTTAGAATTTGAAAGAAGCAGACTCCTGTAGGAATGTATAACATTTGATTTTTCGCCTACGCATACCATCGATTCAGCCCCGGCTTTCCTGTTGGCAAGAACATATGAAAATGGTCCAAAATGAGCTATCTGAACATGATTTGTTTTCATGGCTTCAATAACTGTGGTGTAATCTGTAGCTTTATATAACCTGACTTTAATTTTAAGTTTTCTTTCCAAATATTTGCATATTAATTCACCGTTATTTATTGTCCCTGTATAATCATCGCTTGGGATGACCGCGAATATTATACTTTTAGGGGTGTTACCATTGGCAGGTTTGTTGTTGCAACCAAAAAACAAACCCATGCAGACAAGGCTTGATATTAAGATTCCTGAGCTAATGCTGGCTTTATATTTCATATCCATCAGCAGTATTTTTCTAAAAACAAATCCAGATTAATCAAATCCTCAAATCTTGTTTCAAGGGTTGGGCGATCCCAGTCCCACCATTCTGATTTCAGTAATTTTACAATCACCTCATCATTAAATCTCTTTTTGATTACCCTGGCAGGTACACCAACTGCGACGGCATATTCTGGTATATCCTTTGATACCACGGCACCTGCTCCTATTACGGCACCTGTTCCAATTTTCACACCTGCAAGAACAACAGCTCCATGACCAATCCATATATCGTGTCCTAAAATGCAGGCATCATCTTTTCTCCAATTAAAAAATTCATCATCGTCTTTTATATCAAATCCATATTGCTTTCTTCTATATGTGGAATGGTGCATAGTAACCCTCCACTGGGGATGGTTGCCCGGATTTATTACGGTACTGTTGGCTATGGAGCAAAATTTACCTATGGTTGTATAAATTACCTGGCTTAGACCTGCTATGTAACTGTAGTCATCTATTGATGACTCAAATAATGAGGTGTGAGCAAACAGGTCAACATATTCTCCTATACTGCTGTTAATTATCCTGCAGGATGGATCAATGTACTGGTTAAATTCATTTCGTACTTTATGACTCAAGTCAACATTTGGAGGAAATTGTTTAATATATTGTAACATAATGTATTACATATTTTAATTAGTATGTATATTTCAAACTGCCAACAACTGGAATGGGACAATAATAACTATGTTGCAATAAATGAAAATGAAGGATAGTCAGGTGTTTTATAGAATTTACTGAGGTTTTTAAAATATCTCAACTCAGTTAAAGAAATCTTAAATATGATATTTGTGTTTATAATTTCAGAATTTATATCATTCAAAATGTCAGCCAGTTCAGCTTTTTCTATATCGGTAAGTTCGAGACCTACATAGGCATAGGTTATGTGGCCGATGAATGGCCTGGTCAGTTTAATACCTAAAGAATTTAATTCAGGATTAGAGTAGAATTGATTACGGAACATCATTATCCTGTTATAATCAAATTCATTTTCAAATATGCCAAGCAGGGCTATACAACTTCCAAAAACATTAAATCCAAGCATTTTAATTGTGACAGGATCAGGGCTGGATGGAACGGAAATTTTATCAAATGCTGATTTAATAAATTCGGGATATTGATCAGTTAATCCTGGTTCCTTTATATTTTTAATAAACCTTTCACTGGACAGGGTATTTGCTATTGTTTGATGGTAACTTTCTTCCGGAAGCCAATAATAATTTGATTTATTTTGTAAAAGAGTTATTAGGTTTTCTCTTAAATTTATAAGTTGACTTAAACAATAATCATTATCCGGATTGGCATTTACAGAAGATATAACTGCAAAACCCTCATAATCAGGTATTGACCATTTTCCATCGTTATATACATACTTATCAGTGGCTTTAAGTTTATGGGACTGAGTACGCAGGTTTTCAAATGAAACAGCATTATTCTGCCATTGGTTATAATTATCAAAGGTTAAATCGACAGGTTTATCTAATTCAGTTGTTGCAGACATGACTTATTTACGGGTTCAAATATTACACTTTGGGCAACAATTCTGCCTTTGACTATAGTATGTGTCACAAGTGGCAGATCGTCTATTATGTCAACAATTATTAAATCAGCATCTTTGTTTTTTTCAATACTTCCGGTATGTTTATCAATTTTTACTGCCTTTGCAGCATTAATAGTGGCCATATTTACAGAATCATTCAAACTTAATACATTATTATTATAAATTTTAAAGATCGAATGAAGTATTGCAGGCGGATAATAATCTGAACAAAGAGTGTTGATATATCCCAGTTTGATTGCTTCCATTACATTTAAGTTACCGCCTGTGGATCCTCCCCGTAATACATTTGATGCACCGCCAATAACTGCCATTCCTAAAGAGGTAGCCTTACCTGCTGCTTCAAGGTTTATAGGAAATTCGCAAATATCAATACCCAGGTTATACATTTCTACAACCTTTTTGGCAGAATCATCGTCATGTGAAGCTACCGGGATCTTATGTTCCCTTAGTAAATTTAAAAGCTTAGTTAATTGTTCTCCCTCAATTTTAGGTTTTTGTATCCTGTTCTGTATTTCAATTTTAGCTTCTTCTTCATTTAATCCTTTGAACTTTGCATATTTAAGAAAATTCTCATAGGATAACTGACCCTGACCGGGAGTATGGTCCATCAGAGAATATAGAGAAACATAACCCTGTTTAATCAGATAATCAGAGAGGGCATAAGCCTGAATCCCAGTTATTTCGTAACGTATATGTATTTTGTTGTTTATTATGGTGTTTTTATTTGAGGCATTATGTACCTCTTCTATTACTTCTTTTCTGGAATATTTACTTTTCGAACCTAATTCTGCAACTTCATAGCCTATATGTAAAGAATGGTAGACTGTAGTTATTCCACAACCTGCCATCTTTCTTTCTAATTCCCTGAAAGCTATGCCAATAGGAAAATCTGCTCCTGAACGGGGACAAATTTCAACATCCATGGCATCAGTATGGATATCTATAATACCAGGCATAATAAATTTATTACCTGCATCAACCATGATATAATTGTCTCCAAATTCGTTAAAGTCAGGTAAATAGTTTAATATTTCAATAATTCTGCCATCCTTGATTATTATAGTACCATTCCCGATAACTGAATCGGGTAATACTAATTTACCATTGAAAATAATTATATTGTTATGCATAAATTTCTTCTAAAATTCTGCCTTGTTGCAGATGAATGTTCCTATCAGTTAATTTATCAAGTACGTAATTGTCATGCGTTATGCAAAGTACTGAAGTTCCCACTTCTTTCAGTTCCATTATAAGATCAATTACTATGTCTTTTACTTTTGCATCAAGTGAAGCAGTAGGTTCATCAACCAACAAAAACCTTGGTTTAGCTATAATCGCTCTTGCTATGTTAATTCTTTGTTGTTCACCACCACTAAAATTTGATGGAAAAGAGTCCCAAAGTTCTATGGGTAAATTAAGTTTATCAAGTAATTCTTTGGCTATTTCCCTTCCAAATTCACGTTCAGATTCTTTCTTTATTATACTCTCGGCTACTATATCAACCGCTGTCACCCTTGGAATTACCCTTAGAAATTGCGAACAATATGTTATTTCTTTTCTCCGTAATTCAATAACTTCATGTTGATTAGCCTTGACTAAATCTATAACGCCATTATTTTCAGAATTATAATAAATTTCTCCTGAAGTTGCAAGATAAGTTCTGTAAATTGTTTTCATTAATGTTGATTTTCCGGATCCTGATTTTCCGGTTAATCCGATTATTTCTCCCGGTTTAACAATAAAATTGACATCTGTTAAAGCAGGTATTACTTTACCATTGAGGTTATGGAGGATGAAAGTTTTGCTCAGGTGTTTTACTTCAAGTAAATTTGTCATTTGAATTATTTATATGTTTATAGCAAAGAACTAACAAGTAATTGAGTATATGCATTTTGAGGATCCTGAAGGATTTGATCTGTAAGTCCGTCTTCCACAATCCTCCCGTCCTTTAAAACCAGAGTTCTGTCTGTCAGCATTCTTATAACACTTAAATCGTGTGATACCACTATCATAGCCACTCCTAATTCCTTTTGCAGACTGCGTATAAGATCCAAAACTTTGGCCTGTACGGAAACATCGAGCCCTGATGTTACTTCATCCAAAAACAAAAGAGGAGGATTATTGGCAATGGCTTTGGAAATCTGAACTCTTTGTTGCATGCCTCCGCTGAAAAATACCGGCATGTCATCCATCCTGGCAACTGGAACTTCTGTTTTTTCAAGTAAATATGATGCCCTGTCCCTTATTTTACCTACATGAAATATATTGGCCATAAGTAGTTTTTCTGCAATGTTTCCTCCCGAGGTAAAAGCAAAATTTAATCCGTCTCTGGGATTTTGATATACCATACCCATAAGGTGATTTCGCATAAACCTCTTTTTCTGGCTTGACTCATTGAATATATTCAGCTTACCATTTTCGTAAGGCAAAAGAAAGGCTTCGCCACATGAAGTATCTAAATCGAAAAACAGCTGCTTTACAACCGTTGTTTTTCCTGAGCCGCTTTCTCCAACTATGCCCAACACTTCACCCGGGTATAGGTCGAAACTTATATTTGCACAGGCAACAATTGCACCGGTTTCAGGACATATATTAGTACCAAACTCAGGTCCGGTATTTTTAATTGAATTTTCGTTTGGAGTACCAAAAATTTTGGTAAGACCTTTAACACGTAGAAGCCAATCTGTATTGTAATCCATCGCCAGTAATATTTTATTTTATATTTTCGGTTTTATATTTTCGGTTTTATATTTTCGGTTTTAAACCCTGTTACCCATCACTTCTTTTTAGTTCTTCAAGGTATTTATTAGTATGTTGAACAACTTCCTTATGTTCAATAATTTTATCTAGAAAATTACTGTCGTTGACATAGTACTTTTTACTAATTCCATCATCCATGTACATTTCATCCATGTATGCCAGATTAATTCCGGATGAGGCACATAATACATTTTTGAAATTTTCAATATGAAATTTGACGTCTTCAAATTCAAGTGGTTCAACCTTAGTATGAGGAGGAACAGCATATAACCGTTTTTCACGGCCGGCACCAAAAAGATACAGGCAATCAGCCCCGTCAAGGTTTGGTATATCCCATCTTGGAATTGGCGATGGAGCCATAATGTATCTTTTGTGCACCATAACAGGATAGTCAGCACCTAACATAACATCTCCCCATTTTACATAAAGCTCATAAAGAGTGAGCCACATCTTTGCATAATCAGCTTCAGCATGCATAAGACGGGTTTTAAATTCATAACGTTCAACCATTCTTAATGGTTCAGGCATGGGCACCTGAAAAACCATAATTTGTCTTTCGGTTAACAGCTCTTCAGTAATGCGGTGACGGGTTTGTATTATTGTTGCTTCCCGGGTATCAAAAGTGGTTTTACATCCTGTGGTACGATGCACGAAATCGCGAAGGTTACAGGCATTTACACTGGCGTCGCTGCCCTGATCTATCATCTTAAGGATATCTTCTTTACCAATTATGGCCAAGGTGACATGCAGGCCACCGGTTCCCCAGCCTCTTGCAATAGGCATTTCCGGTGAAGAATAATGCACCTGGTGACCGGGAATGCAAATAGCTTTAAGAAGTTTCCGACGAATTTCCTTCTTTGTGGATTCGTCAATAAATGCAAAATTATATTCGGTTTGAAATTTAATATTTTCAATCATTAACTTTTTCTTTTTTAGATTGCTTAAAAATAGCCTGATAAAATTTATTCTGTTCTTCAGCTTTAAGTGCATTGCGCTTCACAGATTCTCTGAGATTGTTCAATCCAGACTGAAAAGTAACATAATGCGGAAGTTTTAGATGATTGGTGAACCCCATGGCTTCAACTCCTTCCGAATGGTACAAGACAAATTCCTGGTTATTGGCGGGTGAGGAGGTATCCCTGCTCCTTATTCCTCTGTCCAGTATGCTCATACATATAGCCTTAGTTTCATTTTGTCCAAATACCAATCCATAGCCTATAGCAAAATAAGGTATTTTAGTTTTTTTGGAAGTATTGACTTTAGTGATCATTTCACATTCGGTTACATTAATACTACCGATATACCTTTTCCTGCCCTTGACATCCGTAACAAGTATTTTAACTGAACCATACCTGAGTTCGCCTATAGTTCCATGACCCATACCAAAACCGCGCATGCAGCTGTATGCTAGAGCCATCATACTACCTGTTTCCCCACGTGCAAGCATTTGGAGAGTAACCGAACGTGGAGCAGGAAATTTAACAGCTTCGCGTGTTACATCCTTTACAGTTTTATCATAGTTTTCTTCCACAGGCATTAAAAGACCTTCGGTTCTTAGCAGATCAATTACTTTTCCATACGTTTTGGCTCTTTCAAGCTTATTTTTATCAATTTTTTTGTTAAAATTTTCAAGGAATCGTTCTATTGTTTTTTCATCTTCATCATATTTTTCGGTATCAAGCATTCTCTGAATATAATCTCGTGTTGCACCAAGCACCTGTCCGCCTGGTATTTCCCGGAATGAAGAGGAGATTTTTCTCCTTACAAACATATCTCTGGTTGATATTAATTCAGAATAATATTTACGTTGAAGGGTAGCCCTGAAAGCACGAAGTACAAAAGCTGCTTCAAGTACGTCTCCTTCCATTTGCTTTAAAGCCAATGCAGCATATTCAGGAGCGTAAAGTGAACCTTCTCCCATTATTTTATCTATAGCCAGTCTGAGTTGCGACTGAATTTGTTTTATTTCCAAAGGTTTGGTTCGGTCTTTAACCCTATAAAATTCAACTAATTCTTTTGAATTTTCTATTGCTTCCACACCACCTTTAACAGATACATATCCCATGTTTTGAATGATTTAGTTAATTCCAGAAAAAATTATTTGTTCTTGGTATACATAATATATTTGCATCAGAATCTGAAAGAATTATATCAACACCTAAAGGATATTCATTATTTGCCAG
Source organism: uncultured Bacteroidota bacterium (assembly GCA_963766305.1). Lineage (GTDB taxonomy): Bacteria > Bacteroidota > Bacteroidia > Bacteroidales > JAAUTT01 > JAAUTT01. The sequence continues at coordinate 15,579 of CAVYAE010000066.1, forward strand.
TTTTACTTCTTCAAGAATTTCATAGGTAATTCCTTTTATGTAAACTGTTTCTTCCGACTTAACACCGGGGCCCTTTAATATTAATTCAAAAGTTTTGTCAACAGGTGCTTTTACGATTTTTTCAACATCGATAATAATGGTTGCGCCATCTTCAGGGTATTCCAGTTCTCCTTTTCTTGCATTTCTTATTATTTCACCTGATGCATTACCTTTAATAAATATATAACCGGCATTTTCAACTTTTGAGACGGGTACAGATGAAGTATTTATCTTTATATATTCATTCACTTCATCCTGATTATTTAACGTAAAAAAAGTCACATCTGAATTTAATAGGGCAAATCCTATAAGGGCACTGGATTTGTTTAAACCTGAAGGTGGGTTGATATCCAGGTCATCAAGGTTATTTATTTTTCCGGGACGGGCCATGCTATCCATTATTTTTCTGAATATTTTCTGTGAATCGAAAACTTCATTATATTTTATTTCTCTTATCATGATATTGCTTTACTTTACTGATGACTAATTACTGATGACTAAAAAAGATATGCAGATGTTAAAATGGTTGATTACTAATTTCAGCTGACCAAATAACAAAATGGCACTAAGAACTTATCTCAGGCTTGTTCCATCATTTTAAAGTCGACCCTTGTTCTCCCAATATGGCTTGTTTCAATATTTCTTTCAAGTTCAATTTTACTCCACTGTAATTCAATAAAATTTTTGACCTCTTCATTTTCAGGATCTGTTTGTAAAACAGAATCTACTACTGCCATGCAATATGCCCGTTGAGGTTCATCTCCCAGACAAATTCCATAACCAGTATTATTTGATATAGCTACTTCACAGTCTGTAGTCAATGATTCTCCAAGAAAAAATTCCTGAAATTCGACAGAGTCTTCTGCTCTCAGCATAGTTAGTGACAGGGACGGTTTCTTCACAATTTGAACATCAAAATTAAGTTCAAGTTTTTCTACCATGGATTTTAACTCTTCCAGAGAACTTTCAATAATTACAAAATCTATATGTTCATTCATTATAATTAATTTTGGGTAAAGTTATTTTTACAATGTTTAATGTATGTTAGGGAATCAATAATTTAGTATTAGGCAACGTTTATATAGAATAATCATATTTTATAAATTATTCATATAAAAATTTCTGATATTTATATTTACGATTTTAAAAACCCAAACGGGTATAAATAAAATATTGAAATAACTTTGTCGTAGTAATCAAATACAAAAATGACTTTTAGAATATTACATGTATTATCATCTAATTTTTATGCCGGGTCAGCTGCTCACGCAATAAGTTTGTCTGAAAAACAAGCCTGTGCAGGTCATGTTGTATATTTGATAACTGATAATTTATGCGTTTCAGATAAATTTAATTTTATTCAGTTACCTGTTTCAAATCGTTCAATAATTCAACGAATAATTAATATTATAAAAGTAAGGAGAATTATAAGAACTTATAAAATAGATATTGTGCATGCACATTCAAGAGCAGCAAGCTGGATTTCATATTATGCCCTGAAAGGTTACAAAGCCCCATTAATTTCTACTATACACGGACGCCAGGTAATACATTCCCCGTTAAAAAATAATAATATTTATGGAGAACAAATAATTGGTATTTGTCCTAATTTGGTTACTCATCTTTTGAATGAATTAAAATTTGATAATATTAAACTGGATTTTATTCCAAACGGTTTTGACATAAGTTCATTTATAAATAATCACAGAACCAGGCAGGACAATAAATTAGTGTTTTCATTTATAGGCCGGTTTAACGGACCAAAAGGAGATAATATTGCCAGGCTTATTCTTGATGTTTTTCCTTATTTATTAAATGATTACCCAAATCTTAATATAAAACTTATTGGAGGCGAATGGGATATGATGTCAACTGAAGGAAAGGTTGGATTTGATAAACTTAAGGAAGTTTTTGGAGAACGGATTGAATATAATGGATTTATAAAAAATATTTATCCTGAAATAGTTAATTCGGATTTGATAATAGGATCGGGAAGAGTTGCTATCGAAGCTCTTTTACATGGAATAAATGTTTTTGCAATTGGTGAAGCCTGCAGCCATGGTATAATAACTGAGTCAAATATTAATGATGCAATAGATTCCAATTTTGGAGATATAGGTCCTGTTAATTTGGATTTTGAGCCAAATTGTACTGAAATTTTAGCAGAGCTTAGATATTTTATCAATAACAATAAGCAGTTTATAATTAATTTCAGGCATCGTTTGGAGATATATGATTTCAATAATGTTTATTCAAACATTATGCGTATATATACGAATTCAATAATGAAAAAGGTTCATAGCCGGAATATACCAATACTTATGTATCATAAGGTTCCGGATAAACCTTTGAATAGCAAACACAGGATTTTTGTTGTTAAGGACAAATTTGAAAAACACCTTAGGTTTTTTAAATTTAGAGGGTTAACTTCAATTACATTTAAGGAATACCTGGCATATTCAAAAGGAGAAAAATCTATAAGAGAATTTCCTAAAAAACCTTTTATTCTTACTTTTGACGATGGATATGAAGATAATTACAGAAACATGCTTCCCCTGACCGAAAAATTTGGATTTAAAGGTGTGCTTTTTTTAATCGGAGATTTTAATAATTTACATAATAACTGGGATTCCGGTGAAGATCTGGAAGTCAATCGTCTTATGACCGTGCAGCAAAAGAAGGCATTTGTAGAATCAGGTTGGGAAATAGGAGCACATACATACTCTCATTGTAATCTGACCCTTATCCCTCAACCGCAGGCTGTTATTGAAATTCAGAAGGGTAAATCCGTGCTGGAGGAAACTTTGCAGACTAATATAATTTCCTTTGCTTATCCGTTTGGAGTTTACAATGAAGAAATAAAAAATTTGGTTGAGAAATCAGGCTTTGAGTTTGGAATACTTACAGATAGCGGGGGTATGTACATAGAGGAAGACAGGTTTTCTGTGTTCAGGGTAAGCATGTTTCCTGAGGAAAATCTTTTTCAGCTTTATAAGAAAACTTCTTCCTGGTACAGACAGTATTACAAGAAAAGAAGAGGGCACTGAAAATTTTCAGATGTGAAATAAAATTTTAAATTGTCAATTGTCAATTTTCAATGATTCCATTTAAATCAATTATTCATCATTGGAAATCGACAATACCATAAAAATTAAATATTAAATTGTCAATTGTCAATTTTCAATTACATCTGATACCATTAAAATCAATATTTTATCAGATGTAATCGACAATACAATAAAAATTAATTAATAAATTGTCAATTATACCTGATACCATTAAAATCAATATTTTATCAGATGTAATCGACAATGCAAATAAAATCAATTAATAAATTGGAACACAATCATAACCATATTCATTCGCACGATTATACTGTTATTAACCCTGACGTTAACAAGGCATTCATTGCAGGGATAATTTTGAATTTTTTATTTGTCATAGTTGAAGTAATTGTAGGGCTTGTTATTCATTCGTTAAGCCTCCTTTCTGATGCCGGTCATAATTTTACTGATGTAGGTGCTTTAGCACTTTCCCTGTTGGCTATAAGGCTTTTAAAAGTAAAATCAAAGAATAATTATACCTATGGTTACAGAAAGACCTCCATCCTGGTTGCTCTTATAAATTCAATGCTATTATTGGTATCAATAGGTGCAATCGTTTATGAGGCTGTAAACAGGTTATTTCACCCTGTGCTGATACAAGGAAATACAATTGCTGTTGTAGCCGTAATTGGGATTTGTGTTAATTCTGTTTCAGCCTTCTTGTTTTTTCATAACAAAGACAGTGATATGAATATTAAAAGCGCCTATCTTCATTTGCTTTCCGACGCCTTTGTATCTGTCGGAATAGTAATTGGTGGTATTGCAATTTATTATACTCATTGGTTCTGGTTGGACAGTGTTATTAGTATTATTATTGCAGTTGTAATACTGGTAAGCACCTGGAAACTTCTTAAAGGCAGTTTGAGATTATCTCTGGATGGTATACCTGATAATATTCAAATAGATGAAATAATTAAAATAGCAAAAGAAGTTGATGGAGTAAAAGATATTCACCATATTCATATATGGGCGATAAGTACCACTGAAAATGCTTTCACCGCCCATTTGGTATTAAATAATGATGTTAACACTGAAATGGAACAGACCATTAAGGATGAGCTCAGGCACAGACTCTTTCATAAGAATATTCATCATATAACAATAGAAACCGAGAGAGATAATATCGATTGTGACATGAAAGTATGTTGAAATAAACTCCTTATTTAAAATTTGGCACTATTCCCATATTATAAAACATAAATGACCATTTGTCAGATTCTTTATTTATAACCTGTTCAAGCGATGACCCTGAAGCGCCGTGACCCTGGTTGGTGGTTATCCTTATTAATACGGGATTATTACCACTCTGTGCAGCCTGTAAAGTTGCTCCGAATTTAAAGGAGTGAGCCGGCACTACACGGTCATCGTGATCGGCAGTAAATATCATAGTTGCAGGGTATGAAACATCTTTTTTAATGTTATGCAAGGGAGAATATTTATAAATATAGGGAAAGTATTTTGCACTGTCGCTGGTGCCATATTCAACTGTCCAACCCCAACCGACAGTAAATTTCTGAAACCTTAACATATCCATTACCCCAACTTCCGGCAAGGCAACTTTAAACAATTCCGGGTGCTGTGTCATAACAGCACCTACAAGTAATCCTCCGTTTGACCCTCCATTTATGGCAAGCAGGTCTTTACTAGTATAATTATTACTTATAAGGTATTCTGCAGCTGAAGTAAAATCGTCGAATACATTTTGTTTATTAAGGAGGTTTCCACCTTTATGCCATTTTTCACCATATTCACCACCACCCCTGATATTGGCAACAGCATATATTCCATTCTGTTCCAAAAGAATATAAATTGAAGGACTGAAATTTGGAGTAATACTGACATCAAATCCACCATATGCATATAAAAGTGTTGGGTGGGGAATATTTAACTTAAGGTTTTTATTATGGACAATAAACATTGGAACTTTGGTTCCATCCCTGCTTGTATAATAAACCTGATCAGTAGTATAATCATCAGTTTTAATATTAGTTACAGATTTTTTAAATAATTCAGATTTACCATTAATTATGTCGTAAGAATATAAAGATGAAGGGTTTGTAAATGACGAAAAGCTATAAAATGAATATGTATCGTCCTTAAAACCACCAATTCCTGAAGATGAACCTATACCCGGAAGGTCGATTTGTTTTATGAATGTACCATCTAAAGTATATTCATTAATTAGTGTATATGCATTTTTTAGGTAAGAACAAAAAAGTTTTCCCCCGGCTGTATTAGCCGATTCGAGCCTTTCGGGACGTTCGGCAACTATATCCTTCCAGTATTCTTTCCCAGGATTTAAAATATCAACTTCAATAACCCTATAATTATCAGCACCATTGTTTGTATAAACTATAATACCTCCCTGCACATTGTCAATTACAGAATAATTGTAATCAAAACCAGTAAATAAAGATTTGAAAGATTGTGTGTTTTTAGTTAAATCCTTATACAATATTTCATTGCCATAGGTGCCATGTGACAAATAAATAAATAAGTAACGTTCATCCTCAGTAACCTGTGGTTCAATATAAAAATCAGGATGATTTTTGTCTTCATAAATTAATTTATCGTTATCCTGATTATCACCCAGGCTGTGATAATAAATTTTTTCAAATTCATTTTTTGCTGACAGCTCTGTTCCTGCTGCAGGTTTGTCATAACGGCCGTAATAAAACCCATTTCCACACCAGGCTAAACCACCTTTTACCCAGTTAATTTCGTCATTTAATTTTGTCTGTGAAGCAATATCCATAACATAAATGGTTTGCCAGTCGCTTCCTCCTTTATTAATATGGTAAGCTAAATATTTTTTATTATTGGAAAATCCAATTAAAGCTACAGAAATAGAACCATCGGTTGATAATTTATTTGGATCAATAATTATCCTGGGTTCTCCCTGTAATCCTTTTTGTATGTAATAAACAGGTTGGTTTTGAATTCCGTCACTTTCTCTATAAATTATATATTCACCAACTTTCTCTGCATAGTAGTATCTGGGAGTTTTGTAAATTTGCCTGAGGTGGTTATGCAAAACTTCGCGGAAGGGAATTTTAGATAAATAATTTTCTGTAAATTTTTGTTGTGTTTGTATCCATGTCCTTGTATTTGAAGATGTGTCATTTTCCAGCCAACGGTAAGGATCCTTAACTATAGTCCCAAAGTAATTATCGGTTACATTTTCGTATCTTGTTGAAGGATAAGTCAATTGGGCTTTTAATCCGGTAGTGATTGACAAAAACGCATAAATTGCAGATAAAACAATTAATAATTTTGGGGTTTTCATAAAAGTGCGGTTTTAAATAAAATATTGTAAAAATTATTAAATATAATATTTAATCAGTTTAGGCTGCATTTAATCACCTGCCACTAATTAATGATAGAGTTATTTTGATTCTGATTCCTCTGTAATACGCAATTACAAACACTCCCCTGACCGTGGTTTTAAGTTCATCCCTGAATTCATGAGCTTTGTTATAAGTTTCAAAGGAACCAATAGTATATTTATACCATTGGTCTTCATATGATTCGTCAATTATTTCATTGCCTGAATATATTTTTTTCTGTTCAGCAATACTCATTTTTACCCTGCTTGCAGCTATCTGAACCTTGTAAATAAAATCATTTGCTTTAAGGGTATCAGGTGGCACCAATCCACTGTTCAAATACTTACGCCATTCTATATGCAGTGAATCAATAGTTGAATCATATATTTTTTGAAAATCGGTAAGGTAAGATTGCATTTTATCAGGATGATTTTTTTCTAAAAACTCATTAAATTTATCTATCTGATTTTCTGAAATATGCAATAAATTGTATAAACTTGAAGATTTATTTAATGAGTCTTTCTTAATTCTAACGGTGTCGGGGTTTATCCTGCTTATAAGAACAGTATCATTTTTGACTGTTTTGACAGGGACTGAAATGTTGCTCGAATAAAGCCATATGGAATCGGGTATGGCTGGCCAGTTAAGGTATGCGTATAAAACTTTACTTAAATTGAATATAGCAGTTTCTTCCATATTTTCTGCCTTGGCCACAAGGGGTATTTTGTCCCTTAAAAGATCTTTTCTTTCTGCTGTTGCCCTTAGTTTATCACCCATTAGAACCGAATCATAGGAAGCATTTTCCAATTTTACAATGAAGGCCAGAGATTCCTTGTCATTTTTATGTTTTTTCCAGAATAATTTAATGTTTTTGTCAAGTACGCTAAAATAAAGGCCATTGGATGTTTTAAAGCAATATGAGGCATTTATCCTTTCATAATAATATTCATTTATTTTTAATTCATCTTTAGAATCAGTGGGGTCATTACTTAGTTGAGCTGAATCAGCAAACTCCTTTGATTTTGCAATAAATACTTTTCCCCTGGCATAAAACGTCCTTGCTTTTAATATTTTATATTGGTCAGGTTTCGGGAGTTTTAATATAAGCTTATCAGCAAAGTCCTGTGAATAACTATTTATGCCGTTTAAAAACAGCAATATTAATATGAACAGTTTTGTTAAGGCACTAATTATCTTGAGTTTTTGTTATATTATCCAATATTGGTAAAATATTTCCAATTAAACAAATGAATAATAAGTAAATAGTTAACATTTAGGGACAATAAATTAACAGCATATTTCATTAGTCAATAATTTTGATTTTAAAGGTCGAATGGTACTTACAGAAATTTACATTAGTTTTTGTGTTTATTCTTAAACATGTTCGTTCCATATAAAAAATGCTTAAATATTTTATTGTGTAATAATAAATAAAAAGCCGTTCTGTTTAATTCAGAACGGCTTGGGAAAAAAATAATTTTAGAATCAAAGTCTGTTAACTATTTAAGCTTAACAGTTACACCCAGGTTAAAATATGCAAAACCACTACCTAACTGAGCTAAAACAGCAAATTTATCTGTAAAATAGTACCGTGCCCCAATAAATCCAACAAAAAATCCGGCACTTGCTGCTCCGCCTACTACATTTCCAACTACACTATTACCATAACTGGCACTTACAATATCATAACCAACAATAAAACCGGCATAGGTATCAAGTTTATCAACGAAAGGGTAATGAAAAGCTATACCTGGTCCTATAGCAAATGAACTAAATGTTGCAGAATAGGCAACATCATAATAGCCATAACTGTATTTAGCTCCTGTATAGCCAATCATACCGCCTAATCCGATGGATCCTTTGTCTATAATTTGATCTGCTACGCAATATTCGGCAGATAATGCCAAAGGAGGAACTGAACTGGTATAATATAATCCGGAATAAATGGCATTACCAATCCCTATAGTAAAATTTCCAATTAAATCACCTTTTTGAAATGTTTGGGCATTAATTGATAATGTACTTAAAATAATGCATGATGATATTATCAGGTATTTTTTTCTCATAAGATAAATATTAGGTTTCCTGATAAAAACAAAAGCCGTTAAGTTTTTGTTTAACGGCTTTTGTCAAGTTTTTAAAATAATATTATTTTAATTTAAGCGATACACCTATATTAAAATAGGCTATGCCCCAACCAATTTCACATACGCCGGCAATTTTATCTGTAAAATAATACCTGCCGCCTATGAAACCTGATGTTATTAATCCACCTGCAGCAGGAGTAGTATAACTATAGCCTCCTAAATTTGAACTTGCAGAAATAGTAGCAATATTATAACCAATTAAAAGACCTGCATACGTATCTAATTTATCAACAAACGGGTAATGAAAAGTACCACGTGGTCCAATTATAATATTTGTATAAGTCCATGAAGCACCTGATCCCAGAATCGAATAACTCCAGCTTGAAGCAGCATAACCAATATATCCGCCAATGCCGATGGAACCTTTCTCTAAAACATTATCTACAATCCCATAATCTCCTGAAATTGCTATTGGAGGTACAGTTGTTGAGAACCCAATTGCTGAATACAAAGCATTTCCAAAACCGATAGTGAGGTTACCAACTAAATCGCCGCTTTTAAAGGTTTGTGCATTTAATGATAAAACACTGAATAATAAAGCAACAATCAATAAGTTTCTTTTTTTCATAGTTTTTAGGTTTTAATAAGTAAATTTTAGGTCAATCATCAACATCGCGAAATTAATAATTTTGTCTTTTGAAATGGATAACATTCATAAACAAAAAAGGTTCATTGGTAAAAAAGTGGAGGTATTTCAGAAAAATTTAATTAAATTAATAGGTTTTATAGTATTTTAGTCAAATCAGTTAATTTTAAATTGAATTATACATTATAATAATAAAATAAAAAAGCCTCATGGCTCAAAGTAACGACATACAGTTGGTAAAACGGTTTTCCCGGGTTATACAGCAAAATAAAGAGCTTTCTCAGGAATTAAAGGAGTTACGTGAAAAATATGAAGAATTGCTTGTTAAACAGGAAGAATATGAAGAACTTGTAAAGAAGTATTCCGAATTTAAAGACCTTAGGGAAGTGGTCTCCGTTGATCGTCAGTCCGGAGTCAAATTCAATATGGTTACTGTGATGTATGCAGATATTCATGGGTTCTCCAGGATAATACCTTCCTTAACCTCCGAAGTTTTGATTGACCAGCTTGATCAGTTAAATATGCATTTTGATGAAATAACAAACAAATATGCTTTTGAAAAAATAAAAACAATTGGCGATTCATACATGTGTGCCGGGGGAATTCCTGAGAAAAATATTACAAACCCTATCGAGGTGGTTTTAGCTGCCTTCGAAATATTACTGCTTGTCAAATCAAAGGAAATTCCAAGCCAGGATAACTGGCAAATACGTTTGGCTGTGCATACAGGGCCTGTAACTGCCTCTGTTAACGGAAAGTCAAAAATTTTCTATGACATTAAAGGTGACACTGTTAACATAGTAAGCCGTATGGAATCATCCGGGGTAAATGGCAAGGTCCTCATATCGGTGATGACTTATGAGTTAATTAAAGAATTTTTTGATTGTGAATATTACGGTAAACTTCCTGTGAAGTATAAGGGTAACCTGGACATATATTCAATCGACAGGATAAAACCTGAATTATCAATCGATGAAAATGGCCTGCAGCCAAACCAGCTGTTTAAGACCCGGTTTGCCCTTATTCAGTTTCATGATATTCAGGAGCAGGTTCTCGACTTACTGGAGCGTAAACTTCCTGAAAATTTGTATTATCATAATTTAAAACATACGGTTGATGTGGTTACCGAGGTGGAATTAATTGGTTGGGCCGAAGGAATATCTGACGAAGATATGCTTTTGCTTAAAACGGCTGCTTTATTTCACGACGTAGGACACATTAACTCATATGATAACCATGAAGTTTGCGGTACCGAAATAGCCAGTGAAATGCTTCCCAAATTTAAATATACAAAACAACAGATTGATATTATAAACGGGATAATAATGTCGACCAAACTACCTCCGAAACCTGAGAACATATTACAGGAAATTATTTGTGATGCCGATCTTGATTACCTTGGACGTATTGATTTTATTCCGGTATCAAATACACTTTTTGAGGAATTAAGAGTAAGAAATAAAATAAAATCCTTCAATGACTGGAACAAACTGCAGCTTGCTTTTATTTCCAATCATCAGTATTTTACAAAAACTGCACGTCAGCTTCGTGAAGTTAACAAGCAAAGTCAGATTGAAAGAATACGACAGCTGATAGTATAATATGCATATTACTCGTGACTTACTGTTTTTCTACTCTTTTAATAGTGCTTTTACGGGTAATGAGCATAGGTATGGCCACCCCTGCTGCCAGGGACATTAGTATGAATAACGCTTTTAATCCGTTACTTACCGTTTGAGATAATATTATGTAATAGTTGCTGTCTGTTGGTATTTCTGAAAGTTTAATAAGTCCAAGTATCATCTGATATGCAAATACACCAGGTACCATTGGTATAACTGCCGGTACAGCAAATACGAGTGGAGGTGAATGTTTATTATGTGCTGCAGGAATGCTTAGTAAACCAATTAATGATGAACCTGCCAGGGAAGCAAGAATAACACCAATTCCAAAATTAACGAGTATTAATTTTGTAATCCCTCCAAATGCAGCTAATATACAAATAATTAACAATGTACGTTTAGGGACGTTAAACAAAACCGCAAATCCCAGGGCAGCTACTCCATACCAGATTCCCCTTTCAAGTATTTTTGTGTAGTCCATATTGCTTTTGTTTATTTGTTTATGAATAACAGATCCATTAAATAATACCCGGGAGCCAATCCCAAATTGCCTGCCTAAAACCCGAATACAATTATAGAAACCAATAATCCCAAAGTTATTGCAAAGGAAATCAACAACCCGTTAAATCCCCTTACTAGTCCGTTAAGTATATTACCATCAATCAAATCAGAAAAAGAATTTATTAAAGAAACTCCTGGAACCAAAAAAAGTACCGACGCAGTGAAGGCGTGTTCCATGTTTATACCTGCAAATATTTTCCTTGTTAATCCAGCTATTAATGAAGCAACCAGTGAAGCAAAGAATACACACAAATACGGGTTAAATTCCATTTTGGCCGATTGCTGACGAATAAACATTCCTGCAAAAGTAGCTATAAATGTAACTGTCATTTCATAAAAATCGCCTCCAAAAATCCTGCAAAAAGCAGCACCGGCAAGACTAACAACCGAAATCACAACTATCCCCGGGTAATGTGGCAATGCCTTAAGTCGTTCCAGGTCTTTTTTTACCTGTTCAATGTTCCAATGTTCCTGAACCACCCTCCAGCTCATACGGCTTATACCTGAAACAATTTTATAGTTCACACCGTGGGGAGATGTCCTTTTAAGACTGTTGAAACTTTCTTCCATGTTTTCACTGCTCAACGATAAGGTCAACGCCCTGTTTGTGATGAGCATATCTGCACTGTATCCAAAAGATTCTGCTATTCTGTCAATTGTAAGCCTGATCCTGTTGGTTGTTGCACCATTACTCATTAACATGGAACCAATTTCAAGAAGAACGCGGCCTGTTTCTTTAATATCCTGGGTTTCCTGTGGAACCATTTTCTATTGCCTGTTTTATATTTTTAATTGAAAAACAATATACTTAAGTTAATCACTCTATTCATTAGTAACCTGATAAATGTAAATAATTATTACTTTCAAATTTAAACCAAAGATTAATTAAAATTAAAACAAAGTATTTAATACTTATAAAGCTATCATTCCACATACAAAACCAGTCCTTTCAGGTACTCTCCTTCAGGGTGGTAAATACTAACAGGATGGTCAGGAGGCTGGAATAACTGATGAAGAATTTTGACATTCCGTTTTGCAACAGTTGCTGCAGAAAATACTGCCTGCCTGAATTGTTCACGGGATACTGCCTGGGAACATGAAAAGGTGAAAAGAATACCACCCTTATTTATTTGTGCAATGGCCTTAGCATTAAGTCTTTTATACCCCTGCAAAGCATTGGACAACGCACTCTTATGTTTGGCAAATGCGGGTGGGTCCAGAATAATAAGATCATAAACAATATCAGTCCTGTTTAAATATTCGAATACATCCATTACATATCCCTGGTGAGGGGCATCGGCACAATTCAGCGAAATATTACGGTTTGCGAGTTCTATAGCCTTTTCAGAACTGTCAACCGAATGTACAACCTTAGCTCCGCCTTTGACAGCATATACTGAAAAACCTCCTGTATAAGAAAAACAATTTAATACAGTTTTGTCTTTGGAGTAACTTTCAAGCAATTTACGGTTATCACGCTGATCAATAAAGAATCCTGTTTTCTGACCTTCCTTCCAATCGACTATAAACTTATTGCCAAATTCAAGTACTTCAAAGTTATCACATTGACCGTAAAGCCATGAATCAGTTTCTGTTTGTTTATTTTTACCCGCAGAATTGCCGGCGCTTTTAGAGTAAACTGCTTCAATTTTTCCATTATAGACTTCTGTTAAAGCTTTTGTAATTACATCAAGCGAAAGTTGCATCCCGGCGGAATGTACCTGGATAACGGCAGTACGGTTATAAATATCAATAACCAGTCCGGGAAGTCCATCCCCTTCAGCATTGATTAACCTGTAAACATTAGTATAAGGATTTTCAGTCAGACAAAGACTTTTGCGCAACTCTAATGAAGAGTCAATTTTATTTTTCCAGAATAAATAATCAACGGGTTCCTGGTTAAAATTGATTATCCTTACTGTAATAGATCCAAGCTGGTAATGCCCGATGGCCAAAAACCTGTTATCGGCCGAATACACTTCAACTACTTCCCCTTCAAAAGGTACTCCTTCAATTTTTTTAATTGCTCCTGAAAATACCCAGGGATGAAATCTTTGTAGGGATTGTTCTTTATTGGGTTTTAGAATAACTTTTATCATTAAATTTTTATTTAGTAGTTGTGTAGGAAAGTAGGAATCCTTACTCCTCATTATCAGTCAAAACCCTGTAAATTTCAAGTGCGGCCCAGGCATCTGTTGCAGCATAAACCTGTTGGGCATCCGTTAATATTTCATTTTCCCAGTTGCTCAATTGTTGAGATTTTGAAATGCGATAGTTTAAAACAATACCTGCAATTTTAGATAATCCCGAATTTTCAATTCCGAACTGTTTGACAAATTCCTGAAGTTCTACAAATCCACCTTCTTTAAAATTCCGAAGTTGTTTGAGCAGACGGATATCATCCCTGATTGCAATGCCAATTTTGATAATGGTTTCATCAGCCAGAATTTCAGCCAATACATCAGGTAAGCCAATTTTGTTTAGACGAAAAAGAAATGCATCTGATTTTGTAGATAACTGGAGTAAAGATACCTTGTTTAGATGACCTTTTTTAAAATTTGGTTTTGTTTCGGTATCAAAACCAATAAAAGTTTCTTTACACAGGCGGGAACAAGCTTTGGAAGCAGACTCGCTGTCATCTATCACATATATATTACCACTAAATTGTATGGTTGGTAAAACTAAAAGCTGTTCTTTGCTAATATTTGGCAGGAACATGTTATAATTCATCTGCAAGAAATTCGTCCAGTCCTTCTGAATCAATTACTTCGTTATCTCCAATATCAACAGCATCTTCTTCAGTCCTTGCTTCCTTAAAAATGGACTGATCTTTTAAATAATAACGGATCATGTGAATAGCCCGGAGTGCATTGAGGAGTTTTATACCCCAGTATTTTTCGAAATTATTTAAACATTCAATTACAGAATCATTGATGCTTTCCAATGTTCCTAATGAATACCATTCCGCAAAATCATAAAAATCCTGGTATATATCAGTAAGGTCTTCGGCCAGGCTGGCTTGAAAAACGGACTGGCTTGCCGGTTTGTTCGGATCTATTATCTCATTATAGGTATCTCTCTTTCCAAAAAACTCCTTTAACTTTTTTAATAATTTATTATACTGTTTTTCAGTCAGGAATTTTTCAGCTTCACTCTCATACCTGGTCTGAAACCTGTTAATTTTAAAGGTTTGCTTATATATTTCCATTAATTTGAAAGCTGTCTTCTCCAGAAAATCACCGATTTCGTCTTTTTCTGATTTGTCCAGAATTTTGCAATATTGACTGCAGAGGTTAACCAACAGCGCAGCTTCATTTACCTTTTGTTCCTTATTTTTTTCCATATGTATTAAAAATCGTGTTAAAAATAATAATAAAGTTTTTGAACCACTATTTTTTCAACATAATCGTTTGATCATCCAGATATGTCACAAAATTATTGTCAAGAAGCCAACGAATTACTTTAATTATTTTTTCGTTACTAAAATTAAGAAATTCTATTAAATTGTTAAAATTACAAGGGTATTCATTAAGCATTATTAAGATTTTATTTTTTATATCTTCAAATTCAAAAGTGGTAAGTCCTGTATCATTTTTCTTTGTGCATATATCACAAATTCCACAATCATGCAAGTTTTTTTCACCAAAATACTCCAGTAAAATTCGGCTTCTGCAAAGGTGTTCGGAAAAAGCATAATGAATTACATTTAATACCTGTCCGGAATATATTTCTTTACGAAGATTGTAAACTTCAGGTGTAATCCGTAATGTTTTATCATCCAGGCGTTCTTCGGTAAATATTATAACAGGGGTAGTCCTCCGGGGTATATAGGATATAATTTTCAATGTGCTTAGTTTTTTAAGATATTGATATACTGTGTCATAATCAATACTTGCCCGATGAGCTACTGTTTGTTCATCTATTGATACATAATCAGTGAACACCCCTGTATATGAACGTAATAAAACTTTGATGAATCCGTCAAAAGCAGCATTTGCCACCTGGAACTTGTATAAATCATCCCTTGTGGCAAGAAAATGTATTTTTGAGGGGTTATTTACATCTTTGCTTATTACCAGGTACCCTTCCTGTTGAAGTATTTTAAGACAATTATAGATTATAACTGCACTTAAGTTACAGGTAGCTGAGAATTTCTCAATATTAAAATCATAAACATTATCTTTACCTCCTCCATAAGGTATGTTTAAGTAATTCCCCAATGCCTGGTATACCTGTTTTATAATTTGTATGTCCGGAAAATTTAAACTAATGTTATTTTCAAGTTTTATTTTGTCACTATTATTGCATAGTAATACTGCAAACGACTTTAATCCGTCCCGGCCGGCTCTTCCTGCTTCCTGGAAATAGGCCTCAAGTGAATCTGTTGGTTCATAGTGGATTACAAACCTTACATCCGGTTTGTCAATACCCATACCAAATGCATTAGTAGCTATTATTATTCGTAAGTATCCTGTTTTCCATTCATTTTGGCGATTTGTACGTTCCTCATTACTTAATCCGGCATGATAAAAATTTGCTGAAATATTTTGTTTATAGAGAAATGCTGACAATTCTTTAGCCTTTCTCCGGCTACGGACATATATTATACCGCTTCCTTCTATATTTTTGATTATCCGTATAAGGTAATTATGTTTGTCTTCCACGTATCTAACAAGATAAGCAAGGTTTTTTCTTTCGAAGCTTGTTGTATAAAAATTATGTTTTTTAAATTTAAGCTTCTCAGTGATGTCGTTTGCAACTTTTTGCGTAGCGGTTGCAGTAAGAGCTAATACCGGAATACCCGGCAGATAATTCCGTAATTCGGCAATTTTAAGATATGAAGGCCTGAAATCATATCCCCATTTTGAAATACAGTGAGCTTCATCTACAGCAATAAGATTTATAACCATTTTTTGCAAACGCGTCAGGAACAACTCTGTTCCCAAACGTTCAGGAGATACATAAAGAAATTTATAACCTCCATAAATACAATTATTTAAATTAACATCAAGTTCATCGTAAGTCATCGATGAATTAATGCACATAGCTTTGATATAAAGTTTTTTAAGACTTTCAACCTGATCATTCATCAATGATATAAGAGGTGTTACAACAAGACAGGTGCCTTCCATTGTAAGTGCCGGAACCTGGAAAGTAATTGATTTACCGCCTCCGGTAGGCATAAGAGCCAGAGTATCTGTTTTGCTTAATACTGAAAGGATAATTTCTTTTTGGATAGATCTGAAATTATCATATCCCCAATATTTTTTAAGTATGGTATAAATTTTTTCACTCATATGGAATACCAAAAAAATAAAAAAAACGTATGATACGCTTATTTTTTGTATTTTGGCGCAATTAAAATTATAACAAAAACAATTGAAAATGTCTTTTTTGGAAGATAAAATTGTAGGGGAAGGTTTAACATTTGATGACGTGTTGTTAATGCCTGCCTATTCGGATGTTTTACCAAGGAATGTATTGTTAAATACAAAGTTTTCAAAAAATATTGTTCTTAATATCCCGCTGGTGTCTGCTGCCATGGACACAGTTACCGAAGGTATTATGGCTATAGCTATTGCCAGGCTCGGAGGAATTGGAGTAATTCATAAAAACATGAGCATTCCTGATCAGGCTAAACAGGTTAAGACAGTTAAAAGAGCTGAAAACGGCATGATATATGATCCTATAACTATACACAGGGACAGTCTGGTGGGAGATGCTTTAAACCTTATGCAGGAATTTAAAATAGGAGGTATTCCTGTTGTTAATGAACAACACGAACTGGTGGGAATTGTAACCAACAGAGATTTGCGGTTTGAACAAAACATGCAAAGGCCTATTAAGGAAGTAATGACAAGTGAACATATCATTACTACCACACAGGAAATAAACCTTGAAAAGGCAGCAGCAATTCTTCAGCAATACAAAATTGAGAAACTTCCCGTAGTTGACGATAAAAATAAACTCATTGGTTTGATAACATATAAGGACATTACAAAAGCCAAAGATATGCCTAATTCCTGCAAGGATCATTTTGGAAGGTTAAGGGTGGCTGCAGCTGTGGGAGTAAGCGGAGATGTTTACGAACGCATGGATGCGCTGGTAAAGGCTGATGTCGATGCCATTGTTATTGATACTGCACACGGACATCATATAGATGTTTCAGAAGTTTTAAAAAAAGCTAAAAGTATATATCCCGGCATTGATTTTGTTGCCGGGAACATTGCTACGGCAGAAGCAGCAAAAAAACTGTCGTCAAGCGGAGCGGATGCAGTTAAAGTAGGTATAGGTCCCGGTTCAATATGTACGACACGTGTAATTGCCGGTGTGGGTGTGCCTCAGCTGACAGCCATTTATGAAGTAACAAAAGCATTAAGGGGATCAGGGGTACCGGTTATTGCTGACGGAGGAATCAGATATTCAGGGGATATTGTAAAAGCATTGGCAGCTGGTGCTTACAGTGTTATGGCAGGTTCTCTTTTTGCAGGTACAGAGGAATCTCCGGAGAAACAATTATATTTAACGGTCGTAAATATAAGGAATACAGAGGCATGGGTTCAGTTGAAGCAATGCAGAAAGGTTCAAAGGATCGATATTTTCAGGATAACGAAGATGAAATTTCCAAATTGGTACCTGAAGGTATTGAAGCCCGGGTTCCATTCAAAGGAAAATTAATTGAAGTTGTTTACCAGTTAATTGGTGGTTTACGAGCAGGTATGGGTTACACCGGATCAGGTAATATAGAAAAACTGCACGAAGCTAAATTTGTGAGAGTTACACAATCAGGTGTAGTAGAGAGTCATCCACATGATGTTACAATAACCAGAGAAGCTCCAAATTATAGCCGATAATAAAATTCACAATATTTCGTTTGTTGCTTTACATATATTTATAGAAAACCTATTCATTAACATCAATAATTAACTCTAAATGAAAACCCTAATCTTCATTATTTTAGTATCATTCGGTTTTGTATCTCAAATCTTTTCTCAGTATAAACCTGGAGATATTCTGCTTTCAATTAATAAAAATAACATATCTGTAGGTGAATTTGAACGGGCTTATCTTAAAAATAAAATCGATCATACAGTAAACAATGAATCAGTAGATGAATATTTTGACTTATTTGTTAAATTCAGGTTAAAACTTCTTGCAGCCCATGACCTGGGCCTGGATACTTTAACTTCATACAAGCAGGAATTTAAAACTTACCGCGATCAGTTGGCAAAATCCTATATGGTAGATAGTATAACCTATAAAAAAATAGTCAAAGAAGCTTATGACCATACATTAAATGAGATTTCGGTAAGTCATATTCTTATACGTTTACCAAGGAACCCATCAGTTGATGATACTGTCAGGGCATACCATAAAATTGATTCTCTCAGGAATTGTATTCTTGGAGGAGAGTCATTTGAATCTATTGCCATGAAATATTCCGATGACAAGTCAGTCAAAACAAATTACGGTTATTTGGGTTATTTTTCTGCATTTCATGTTGATTATAATTTCGAAGTTGCAGCATATAATACCCCTGCAGGTAATATATCCAGACCTGTAAGAACAAAATACGGATATCATATAATAAAGGTTAAGGATTTCAGAAAATCACCCGGAGAAGTTAAACTTGCACATATTTTAGCCGGAGTAACTCAAAATGCCCCTGAATCTCATTGGAAAGATGCCAAATTAAAAATTGATGTGGCTTATGAAAGATTAAACAGAGGGGAAGATTTCGGTAAAGTTGCACTTGAATTATCAGAAGACAGGAATTCTTCAAAAAATAACGGAGAATTGCCATGGATAAGTGCCGGGCAAACGATACAAGAATTTGAAGACCAAGCCTTTGCTCTTAAAACTCCAGGTTCATATTCAGCTCCTTTTAAAACTTATTTCGGTTGGCAGATAGTTAAACTAATAGCTAAAAGGGAAATTCCTCCTTTTGCACAAATGGAAGGAGACCTTAAAATGAAAGTTCAAAAAGATCCTGAGCGTCAGGCAATAATTAAAAGGGCATTTGTAAATAGTCTTAAAAAGTCATATGCTTTTCAGGAATATAAGGAAAATTTAAAATGTTTTTATGAACTTGATTCAACTATCTTAAAAGGGAAATTTAATATAAAAAGCAGTGAATTAAATAAAACACTTTTTAAGATTCAAAGCAAGAATTACACTGTAGAAAATTTTAAAACTTATCTTAAATCTAATCCTCCTGTAAGTAAAGTATTTGAAGACCTTAAAGATTATATTGATAAATATTACAATTTATTTGTAGATTATTCATTCAATCAATATGAAGATAATAACCTGGAATCAAAATATCCTGATTTTCATAATCTTGTTCAGGAATATCATGACGGAATTCTTCTCTATGATGTCATGGACCGTCAGGTATGGTCAAAGGCTTCAACCGATACTGCCGGTTTGAAGAATTTTTTTAGTACTGTTACGAATAAATATTATTGGGGAGATCGTGCTAAAGCAACAATTTTCTATTGTAAATCACAGAATGAAGCTCAAAAATTAGAAATTATACTTAATAAATCAGGGTCTGAACCGCCTGACTATGACCAATTGGGTAAAGAGGTTTGTGACAGTATATCCGATACCGGGTGTTTAAAAATAGAACATAAATATTATTCAAAAGGAGACAATAGTTTAATAGATTCTTTGGCATGGAAGCCTCAAATAAGTGATCCTATTGTTAAAAATAATCAATATATTATTATAAAGGTTGAAGAGATAGTTAAACCACAACCTAAAAAGTTTCAGGAAGTCCGTGGACTTGTTATAGTTGATTACCAGAATGCAATAGAAGAAAATTGGCTGAATGATCTTAAGAAAAAGTATCCGGTAGAAGTTAACCATAAACTATTACATAAAATAGCTGAAAAATATAATAACCATAATAAATAATGTATACTAATAAATATTGTTGTTTCATATCCTGTTTCCTGGTGCTGTGTTTTTTATTTTCATGCAAAAAGAATAAACAGGAGAAATTGCAACCAATAGCCAAGGTTTATGATAATTATTTGTATTTATCTGATATACAACATATTTTTCATGATAAAATGCCTAAGGATGACAGTATATCAACAGCACATTCATATATTAATACATGGATAAAGAATCAGTTATTAATTAATAAGGCGGAACTTAATCTAACTCCCGAACAATTAGATGTAAAGCAACAAATTGAATCTTACAGGGCTTCTCTTCTTATTTACATTTATGAGAATGAAATGATTAAGCAAAAACTAGATACAAATGTAAACGATCAGGAAATAGAAGCATATTATAAACAAAATACTTCAAGTTTTAATCTTGAAGATTATATTGTTAAGGCTTTATATCTTAAGATTCCAAAATCAGCTCCGGATATTGAAAATGTAAAAAAATGGTATAAATCAAATCAAACTGAAGATTATAAGAAACTTGAAAGTTATTGTTATAATTATGCAAGCAAATATGATTATTTTGATGATAATTGGTTGGATTTTGGATTAATACAGAGCGAATTACCCAAGCATTGCGATGTTAGTGATGAGTTTTTCAGAATAAATAAAACTATTGAACAGGAAGATCAGGAATACTATTATTTTGTTTATTTAAAAGAATACATGTCTAAAGGAGTTGTTGCACCTTACGAATTTATTAAACCGAAAGTGAAGGATATAATTTTAAACAAAAGAAAAATGAAATTTTTAAATGATTTGGAAACTAAAATATATAACGATGCCCAGGATCACAATCAAATTGAAATATATAATATTGACAGCAAGTAATAATAGTAATCGTAGTTATATTGTCTGCCTTAATTTTTAAATTAAAATAAACACATGAAAATTTTCAATAAAATATTATTCGTTATATGTTTTTTTATTTTTCCTCTTGCAAGTGCGCAACAGTTCAAAATAGATCAGGTTATAGCAGTTATTGGCGGTAAAATGGTTAAGTTATCGGATGTTGAAAATGAATATTTGCAATTAAAAGCTCAGGGATATCCGGTCGATGAAAGCTCCAAATGTTCAATTTTTGAAAAAATTCTGGAACATAAATTATTAGTTAACCAGGCTATGCTGGACAGTCTTGAAGTTTCAGAATCTCAGGTGGATGCTGAACTTAACCAAAGGATTAACTACTTTATTAACCAGATAGGTTCTCAGGAGAAGCTGGAGAAATATTTTAATAAAAGTATGCAGGACATTA
Organism: uncultured Bacteroidota bacterium; assembly: GCA_963766305.1. Taxonomy (GTDB): domain Bacteria; phylum Bacteroidota; class Bacteroidia; order Bacteroidales; family JAAUTT01; genus JAAUTT01. The sequence goes on from CAVYAE010000066.1 coordinate 37,179, forward strand.
AAAAAGACTTACGGGAAAGCCTGAAAGAGCAAGAGCTGGCCCAGAAAATGCAGACACAGATAATAAAAGATGTTGAAGTAACTCCTACTGAAGTAAAGAAGTTTTATAATACTATGCCAAAAGATAGTATTCCCAGAATAAATTCACAGGTAGAACTTTCTCAGATAGCAATTTACCCCCAGTTCACCGAAAAATCCATAGAAGATTTAAAGGATAAAATGCTTGAAATGCGTAAAAGGATAATAAATGGTGAAAGGTTTGCAACACTGGCTACTCTTTATTCAGAAGATGATGGTTCGGCCAAACATGGAGGTGAGGTAGGATTTCTTACAAAATTTGAGCTCGACCCTGATTATGCCAAGGCTGCATTTGCACTTAACAATCCCGGAGATGTTTCGCATATTGTAGAATCAGAAATGGGTTATCATCTTATACAATTAATAGAAAAAAAAGGTGACCGCATAAATACCAGGCATATTTTAATGAAACCCAGACCTGACCCTGATGCAGTTATACGTACAAAACTTCTGCTTGACAGTATTGCTAAATTAATACGTACTGATTCACTTACATTTGAAAAAGCTGTACAGAAATATTCAATGGATCAGGATTCAAGGTTCAATAAAGGTATCCTGGTGAACCAGGTCACAGGAACCAATAAGTTTGAAACTGAACAAATTCCGCCAGCTGATTATTATGCTATTAAATCACTTAAGGTAGGTGAAATATCAAGTCCTTATGAATCAAAAGATAAAAATGGAAGAGTTTTTTATAAAATAATTAAAGTCCTGGCATCTACAGAAGCTCACAGAGCAGATCTGACCCGCGATTATAATAATATTCAGGAACTGGCAAAAAATTTTAAAAGACAAGAGGTCATGAGCAAATGGTTTTCTGAAAAAAGGAAATCGACATACATTCATATTGATGACTCCTACAGACAATGTAATTTTAAGTCCGACGAATGGTTTAAGGCATCATTTTAAAAACATGATCTTCTCAATTCGTAGTTTAATCCCGGCTTTTTTTTTGGTGTTAAATCTGGTACAGGTTTTCCCGCAAACCACTATTGACTACAAAGCCGGATATACAGAAGGTTTTAAAAAGGATGGAGTGGATATTCAACGACTTGTGGGAAACGTCGTTTTTTTTGATAATTCAACAACAATGTATTGCGATAGTGCATATTGGTATCCCAACAGAGACTTTGATGCTTTCAGCAATATAAAAATAGTTCCAAAGGAAGGTAACACTTCAATAACAGGTAAGACGCTTCATTATGTTGCAGTTAATCATGTCGCTGAAATATCCGGTAATGTAGTAATGGTTGACGATAGTACAACCCTGACTACACAAAATGTTTTCTACAACTTACGGACAGGGATAGCCAATTATCCCGGGAAAGGTCCATTTATGACGGGAATGACCATATAGTAAGTGATTATGGTTCATATAACAAATATACAAAACTGGCTTATTTCAATAAAAATGTAGTTGAAACAAATCCCCAGGGTGTTGTTCTTACTGATAGCATGCAATATAATACTGCCATTAAAACAGCTTATTTTATTGCTCCAACAAATATGATAGGCACAGAAAATGATTCAATTTATTGTGAAAGAGGGTCGTACAAACACTACTACAGGTATAGCCTTACTACGGCAAAATGCCTGGATGAAGAGTAAGGATCAGATTGTAACAAGTGATACTCTTTATTATGAAAACTGACTTGGCGTAGGTAAGGCCTATTCCAATACGGTTGTTGTGGATACTACCCAAAATATTTTAATATGTGGTGATTATGCACTTTATAACCGGATTGAGAAAACGGCAGTCGTCACTAAATCGGCAATGATGATCCAGGTTGACAAAAAAGATTCCCTTTTTTTGCATGCTGATACAATCCGGTCTGGTGTTTTTGTGGAAGGAACTGATACTTTTAAATTTATTAAGGCATATTATCATGTAAAATTTTTTGGCGTAGACCTGCAGGGTAAATGTGATTCAATGTTTTATTCCTTTAAGGATTCAGTTTTGCAATTGTTCAGATCGCCGGTATTATGGACCGGTAAAACACAAATGACAGCAGAACATATTGACCTGATTACACATAACCAGCGTATTGACAGGATGGAACTCAGAAAATCGGCATTTTTAATTTCACAGGTCGACACTGTTCATTTCCATCAAATAAAAGGACGTGATATGACAGGATATTTCGACACCCACAATGAACTTTACAAAATGCTGGTTAAAGGTAATGGTCAGGCTATGTATTTTGTTTTTGAAAATGGAGATTCTACAGATTTGTCAGGAATAAACATATCAGAGAGTTCAGAAATAATCATATATCTTAAAAACAGAAAGCCTACTATAATTACCTTAATTAACAGTATTTCAGGTACATTTTATCCACCTCTTGAATTAACAGGTAATGACCTTTACTTAAAAGATTTTAAGTGGTTTGACAAAATCAGGCCATACAAACCTGAAGATATTTTTATCTGGGAAAATTAATTATCAATACTCATCCTCATTAAAAAAGAAATCATCCTTACTTGGATAATCCGGCCATATATCTTCAATACTTTCATATATTTCTCCTTCATCTTCTATTTCCTGAAGGTTTTCTATCACTTCCATCGGTGCGCCAGACCTTATTGCAAAATCAATTAATTCATCCTTGGTTGCAGGCCAGGGAGCATCTTCTAATTTAGAGGCTAATTCTAAAGTCCAGTACATAAGGCTAACGTTTTAATATTTAATAACATATACAACAATGCTTTTGCCTGAAATTATAAATTATTTTTGAATTTGCAACCTCGGGTGCCATGGAATTTCTTCAATTTTTAAATCTTTTGCAAATTTCCTGGAAAGAACAAACAGGTAATCACTTAACCTGTTTATATATTTTAATAAGTTTTCAGGTACATATAATTGTTCCGATAAACTGACTATAATACGTTCAGCACGACGGCAAACGCACCTGGCAATATGACAGGATGATACCAATGGATGTCCAGTTGGTAATATGAATGATATCAAATGATTAAGTTCGCTATCCATTTTATCTATTTCTTTTTCAAGAAATTCTATATCTCCTGTCAAAATTTCCGGGATATTAAACCCATCATTCTCTGCAGCAAGTACAGAAGCACAACTCATCAAACGGTCAAGGATTTCAAAGAGAATTTTATTTATTTCAGGGTTTGCATTGTTATCCAGGACATAACCGATATGAGACATTAACTCATCAATTGTTCCATAGGCTTCTAAACGTATGTGGTTTTTCGGAACCCTGTGACCGCCTATTAGAGATGTTTTTCCTGTATCACCTGTTTTGGTATATATTTTCATTTTACATTGTTGAATTGATTATTTATTATTCGTTTATCATTTTGTTAGTATTCAGTCATTTGTCATCATTTGCACTTTTTCCTCATTATTCCATATACTTTTCAAAATTCTTAATATTCCTGTCATTACAGATATTTTTGCCTTCCGGTGTATACAGAAACCTTATTAAATCGGCGTAACGGTCAGCAATTTTACTTCTAACCATTTTCATAGTGCTGTTCATCAGTTGGTTTTCCTCAGTAAATGCTTCAGGTAAAATTCCTATGGCAGCTGGTAACCAGCGTTGAGGGAATAAATGCCCATGTTTTTTACCTGTACGGTACTCATAAAATGCCTCTTCAATATGTTTTAGAGCTGTTACAGTGTAATATTCTTTCATGTGCGGGTGCCCGGATTGTTTTTGTATTCGGGTTTTTACAGCTTCTTTAGATATCACAACCAAAGCTATAGTGTATTTATTCTGATTATTGTATAACATACATTGTTCAATAAGAGGAGACTGTGATACAAATGTTTCCTCCATTGCCTCAGGGCTGTATTTTTCTCCATCATCCGAAATGAGCAGACTCTTAAACCGGCCGTAAACATATAAAAAACCATCCTTATCCATTGAACCCAGATCACCTGTATACAACCAGCCATCTTTTAATGCCAGGGCAGTTGCCTCCGGGTTTTTCCAGTAACCTGCCATTACATTTTCACCTTTTACCACTATTTCACCTTTTTCATTTAATGGTAATGGTTTGCCATTATTGTCACATATCTGCAATTCAAGGTTTTTTACAAGAAAGCCGGAAGAACCCATTTTGAGTCTTACTTCTGAATTGCAAGATATTACCGGAGATGATTCGGACAAACCGTATCCCTGATACATTGGCAAGCCCAGAGCATAAAAGAACTTCTGTAATTCAACATCAAGGTATGCTCCTCCGCCAATAAAGAATTCAAGATTACCTCCAAATACTATCCTTACTTTTGCAAAAAGCAGCTTATCAAACAACATTAACAGTGGTTTAAGTAAAATCCGCAATCCTTTACCTTTATTCCATCCAATACCATTATATGTGCAGGCTACTGACAAACCCCAACTGAATAAAGCAAATGTCAATATTCCTCTCGATCTTATACTTTTTTCAATTTGTTTTTTAAAGTTTTTAGCCAGGGAAGGTACACTTAACAAAAAATGAGGTTTAATTTCTTTTAGATTTAAAGGAATATTTTTCAAAGTGTCCATAGCTGTTTTTCCGGCCTGTACTGAAGCAATACTGGCCCCGCTGGCCATAAATGCATAGCCTACTGTGTGGGCAAAGGCATGGTCCCAGGGCAGAATAACAAGTGAAACAAAATATTCCGGAATATTCATCAGGGTTAATGATTGTTCAACATTTGCTGTATAATTTCTGTGCGTTAATATTATACCTTTTGGGTCGGCAACAGTGCCTGAAGTATAACATATATTGGCTATGTCATCACTTTTGACAGATTGCCATCTGCTGCGGAATTCATCAGGATAAAGCTTAAGATAATCAGTTCCCGAATTAATAACATCTGAAAACAATATTTCTTTTTCTCCCATATCTCCGTTTTTATCCAAAAGGATAATCTTTTCAAGTGAGGTCAATTGCTTTTTTATCCTGGATATTTTACCTGCATTCTGATTTGAAACAATAATAAAACGGGTTCCGGAATGTTCGAGGCGAAAAATAATTTCATCCGATTCATTAAGTTTCACTGAAAGAGGAACATTAATACCACCTGCATACAAAATTCCGAGTTCACTTATTATCCAGTCGTTCCTTCCTTCAGAAAGCAGGGCAATTCTGTCTCCCCTGTTCAAACCAAGCGCAATGAGACCGGCAGCAAATCTATAAACCTGATCCCTGGTATTAATATATGTGGTTGACTCGTATGACGTCCCTCTTTTTTCCCATAGAAATACATTGTTACTATATTTTTGGGTGCATTCTTCGAAAAGATCGGTAATGGCTTTCATATTGGATGTAGTTCTTAGTAATTGGTAGTTTTGACCAAAGTAATGATCTTTAACAATAATTGAAATAATATAGTTGACAATTTTATGTTAATATTAAAGAGAAAGGCTTTTTTATTCTTGAATATTTTATATTTATTTTTACCAACAGATACCGGCAAATTTAGAAATTATGAAACAATTAATCATCAGGTTATAATTAATTTAATAATTATGCTAATAAGTAAGAAATTGTTATTGTGGGGATTTATAAGTTTGTTGAGTACACAAATATATGCTCAGCAAAGTTTAATTTATTCCTTACCTGACCAGAATTTAAAAAAAGGAATTCAATTATATGAAAAACAAAAGTATGTAGATGCACAGAATTTTTTTGATAATGTAATTGAAAAAGAATCAAATAAAAATTCCGAAACAGCAGCTTTAGCTCAGTACTATGCTTCATTATGTGCGGCAGAGTTATTTAATGCTGACGCAGAAAGCCGTCTTGAAAACTTCATATCTTCAAACCCTTCAAACAGTAAGGTAAATGATGCTTATTTCAGCCTGGCACATTATCTGTATAATAACAAGAAGTATAATAAGGCAGTTGAGTGGTTTGAGAAAGTTGATATTCATAAATTAACCGGCGATCAGCTGCCACAGTACCATTTTGAAACAGGGTATTGTTATTTTATGACTAAAAACCTGGATAAAGCGAAATTACATTTTTATGAAATAAAGGATATTGACACAAAATATACATCAGCTGCATTATATTATTATTCTCATATTGCCTATGAACAAAAAAATTATGAAACAGCTCTGGAAGGATTTTTAAGACTTAAGGATGATGATACATTTGCTTCAATAGTTCCATATTATATTTCTCAAATATACTTTTTACAAAAAAAATATGATAAAGTAGTGGAATATGCACCTCCATTGCTTGATTCAGTTGTTGAAAAGAGGGTGGCTGAAATGTCAAGAATAATTGGAGAATCGTACTATCGTCTTGGTAAATATACTGAGGCTTTACCCTACCTTGAAAAATATTCAGAAAAAGTTAAGTCAATGACTCCGGAGGATCGATATCAGCTTGCTTTTGCATATTATAAAGCCACTGATTATGATAATGCAATAAAGAATTTCGAACCTATAACTCTTGTCAACTCTTCACTTAGTCAAAATGCCCTGTACCATCTGGCTGATTGTTATATTCAGAAAAACGACAAACAAAAAGCCCGTCTGGCATTTTATTCAGCTTCCTCAATGGATTTTGACCCGGTAATAAAGGAAAATTCATTATATTATTATGCTGTGGCAACATATGAGCTGTCATTATCCCCATTTAATGAAGCTGTTAAAGCTTTTAACGATTATCTGAAGCTGTATCCCAATTCGGGAAGAAGTGATGTGGCATATAATTACCTTATGTTGGCATATATGACTACAAAGAATTACAGGGCAGCTCTTGAATCGCTTAACAAAATAAAGATAAGGGATAACAATGTAAGAAAAGCATATCAGCATATAGCTTTTTTCAGAGGATTAGAACTATTTAATAACCAGAAGTTTGACTCATCCATTATTTATTTCGATAAGTCATTGGAATATCAGCAGTTTGATAAAACGATTGCTGCAAGGTCATATTACTGGAAAGGAGAGGCTAATTACAGGTTACATAATTATGAAGAAGCTAATGATTTGTATAACCGATTCATATCTTTCCCGGAAGCTGCAGGGCTTAATGAATATGACCTTATAAACTATAATATAGGGTATACTTATTTCAATTTGAAGAAATATGATGAATCGCTCGATTGGTTCAAACGTTATACTGAATCTCAGAAAAAAGCAAATAAAAAAAATATTGCCGATGCGTATAACAGGCTGGGTGATTGTTATTTCATGAAACAGTCCTATTGGGTGGCAATTGAAAATTATGAAAAGGCAATAGACCTAAAAGCTGCGGATTCGGATTATTCTCTTTTTCAAAAAGCATTTTCTCTTGGTTTGGTTAATAGGCCAGAGAAAAAAGTATTATTTCTTAATCAGTTGCTAAAAGATTATTCAAAATCTTCCTATGTGGATGAGGCATTATTTGAACTTGGCAGGGCTTATATAACCCTAAATTCAAATGATCAGGCAATTAAATCCTTTAATGTTATCATAAATGACTATCAAACCAGCAGCTATGTTCCAAAGGCATTGCTGCAACTGGGTTTGATTTATTTTAATCAGGATAAGTCATCCGATGCAATTACTGCATATAAAAGAGTGATAGACCAGTATCCGGGATCGCCGGAATCGCGTGATGCCTATTTAGGATTAAAATCTGTGTATGTTGATAAAAATGATGTAGATACCTATTTTGCATATCTTGAAAGCAAGGGCCAAAGTTCAAATGTAAGGGTTTCAGAACAGGATTCCTTAACATATGCTTCAGCCGAAAATATATATATGAATGGTGACTGTGATAAATCAGTCCAGCAATTTTCCAGATACCTTGAGAAATATAAAAACGGGAATTTTATTATAAATGCCAATTATTATATTGCCGACTGCAATAATAAAAACCAGAATCAGGATGAGGCATTAAAGGGATATGAGTTTGTCATCGGTGCTTCCAGAAATATGTTTACTGAACAATCCCTGCTTGCCGCTGCAAAAATTTACTTCATTAAGGAAAACTATTCCAGGGCACTACAGGATTATAAACAACTGGAAACCGTTGCTGAAATTAAGAGCAACGTTATGGAAGCCAGAATAGGGCAGATGCGGTGTTATTATAAACTGGCAGACTATGACAATTCCATATCTGCTGCCAGGGTACTTCTGAATTATGGAAATCTTCCCGATGAAATAAGCAGGGAATCACATTATGTTTTGGCAAAGTCGTTTCTGGAAACCAATAACCAGGCATCTGCGGCCGATGAACTGAGACTGGTAGCAAAGGATATAAAAAGCAAAGAAGGATCTGAATGCAAATATTTGCTGGCTAAATTGTATTATGATCAAAATAAGAAAGACGAAGCCATGAAAGAGATAATGAATTTCATAGATAAAAACACACCATATCAATACTGGCTGGGTAAGAGTTTTATATTATTGAGTGATATATATGTAGACAAAAACGATGAATTTCAGGCTGTTAACACTTTGCAAAGCATTCTTGATTATTATGAAAATACTGAAGATGGTATAAAGAATGAAGCCAAAGAAAAACATGACAAACTTGTTTCCCAATATGCAGGATCGCAGGTAAAAGATAAGCAACAGGATGTAGAAGTACAGGTAAAAAAATAAGGTTCAATGTATTGTATTAATTACACAGTAAATTAGTAATTTATAAATTATGATTATTCAAAAAAATATTATCCTTGTTCTGACTGGTATTTTAAGTTTATTAAGTTATGAACAAGCTTTTTCACAGGCAACTATTAAAAAAGAGGTTGAAGTAGTACAGCCTTACAAACCTGAAGTTGCCGATGCAAAAAAGTTGGATTTATTGCCTGTCATTAATGATTCAACTACCATTAAGCCAGCATTCCAATACAATGTAACACCTGTAATGATAAATACCGAATACCAGGTTTCTCAGATTAATGCAGCCAAAATGCTTAATATGCCATATTCAAAACTTTACAATGGTTACCTGTTATTAGGTTACGGTAATTATAACACACCTGATGCTGAATTATATCTCAATACGCTAAGATCCAGAAAATATAGTGCAGGAGCCAGGTTTGACTATCAATCTTCATCGGGGAATTTGACACTTGACAATAATGCAAGTGTATTTGCAGGATATTCCAATGCTTCTGCAGAAATTTTCGGTAAAAGTTTCATAAACGATGATTTTTTACTTTATGCAGATGGTGAAGTTAAAGGAAATACAGTATATGATTATGGATATAACCCTTTAGTTGACACTTTATTACAAAATAATACCATTAAACAGAGTTACTTATACACCGGAATCAAAGCCGGATTACAATCCTTTAATTCTGATTCATCCAGACTCAGGTACAATGCTCTTATTAAATACAGCTATTTTCAGGACAGGTTTAATCATACAGAAAATAATTTTTACCTGGTTGGAAATTTATCCAAAATATATAATAATAAAACACTGGCACTTGATTTTAGTTTTGATCGTTTAGATCACAATAAAACTCTTGATTCTGCACAAGAAGTAAATTCATTGTTTACATTATATCCTTCTGTCTGTTTCTCAAACAGGGAATACAGGCTTCAGCTTGGATTTAATGTAATTATTCAACATCAGCTTAACCTTGTTACACCATGGTTGTTTCCAATGGCTGATTTTCAGTTTGTTGTTGTAAAGGATGTATTAATTCCATTTGTAGGTGTGTATGGAAAAGTTTACAATCACAGCTATCAGGATATTGCTGCTGAGAACCCGTACATAAAACCAAACCTTCTGGTTTATGATTCAAATGACAAACAATTATCAGCGTTTTATGGAGGAATAAAAGGCAGCCTTGGGTCAAAAGCATCTTATATTTTAAAATTTAATTATTCACAACTTGAAAATGATTATTTTTTTGTAAACGATTATTCTTCAGTTTTAGGCAATCAATTCACAGTAGTATATGATAACGTTAACCTGTTTACATATTCAGCTGATGTTAGTTATGATATTACAACCGAATGGTCTTTTGCAGCCAAAGTTAATTTTTATGAGTATCAGATGACTAATCAGCTTTATGCGTGGGAAAAACCAAAATCAGATGCCACATTTTCTTTAAAATATAACCTTAGTAATAAAATCCTTGTCAACTTCGATGTTTTAGAAATGGGGAAACGATATACAACCTTATATTCCAATCCTGAATTATATCAATATTATCGGCCAGGGTATCCAAACAGGGTAATTCCTTCAACTCTTGATTTTAACCTGGGTGCAGAATACAGGTATACAAAAATATTATCGTTCTGGATTTATTTTAATAATTTCACAGCTGCTAAATATTATATGTGGAACCAGTATCCTGCACAGAGGTTTAATATGATGGCGGGGATAAGCTATTCTTTGTAAAATTGTATTAAATAACTATCGCGCTCACTTTCCCGATACTTTTATCTCAGCGAATTTTGGTCTATGTCCTTCTATTTCCACTTCATTTATTACATATGACTTCGGATCTAAAATAATATTAATAAAATGGCCGTTCAGTGAACTTAATGTTTTAGCATTAAGTTTTAAATAGAATTTGTTATAGCCTACACTTGAAAATAATACGGTAACGGTATCAAAATTACCCCTGAAGTCAATTTTAAAATTGCCATTCTTATCAGATGTAGTAATTGTATTGTAACCCAAAGTTAATATATTGGCTAAAGGTACAGGTTTGCCTGTTTCACTGTTGATTATCCTGCCGGTTAATTGCTGTGCGCTTGCAAAAATTGAAGCCATGGTTAAAAGGATAAGAATTAAAGATGTACTTTTCATAATTTTAATTTTTATAAAGTTTATAATATGTTTAATTAATTTACTCACTATGTTGCCATTATATATTGTACAATTACTTTAATAGTTATTTATATAAATAGTGTACTAGATAACTAGTGATGTGCAAATGTAAATATAATTATTTAGGATCTCCAAATATTTTTTAAGAAATTTGACTAACGTCAGTAAATTTTATTTGAAAAAAAAAGTACTTTCAGAACGGATTGGTATTATGGGTAATTTATTTAACTTGTACAGGCATATGAAACAACTATATACAATTATTTAAATGAAATAAAATGAAGAGCAGATTTTTAATAATGAACATACTCTTAATGGTTGTCGGAAGTTTCAAAAACAATGATGCTGTTAAGGTAGAAAAGTCACAGGAGGCAAAGGATTTATTATCCTTTCTTTCACAAATAAAAGGCAGATATATACTGGCAGGTCAGCACAATTTTATTGCCAATCCCACAGAGTATGATGATACGGTTAAGAAAATCACATCCAGGGAACCTGCTGTGTGGGGCTGCGATTTCAGCTTCAGTGTTGAAGGTGAATCGGCCGGGAAATATCATCATTGTGGACCACTTAATACAAATGACCCTATGCGGCCACTGGAGTTTCATGGAATAAGTCCCTCAACATTAAGGGATAACATGGTTAAAGAAGCTATAAAACAGCATCAGTCAGGAAAAATAGTCACACTAATGTGGCATCACTGCTTTCCCACTGCAGGTGATTCCTGTGACGGATCGTCAGTATGGGCTATGGAAAACCGCCCTGATGGAGCCACCTTTGATTCTTTGGTCACAGAAGGCACCAGCCTTAATAATGCATGGAAAAGACAGGCTGATATGGTTGCAGAATACCTGGTGAAGCTCAGGGATGCCAACGTCCCCGTCCTGTGGAGACCATATCATGAAATGAATGGTGTATGGTTCTGGTGGTGCAATCAAAAAGGCGACAATGGCTTTAAACGTCTGTGGATTATGATGTACAATTATTATACGTTTAAATATAAGCTAAACAATCTTATCTGGGTCTGGGATACCAATGCTCCACGTGATATACCGGGAGATGAAGCATATGCATATGACCTGTTTTATCCGGGTGATGATTATGTTGATATTTTGGCGGCTGATGTTTACCATAATGATTATAAACAAAGTCACCAGGACGACCTGGTTAACCTCGGAGGTGATAAACCTGTTGCATTGGGCGAAGTAGGCCAGTTACCTTCAGATATCGTCCTTAAGGATCAAAAAGAATGGACATGGTTTATGGTTTGGGGTTATTTTGTAAATCATTATGGAAACAGCAATCAGGATCTTATTCGCTTATACAATAATCCAAGGGTATTGACAGCAGATAAAATAAAAAGGGATAAGAACGGGAAGTGGGAAATTCTGAATTAATCTGCTGATTAGTAAATGTGCTATGGTGCAGATGAGTAAATAGATGATTACTAATTCGTAATATTTATTATATTTTCAGTAATCAGTTATTAGTCATCATTCAAAAGTCATCTGATATTTGTTAATAAATTCAATGAATTAAACCAATAAAATAAGTCAATTACATGGCTTATTTTGCTATATTTACGTTGCTTTAAAAAAAAGCGGTTTTGTGCAATTAATTTATTGAAATATAAAGACTTAAATGCTTTAATTTAGATGGCTTTTCTATATAAAAGTACGGGAAGAGGATTACTTTTATCAGAAATGTTATTTTATAAAATAAAAAAAGAATAATGGATAGAGACAATCAAGATGTTAATGTAAACAACACAAAAGCAAACAATAACACAAACGAATATTCAGCTGACAGTATACAGGTCCTTGAAGGTCTGGAAGCAGTGCGTAAAAGACCGGCCATGTATATTGGCGATATAGACGTAAAAGGGTTGCATCATCTGGTTTATGAAGTTGTGGACAACTCTATTGATGAAGCACTTGCCGGATATTGCAAAAATATAGACGTACTAATTACCGAAGATGGTTCAGTTGTAGTTACCGATGATGGACGCGGAATACCAGTTGATTATCATGAAAAGGAAAAAAGATCTGCTCTTGAAGTAGTTTTAACTGTTCTGCATGCAGGAGGTAAATTTGATAAAGATTCATATAAAGTTTCAGGTGGTTTGCATGGAGTCGGTTTGTCATGTGTAAACGCTTTATCCAGTTATCTTTGTGCTGAAGTCCATAGAGACGGGAAAATATACCAGCAGGAATTCAGTATAGGTAAACCTACCGGACCTGTTAAGGTGACAGGAGAAACAAACAGAACGGGCACCACAATCAGTTTTAAACCGGATGCAAGTATATTTACTACTGTAGAATACAACTTCGAAATCCTTGAATCCAGGTTAAGGGAACTGGCATTTTTAAATAAGAAGATAAAACTTACTTTAAAAGATCTTCGTGAGAAGGATGATAATGATAATTACAGGTTTTCTGAATTTTATTCCGAAGATGGGTTAAAGGAGTTCGTCGTTTTTTTGGATGAAAACCGGGATAAACTTACCGAAAACATTATAAGTATAGATTCAGAAAAAGCAGGAGTTCCGGTAGAAGTGGCAATGCAGTACAATAATTCTTTTTCAGAAAATGTACATTCATATGTAAATAATATTAATACTATTGAAGGTGGTACCCATCTGGCAGGTTTCAGAAGAGGATTAACCAGGACCTTAAAAACATATGCCGAAAAGTCAGGAATGTTGTCTAAATTAAAATTTGACATCAGCGGAGATGATTTTCGTGAAGGATTAACGGCGGTCATTTCAGTAAAAGTGCAGGAACCACAGTTTGAGGGTCAGACAAAGACCAAGCTTGGGAATAATGATGTAATGGGAGCTGTTGATCAGGCTGTAAGCGAGGCATTAGGTAATTACCTTGAAGAAAATCCAAAAGATGCCAAAATTATAGTACAAAAAGTCATTTTGGCAGCCACCGCCAGACATGCTGCACGTAAAGCCCGCGAAATGGTTCAGCGGAAGTCAGTGCTCTCAGGTTCAGGCTTACCGGGTAAGCTTGCGGATTGTGCTGAACGGGATGCCTCAATGTGTGAAATATATCTGGTGGAAGGTGATTCTGCAGGAGGCACAGCAAAACAGGGCCGTGACAGGAACTTTCAGGCAATTATGCCTTTAAGGGGTAAAATATTAAACGTTGAAAAGGCAATGCAGCATAAAATATTTGAAAATGAAGAAATTAAAAATATTTTTACTGCCCTGGGAGTTAGTGTTGGCACAGATGATGACAGCAAAGCCCTTAATCTGGAAAAGCTTCGCTATCATAAAATAATAATCATGACTGATGCTGATGTGGATGGAAGTCACATCACTACACTTATATTGACTTTTTTCTTCAGGTACATGCTTGATTTGGTTAAAAATGAGCATGTGTACATAGCAACTCCACCCCTCTATCTTGTTAAGAAAGGCAACCAGGAGCGATACTGCTGGACGGAAGAAGAAAGACTTAAACTAGTGGAAGATTTGGGAAAGGGAAAAGATGGATCAGTTCATATTCAAAGATATAAAGGTTTGGGTGAAATGAATGCCGAACAGCTCTGGAGTACCACAATGAATCCTGAGTTCAGAACATTGCGACTGGTTACAATTGACAGTGCGGCAGAAGCCGACAGAATATTTTCAATGCTTATGGGCGATGATGTACCTCCACGCAGGGATTTCATTGAAAAACATGCAAAATATGCAAAGATTGATGCGTGACCCCCTCAGTTAAATAATGTTAATTAAAAGCTAAATGTAAAATATGGCAGTTATTTTGTAGTTCTCCTATAAAAATTCATAAGTTGTAATTTAAATTAATAAAGATGAAAACTTCAATTTTAAACAACAGGAAAACTCAAAAACTTGCAGGCTTATTTTTTTTGATTGCCGCTACCAGTTTAATCACAGTTTTTCTATATGCACGGTTTGATCATAAAAATATAGTCATATCGGCCGAACAGCCCCAATATGCTCATTTAACCCAGTTAACTCAGAGCAGCAATGGTAATTGTCTTGATTTTACATATGCTGCAGAAAAAACAGTCCATGCCGTAGTACATGTTAAAACAACCTCAGTTCAGAGTGCTCCATCGGGAGGAACTTTTTACGATTTTTTCTTCGGCGACCGCAATTTTGAAGAAAAACCACAACCTGTAGCTGGTTTTGGATCAGGAGTTATCATTTCCAGTGACGGATACATTATAACAAACAACCATGTTATTGATGAGGCTGATAAAGTTGAAGTTACTCTTAATAATAAACATACATATACAGCCAAAGTTATTGGAAGGGATCCTGATACGGACATAGCAATAATAAAGATAGATGAAAAAGACCTTCCATTTATTACATATGGAAATTCTGATGATATGAAAGTAGGAGAATGGGTTCTTGCTGTAGGTAATCCCTATAACCTTACCTCGACAGTTACAGCAGGAATAATTAGTGCCAAGGCCAGAAACCTGAATATTCTCAGTGAAAGAAATGATAAACGCGGGAACTATGCAATTGAATCATTTATTCAGACAGATGCTGCAGTAAACCCGGGGAACAGCGGTGGAGCGCTGGTAAACACAAATGGCGAACTTATTGGAATTAATACAGCCATAGCATCACCAACAGGAAGTTACATTGGAAACTCTTTTGCAATTCCTGTTACCATTGTAAAGAAAGTTGCTTCTGATATTATAGAATTTGGTAAGGTTCAAAGGGCATTACTGGGTGTATCAATCAGGGACATTGACGAGGAACTCTCGAAGGATAAAAAGCTGGATAAAATGGAGGGGGTATACGTTGCAGGGATATCCAAGGATGGAGCTGCTGAAGCTGCAGGAATAAAAGAAGGTGATGTAATATTGTCAGTTAACAATGTAACTGTTAACAGTACTTCAGAATTACAGGAACAGATTAGCAGGTACAGACCCAAAGATAAAGTTGATCTGGTTATCAGCCGCGAAAATAATAAGAAACAAATTTCAGTAATCCTTCGTAATATGGAAGGAACGACAAAGATAATAACAGCAAAAGATGAAGATATATCCATCTTAGGAGCTCAGTTGAGTGAAGTACCTGCTGTTGAAAAACATAAACTTGGTATTAAGTCCGGGGTTAAAGTGTTAAGTTTGTCGCAGGGTAAACTTAAAGATGAAGGTGTTCAAAAAGGATTTATAATTACTCAAATTAATAACCATCCTGTATATTCAATTGATGATGTACAGCATGAATTATCAGGTTTTAAAGGCGGAGTTTTAATTGAAGGTATTTATCCAAATGGAGTTGTTGCCTATTATGCTTTTGGAATGTAATTAAACGAATCTTTTGAAAAGTAATTAAACGAATCTTTTGAAAAGTAATTAAAGAGTAAATTAATATTGTATAATTTAAAAATAACAACAATAAAATGGGCTTGCCTGTGCAAGCCTTTTTTTATCGAACTTATTTGTTAAATATATGTTGAATTATATATTAAATTAACATAAATTCGCACAAAATTCTGATAAGGGGAAATGAGACAATTAAAAATCACAAAATCAATCACAAATAGAGAAAGTGCCTCTCTTGATAAGTATCTTCAGGAAATTGGTAAGGAAGAATTAATTACTGTAGAAGAAGAAGTTGAGCTGGCTCAGCGTATTAAGAAAGGAGACAGGGCAGCACTTGAAAAATTAACAAGAGCTAATTTACGTTTTGTGGTTTCCGTAGCTAAACAATATCAAAATCAAGGCCTTAGTTTACCGGATTTAATAAATGAAGGTAACCTGGGATTAATTAAAGCTGCAGAAAAATTTGATGAAACACGTGGATTTAAGTTTATCTCGTATGCTGTATGGTGGATACGTCAATCTATTTTACAAGCCCTGGCCGAACAATCCCGAATAGTTCGCCTTCCATTAAATCAGGTAGGTTCCCTTAATAAAATAAATAAGGCATTTTCCAAATTTGAACAGGAAAATGAACGCACCCCTTCTCCTGAGGAACTTGCTGAAGTACTCGAAATTCCAAAGGAAAAAGTGGCCGATACATTAAGAGTGTCGGGTAGACACGTTTCTGTTGATGCTCCTTTTGTTGAAGGTGAAGATAACAGTTTACTGGATGTATTGATAAACAGTGATTCTCCCAATGCAGACAGGCGTCTTATAAATGAATCGCTCAGCAGGGAAATTGACAGAGCATTAGCCACCCTTACTGAACGGGAACGTGATATAATAAAATTATTTTTTGGAATAGGAATTCAGGAAATGACTCTTGAAGAAATAGGTGAAAAATTTGGATTAACACGTGAAAGGGTTCGTCAGATTAAAGAAAAGGCAATTCGTCGCCTGCGCCATACTTCAAGAAGTAAGTTGTTAAAAGGATATTTAGGATAATTACAAATATTTAACCTACGTTTGAATATTCGTAAAAGTCAAACGGAATATTAGTTTGTGATTCCAGAGTCTTACCCAGATCAAAGTGGTCTTCGTCGCCGGTTTCAAAATACCAGTTTACATAAACATGTTTAATACAGTAATTTTCTTTAATTAACTCTAACAGATTGTAGAATTGTTTCACACTTCCGGTGTTGGCATAATCTATACGGAATTCAATTTTCACGGTATTAAATGTACAGATCTTTATCCATCTGAAAATTGGATTAAAAAATCCAACAGTATCTTCTAAAATGCATTTTCCATTTATAGAAATTATCCCTTCGGGGTTTAATTCAACTCTTGGGGAAAGTTGACACTGGTCAATTACTAAGTGTTTCATAGGAGCGTCAAAGTTAGAAATTAATTCTAATGCTGAAATTTGTAAAATGATACGTTTGACCAAATGAATAAGTGAAATTAGTTGACTTATAGGTCAAATATTTTGACTAAACGATGATTTTCTTTGACCAATTGTTAAATTTATATTTATTTTGTTGAATTTAATTTGTTACTGACGTAACATTCTAGAACTGGAAATAAATAAATGGTTGCAGCACAGAAGATTTTACCTGTACTATAACAATAACAAGAATAAGCAGTAAAATTGCCTTAAGGTAAATGCTTGATTTAATGAACCATCCTCTGTATTTTTCTTTAATTGACCAGGGTAACCATTGCGTTAAATACCCTGCAATTAAAATAGTAAATATCGAGGAATAGCTTATAAATATTTCAGGAATATGCTGAAATTGAAAATGATAAACTATTTGATCAATTATTTGAAATGCATAGGTAATATTCTGACTTCTGAAGAATATCCAGGCAAAGGCCACAAAATGAAAAGTTATAAGCTGAAAGATAATTTTTCTGATGCCACCGATGTATTTCCTTGTCCCAAAAATACTTAACCATAATTTATTTACTATTAATCCTATTCCGTGAATGGCACCCCAAACTAAAAACCTTATATTCGCACCGTGCCATAAGCCACCTATCAGCATAGTAATAAACAAGTTTAAGCTTGTTGAAATTTTGCCTTTTCTATTACCTCCAAGTGGAATATAAAGGTAATCGCGAAACCATGATGATAATGAAATGTGCCATCTTCTCCAGAAATCCTCCGGATTGACTGCTTTGTAAGGTGAATTGAAATTAATGGGGATCCGGAATCCCAATAATAAGGCAATACCAATTGCAATATCTGTATATCCTGAAAAATCGCAATAGATTTGAATAGAGTACCCATATACCCCGGCTAAATTCTCAAATCCTGAATAACTTAACGGACTGTCAAATATTCTGTCCACAAAGTTTAAAGACAAATAATCAGAAATAATCATTTTCTTAATTAATCCATTAATTATTAAGAATAAAGCTTGTCCCATTTCTCTTTTTGAAAGATCATAGTTTTTGTTGATTTGAGGAACAAACTCGGAGGCTCTAACTATCGGACCTGAAACTATCTGGGGGAAAAATGATTTATAAAATGCAAAATCAATTATATTATATAAAGGTTTAGTTTTTTGCCTGTATAAATCAATAATGTAACTTAAGGCCTGAAATGAATAAAAAGAAATGCCAACGGGTAAAATAATTGAGCTGATGTCGGGTCCCTGCGAGTGTGTTATCCTGTCTGCTAAAATGCCAAGATAGTTTTTTAAGTCGTAATGAGTACGAAATACATAATTCCAAAATTCTATAAATAATCCCGAGTATTTGAAATAAGACAACAAGGTTATGCAAAATATAACTGCGATAGTTACATAAATACGTTTAAGCCATATTTTTGCAGTACAGGCTATACCAATTCCCAATAAATAATTAACTATTATGGATATTACAAGTAACCAAATAAATATACCGCCGCATTTATAATAAAAATAAAGACTTACAAAAAGAAGGTAGGAGTTTCTTAAGGGAATATTCTTATATACAAACGAATATCCAAACAAAACAATAATAAAAAACAACCAGAATGACATTTGTGTGAAAACCATCGGAGACGACGGGTCGTAATATAAATTTTTATATAGGTCATTTATAATACTATTTATCATTCAGCATCACCTCATCTTTTATATTTAAAGTATTTGCAAATTTATCATATTCCCTGATAAAGGATCTATAAAACATTTCACCTATAATTTTAGCACCTAATGGATTAAAATGAATAAAATCTTTCTGTGCAAGAGGCGGGTTGGCAAGAACCCAACTTGGCATTGAATTTTGACCACCCATGGCTTCAAAAATATCCCAAAATGCACAACCAGTTTCAAATGCCGCTTTTTTCTGAACATCTCTTATTTTTTCTATATTAGGATACGACTCAAATCCGTTTTTACCTGCCCTTGATACATCACTTACTCCGATAACAATTATAGCAAGTCCGGGATTATAATCTTTGAGCAATTTCAACTGCTCAATAAACTCCCTGTAGTAATAATTATAATTATCGGTCACATTAGGGACAATGTTCACTCCAAACTGAAGGATAAGTAATTTAACATTCAATAAATTATAGAAGTTATGTAAAAAAGCCATGTCCATCTTTGTAAATTCAAGTCCGGAGCTACCCCTTAAAGGGATGTTATCTACTGCAACACCCTGACTTGCATCCAGAGCAATTCCATATACATAAGGAGAACTGTTACCTTTAATCTCAATAACCAAATCATTAACCGGCCACTTTACATTCCATTGCTTAACCCTGATTTCAGAAGAAGGCGGAAGGAAATCTGCATCTATAATCTGTTTATGACGTTTAAGTTGAATTAAAACCGGTGTTTTATTAAATCCGTAGTAAAACTGGCAAAGCTGAAAATATTGAGTAAGAGGGTATGAAAGGTTTGAATGTTTAAGTTCTATTGAACCATCCAATTCAATTTCTTTATCCTGGATATCATGCCCATCTCCCAGGAAAGCAAAATTAATAAGGGCTCCATATTTTTTATGGTTTTGCATTATAGTTTTAGACGCATACAGGGATACTTTTGTCCAGTTTCCGGAAGTAGAGTACACATATGACATAGATGCAGGACTAAACGATATAACAGGCAAGAGACCTATACCGCTTCCACCAAATTTAGTTTGTAGCTGGTTTCTGAAATAGGAAGTAATTCGGTCTCCTTCTATTTGAGAATCACCGTAATGCAGTATTCTAATTAATTTATTTTCATTTTTTAAATTTTGCAGAATTCTAAAGAAAGGAAATAAGAGTGTATCCATACCTTGAGGAAATTCAACGGGACGAATAAGGAAACGGATACTGTCGGCATTGATTCCGGGCTTTACACGTTTGAATTTTGTTTTATTTAACTGAGATGTCTTAGTTTCAGGTAAGGCTGAACCGGTATTATCTTTTAAGGTTGTATCCGATATAATCCTTGAGAGTTTAATTATTTGGGAAATGTCCTTGTATTTAACTTTATTTTCGTTAGATGAAAAAGCAGGTACAATAAAGGTATAACCTAATAATTTTGGTGGATTATTTCGAAAATACAAGGATAGTAAGGCTATTAAAATTACTATGCAAAAGCCAAAAATGAAAACATTAAAAGGCTTCATATTAGCAGTAGTTGAAAAGCTTATTAATTTGTTTTCTTAATTTTAATTGTTTGTCCTACTTTTATATTATTTGGTTTTGATAAATTGTTCCATTTTATAATATCCTGATCAGATACACCTGGAAATTGATTTGCTATTTTCCAAATGCTGTCACCATTTTTAACCTGATAATAAATATATCCATCAACCACGTTAATATTTCCTTTATCCGGGATAGTAGTGTCAACAGATGATCTTACACCCGGAACTGTTTTTTCAACAATTTGTATTTTAGGAATAAATACAATTAATCGTTGGCCAACCCTAATTTTATTTCGTGAAATATCATTCCAAAACCTTAAATCATTAGTTCTGACTTTATATGCAGCAGCAATAGCTGCAAGATTATCCCCTGATTTAACAGTGTAAATAACTTTTAACATATTCTTAGGGGTAACGGCAGACGCATAACTGTAAGATCTGTAATTGGAGGGATTAACTATTTTGAAATCTCCAGCAAAAAAGACATCATGCTTATATTTTAATATAGAATCCTGTAAATCAATAAATCTGTTTGTTAAATCATTCGGGAGACGTAAAGGACAGGAGGAATACCTTCCGGGTATGATGTTTAACCTGTATTGTGGATTAAGTTCAATCAATTGTTGCAGGGGAATATGCATAACATCTGCTATCTGTTGCAGATGTAGATTTTCGTTTATCATAATCGTATCAGTTTCAGTCGGTAAATCTGAAGGGTAAGGATATAAACCATGGTCCTTATAGTATGTCATAGAATATGCGGCTGCTATAAAAGCTGGTACATAACCTCTTGTTTCACGTGGTAGAAAAGGATAGATATCCCAGTAATTTGTTTTTCCTCCTGAACGGTGGATGGCTCTGTTTACATTACCTGCACCGCAATTATATGCAGCAATGGCTAGTAACCAGTCATTATAAACGCAATATGCATCTTTTAGATATTTTGCTGCAGCACGCGTTGCCAAATAAGGGTCCCGGCGTTCATCTACAAAAGAATTAATCGCGAGATTATATAAACGACCTGTATGGTACATAAACTGCCATAATCCTGTGGCACCGGCACGGGAAACAGCTCTGGGATTTAAAGCTGATTCTATTACAGACAAATACTTTAATTCAAGAGGTAAACCATAAGAATCGAGAATTTCTTCTATCATTGGGAAATAATAATCTTTTAAACCTAACATTTCCTGAAGCTTTTCTCTTTTTCGCAAGGTGTATACCTCTATATAACGCTTGACTACTTCGTTATATGTAAAGCTTATTGCCGAAGGAATGCGTTTTATCCTGTATATGTAAATCGAATCCGGTATATCAGTTACAATGTTCTGGGAAGTATCGATTATAACAGGAAGAGCCGTATCACCCGGAACAGGTTCCTGTGCAAACATATTCCTGATTAAACTGTCTACATTCCGGTCAGCATTATAAAAAGGTATATTGTTTACCGTTGAATCATTAATCTGTGCAGTTAATGTGAGACCATACATCCCAAAAATTAATAATACAAAGGAAAATCTTATCATATTCATAATTTGTTTATTTGCGTAGGTTAAACGAAATTTTTAACCCCAGGGTTCCAAAATTCGTAATTGAATTATTAAGTAAAGTGGGACTTATTTTAAATGCGAGATCGTCAGTTATATTATAATCAAAGAAATATGCAGTTACAGTTGCATCAATAATATTTATAAAATATATACCGGCCATTAAAATAACATTAAAATCAAGCCATTGTTTAAAATAGTCGTTTGAACTTTTAAGACCTGATATTACAATGCTGTAATTATTCCCAAAATAACTTAAATAATATGGATTTATGAGTCCTCCAAGCATTTTATTTACATAGCTGTAGTTATAAGTTTTACTCCCAAGGTTATTAATGTAATTTGTATAATTGACGTAACCGGTATGCCAGCTCTGGTATTGACTATTCAGATAGGAAATAAAATACACTTCAAAAGAAATTCCTGCATATAAAATTGGTAAGCGCCAAAACAATCCTTTTCCATTATAAATCTGACCAAGACCGGGCACTACAGCTGAAAGGAAAGCTGCCCTGGCAGGATTATGTTTGTAAATAATTGAACTCGTATCGATGCCACCATTGGTAGTATCGCTTTCTGAAATACTCGCAGTGTCTTTGGAAGCCTGATCGTTTTGCTGACCATTAACTGGCCGTTCTGTAATCAATATGTAAATAAGAATTACCAGTAAATATTTTATAGTATTAATCAGCAAAGCTAAAATTTATTTATATTTCCTTACTAATCACTAATTATTTGATTCAAGAATATTAATAATATTTGCCAGTTCATCATCAGAATGGAATGGAATCACTATTTTACCCGATCCACTATTGTTGTGCACAACCTCTACCTTTACATTAAAATGATTTCTCAGTTTGCTTTGATAATTACTATAATCCTTACCAATAACTCCAGGATATTTTTTCGCCTGTAACGATATATTTAAATTATCAGGTTCAACGGCAGCTTCTGCTGTTGAAGAGTTATTTTCAGTTATGTCTCCCGAAAAATCCTTGTTTTGAGCTAAAGAACCATTTTCTTTCGTATTTGAAATTGCACTTACAATTTTCTCAACTTCTCTGACAGTCAATTCCTTATCCAGGATCTGATTAAAAAGGTTTTTTTGATCTTCAGCGGACTCCACGCTTATAATAGCACGGGCATGGCCCATTGTCATTTTATGATCCTTAATGGCTACCTGCATCTCAGCAGGTAGTTTTAACAGGCGTAAATAATTGGTAACTGTAGCTCTTTTCTTACCTACACGTTCACTCAGTTCTTCCTGAGTAAGATTAAATTCTTCAATCAGCCGCTGAAAACTTATAGCTATTTCTATGGCATTAAGGTCGTCGCGCAGGATATTTTCCACAAGCGCCATTTCCACCATATCCTGATCATTGGCTATTCTAACGTAAGCAGGAATGGAAGTCAATCCGGCGATTTTTGAGGCACGAAACCGCCGTTCACCGGATATAAGCTGGAATTTATTATTTTCTAATTTTCTAACTGTAATAGGCTGCACTATTCCAACTTTTCCGATAGAAGAAGCAAGTTCAAACAAGGACTCTTCATCAAATGTTTTTCGTGGCTGGAAAGGATTAACCTCAATAAGGTTAATATCTATTTCGTTAGTAGAGGTATTGCTATCATTTTTATTGCCATCACCGGCTTCTTCTATTAAAGCACTCAAACCTCTTCCCAAAGCACTTTTTTTAACCGCCATTATGAATTTTGCGTATTTTTATAAATTTAAAACTTTTTCGGAACTGGGTACATATTCCTCATTCTTTTGCAGGAATTCCTTTGCCATGTTAAGGTAATTAATTGAACCTGTTGAGCTGGCATCATACAAAATCACCGGTTTCCCAAAACTGGGTGATTCACTCAGCTTAATATTTCTTTGTATCAAGGTTTTAAACACCATTTGCTGAAAATGCTTTGTAACTTCGTCAACTACCTGATTACTTAAACGCAGCCTGGCATCATACATGGTTAAAAGAAATCCTTCAATTTCAAGAGCTGTATTTAACCTGGTCTGTATAAATTTAATTGTATTAAGTAGCTTGCCTAAACCTTCAAGTGCAAAATATTCACACTGTACCGGAATAATAACTGAATTTGCGGCGCTCAGGGCATTTACAGTTATAAGTCCCAAAGATGGAGAACAGTCAATTAATACATAATCATATTTGTCTTTAATTTTCTCAATTACCCCTTTAAGAATTTTTTCACGGTCAGGTAAATTTACCATTTCAATTTCAGCTCCAACCAGGTCAATATGTGAGGGAATAAGGTCAAGACCAGGTACTTCAGATTTAAGTACTATTTCATTTGGATCTACCCCGTCTATAAGACAATCATATATGCTTGTCTTTATTGATCTGATATCAAAGCCCAGGCCTGATGTTGCATTAGCCTGCGGATCCGCATCTATGAGCAATATTTTTTTTTCCAGTACAGCCAAACTTGCTGACAGGTTAATTGCAGTAGTTGTTTTTCCAACACCACCTTTTTGATTTGCTAATGCGATTACTTTTGACATTTTATTAAATTTCTGGTTTATAATATTTTAAATTTAAATTATTTATGACACAAAATTAACATGCATTACTTAATAATGCCGGAAGTTCCTGTGTCAATTATAAACAATAAAATTAGAGTTATTAACAACTTTTCAACAACAAGGTAGTAAAGTTATCAAAAATACCTGATCAACCTACATTCATTTTGATAAACTTGAAAGTATAATTGAATTGAGTGTATTATTAGTTTATTAACAATATGTTATAGTAGAAAAGTAAGAAAGTAGGAAAGTAGGAGATTAGGAGAGTAGGAGTTTAAAGTTTAATTCATTTAAATACAGAGATTTCAAAAAGCTTTGGCCAGTTTTTTCCTGTTACAATAAAATGCTTTGACGTTGATATATAAGCAATACCATTCAATACATCAGTATTGGGGAGTTTATCATTTGGCTTTAATAATCCGCTAAGGTCAAGTTTGCCTGTTACTTCACCATTTTTTGGATTAATTTTAATAATATAATCGCTTTGCCATACATTTGCCCATACATTGCCATCAATATATTCAAGTTCGTTGAGATTTTTCACCGGTCCTTTATCATCACAAACTTCAACCCTGTCTGATTCCGACAGGTCTTCCTTATTAAGAAAATAAAGATAACTCGAACCATCACTCATAATTAAATTTTTACCATTATAGGTAATACCCCACCCTTCACCTATTGAATAATGTATTTTGTTGATTAAATTAAAATTAGCCTTATTAAAAATAAAAGCGGTTTGTTCTTTCCATGTCACTTGAATAATCTTATCATCAAATACTGTTACACCTTCTCCGAATACCTCAGAAGGTAAATTAACCGAAAGAATAATTTCTCCATTATTAAGTTTTTCTTTTCTCAGTGATGACTGATTATATTCTCCTGTGCCTTCAAAAAGATAACCATCTTCGTATATCAGACCCTGAGTAAATGCATTTATATCATGAGGGTAAACTTTAACAATTTTATAATTATAGTTATAAGGAGGGGATGAGGCAAGTAATTTAAATACAATATTTGCATATTCTTTGTGTTTGTCTTTAAAAAAAGCTACTGCTTCTGCATTTCTTGATCCCATTTTCATATTTTCAGAGGATATCTGAAATTGTCCTTTTGTACTTTTAATTGACCCGCTTGTTATGCCGTCAATCAATAAAACTATGGAATCAGGAGCCAATGCTTCATTGTCATTCTTCACTTCAAAGATTATTTCTTTCCCCGATGTGAACGATTCATTATTATGGGGTATTTTAAAATGAATTTCAGATTTGGAAAAGGTCTTGCCGGAATCGACATTACTGTTATTTAATGCATGATCTGAGGAATTCCTGTTGCACGATGAACCTAAGGATAAAACAAATATAACAATACATATAGGTCTGATTAAATACGTCTTCAATGGAATTATTTTGGTTTATTCGTTAATTTGTTTATTTGAAAGCAGATCAATAATTTATTATCATAATTTGCACATTATCATGGATCTATTGATTAAATAAACCTTTAAACAGACCGGAAAAAGGTTTCCTTTTATCCGTTATTTCTTTTTGGTATGGCTCCAGTGATACTCCGTTCTGAACCATTTCAAATACTATGCCCCAACCTGGAAATCCCCCCAGGTTTCTATCATCAATATATAAATCAGCATTAATTTTCCGGCTTATATTTTCATCAAAAATTTCTTCAGGAAAGTTTTTATTTACGGCATAAAACTCTAAACCCCTGTTGCTGCAATATTCAACAGCTTCGTCCAGTTCCTTGTTTGATCGGAATGTCCAAAGGATAATCTGATGTTGCTGACGTTGAAGTTCTTTTAGAGTTTCTATTGCGAAAAGTAATTCTTCACCAATTGCAGGGTATTTGTGTTCAACAATGGTTCCATCAAAATCGACGGCAATCTTCATAATTTTATGATAGTTATGCTATTAAAAAATCATTTAAATATAAGGATTTAATTTAAAATTGATTATTAAAAACTGTTAAATTTATATTATGCGTAATATGTATATAAATTAATTTAATTTTGAAAAATTTTTATAACATGAGAGCTATACAATTAATAATAAGACAAATACCAAATTTGATAACTTGTTTAAATCTTTTCTCAGGATGTTTAGCAGTTGTTTTTGCTTTCAGTAGTGATTTGCTTACTGCATCGGTTTTAATATTTGTGGCCGGGTTGTTTGATTTTTTCGATGGTTTTGTTGCCCGTTTGCTAAAAGTACATTCTGAATTTGGAAAATCAATGGATTCACTTTCCGATATTGTCAGTTTTGGTCTTGCTCCTTCCTGTATTCTCTTTCAATTGATGGTCATATCTGTTAAAAATTCAGATCCCGGCTTTCAGTTTGCCTCAGGTCATTATTATGAAACTATCCTTGTAAGCAGTTCTTTTCTAATTGCCATATTTTCAGGAATACGACTTGCACGTTTTAATACCGACACTCGACAGATACACTCATTCATAGGAATACCAACTCCGGCAAATGCTTTTTTAATTGCTTCCATACCATATATTATCATAAATAACAGTTTTATTGCCTTCCATATTTTAAATATATGGGTATTAGTAATAATTTCAGTAATTCTTTCATATTTATTGATTTGTGAGCTACCAATGATATCATTGAAATTCAATAATTTTTCAATCAGGGAAAATATTTATAAATATGTACTACTTGCAGGTTCGTTGATCTTAATAATTGTATGCAGGGTTTCAGCCATACCATTAATTTTTATCTTCTATATAGCAGTTTCTCTGCTGGAAGGTAAGAAAGGCAATTTTAAAAATGAGGAATTTAAAATTAAGGAATAGCTAATAAAATGAGATAATTTTTATAGGTAGAAAACGTAGAAAAACCCTTTCTTTGAAATAGGAATTGACGTTCCTACTCCTTCAATTACGTAATAATATATACCGGCAGAAACCTGGTCACCTGATTCAAGTCTTCCATCCCAGGTAATATTTTGACCTTCCGTACTTAATATCATTATACCGTACCTGGTAAATACCTTGAATGAAATTAATCCGTCACCACGATATATAATTTTCAATTCATTATGCGCAGCATTGCCATTTGGTGTAAATACATTTGGTACTTCCAGACAAGGTAATACTTTAACCGTCGTTACACCTGTAAGGCTGTTATTTATTTTCACTTTAACAGTATCAATTCCTCCGTTAAGATATTCTACCGTTGGTGAAATGCCGCTGTCATTAGGAGCAATGCCTGATCCAAAATTCCAGCGTACTGAAGTTATGTTTGCAGGCAGCGGGGTAACGGTAAATGATAAATTGAAAACACCGTGATCACACTTATTACTTACTGTATCAACGTTAATAGTGACATCCTGAGCAATTAAGGCTGAATTAATACCTATAAAAAAAAATATAATCAACAATCCCGGATGCTTCATTGCTATAATAATTCCCTCAAATATAAAACTTTGATGGTTTAAACATTAATTTTTTAACGATAATTTTTTAACAATTTATTGAATTAATTGGCAACCATCTGATTTTTTTCAGTGTAATATATGATATTTGTTTAATAAATGATAGAAATATTAATTATTAAAAGGTTACTATGTAACGATCTTTTTTAAATAAAACCCCAAAACACTATGTTTATTTTCCGGTCAAATTACTCTCATGTGCAATACACCAGTAAAACATTAAAAATCTTTACCCCTCTGTATCTTTATTTTATGTGCTTATTTATCTTTGAAGGTTGTATGACCTGCCATTTGCAGGTAGTTCCGGTTTCAGATACGGTTCCGGTAATGAAGGCTCAATTAGTCCAGTATCCATTTTCTTATGAACCAACAGTTAAAAATTTCACTTATTATTTAAAGCCTTGTTATAAATTAAAGGTATTTACCTCTCCCAACAGACTTATTCCATCGAGAACTGACACTATTTTCAGGTTTTACAGGAACAAATCCGAGTTATTTATTTACAAAGCCTATGAACGGGAAATTTTCATTGCCGGGAATATTTACGATAAAAGGATTATAATGAGAAACGGTATCAGAGTTGGAATAAGCCGGAAGGATTTTATTAAATGTTTTACGGATTTACCGGTTGACAAGGAAGATACAATTCGTCTTACTTCCCGCAAGGCTTTAAATTCTATGTATTTTGTTTTCAGGAAGGATAAACTTAAAGCTATAAGAATTGACAATCATTTTAAATAGGGACTTATCTTATTTTTATTAATAAAAATAAGTCGCAAAAATTTATTTAATTTACAGCTTGGTTAATAATGATAACTAATTAAATTCATGAAGCAATATCTTGATTTACTTGACCATGTACTTGCAAGAGGTACAAAAAAACCTGATAGGACCGGTACAGGTACAATCAGTGTATTTGGATACCAGATGAGGTTCGATTTATCAAAAGGATTTCCACTCTTAACTACAAAAAAACTTCATGTTAAATCGATTATACATGAATTAATATGGTTTATGCAAGGTTCCACCAATACTGCCTATCTTAAGCAAAATGGGGTTACCATTTGGGATGAGTGGGCTGATGAGGACGGCAACCTTGGTCCGGTATACGGATACCAGTGGAGATCGTGGCCTGCAGCTAACGGACAGCATATTGACCAGATCTCAAAAGTTATTGAATCCATTAAAAAAAATCCTGATTCACGAAGACATATTGTAAGTGCATGGAATGTTTCTGATCTGGATAAAATGGCTCTGCCCCCTTGTCATCTTATATTTCAGTTTTATGTTGCAGATGGAAAATTATCATGCCAAATGTACCAGAGAAGTGCTGACGTATTTTTAGGTGTACCATTTAATATTGCATCTTATGCCTTTCTTTTACATATGGTTGCCCAGGCCACAAATCTGCAGCCCGGAGAACTGATTCACACTTTGGGTGATGCACACATATACCTTAATCATGTAGAACAGGTTATACTCCAGTTGACCCGCGATCCTCGTCCTTTAGCCAAACTTAAACTAAATCCTGACAGACATTCGGTTTTTGATTTCAAATACGAAGATTTCGTAATTGAAAATTATAACCCACATCCGCATATAAAGGGGGAGATATCAATTTAATGAAGCAGATATCCATAATAGTAGCTATTGATGAAAATTACGCAATAGGGAAGAATAATAAATTATTGTGGCATCTGCCTGAAGATTTAAAGCGCTTTAAAAAGATTACCGACGGTCATACCGTTATAATGGGTAAAAACACTTATTATTCGCTGCCGCACAGACCACTTCCCGGACGGATAAACATTGTACTTACTGACCTGGGCGGAGAACAGATTGATAATTGTCTGATGGCTTATTCCATTGATGATGTTATTTGTAAATGTGATAATGACAAAGAAAATTTTATAATTGGAGGTGCCTCAGTTTACAAGCAATTTTTTTCATATGCCCAAAAACTTTATATAACCAAAGTACACTCATCATTTGAAGCTGATACCTGGTTCCCCGTAATTGACAGCTCAACATGGAAATTAATTGAATCGGAAGGACATCCGATTGATGAAAGGCACCCGTATTCGTATACTTTTGAGACCTATCAGAGAATAATATAAATTTTTTTTGTAACTCAAAACTTATGTAAATATATGTTAACCAATCATATATAGATATGAAGAAGTTATTTTCCATTTTAATTATATCATTAATGATTTCATCCTGCGGAAAAAAAACCGTTTCAAAAAACGGGCTAACTGATATTTTAAATAATTATTATACAGAAAGCCTTGATTTAAATCCCATGTCAGCCACTTATTATGGAGATAAAGGGTATAATGGTTTACTGCGAAACAACCTAACCCAATCATTCAAACTGGAAGAAAAAGCTTTTTACACAAAATACCTTGATTTGCTAAAATCATGTGATTCAAGTAATTTTTCAGAATTGGACAGGTTAAATTATGAAGTACTTAAATGGCAGTGCAATATAATGCTTGAAGGTTTAAAATTTCATCAGGAGCTTATGCCGGTTAGCCAGATAGCTGCTGATGATTGTACTACTTCCCTGCATATTACTATTGGACAGCTTGCAACTGGTACAGGAGCCCAGCCATTTAATACTGTTAAGGATTACTACGATTGGCTGTCGCGCCTGGATGGGTTTGTTGTATGGTGTGATACTGCTGTAGAAAATATGAAAACAGGCATTAAAAAAGGTTATGTACTTCCTCGGGTACTGGCTGAAAGAGTGATACCACAACTGGAAGAGTTGATTAAAGGCTCATATAGTGAGAACTTGTTTTATAAACCTCTGCTGTCTTTTCCTGCCAAATTTAGTGAGACTGAAAAAGTAAAACTGAAAAAAGCATATTCAGAAAAAATTCAGACCAAAATAATCCCTGTACTTACAAGGCTTTATTTGTTTTTTAAAAACGATTACCTTCCACATTGCAGGGAATCATCAGGAATAGCCGATTTGCCGGATGGCAAAGAATTTTATTCCTATCTAATAAAACTGCATACTACTGCCACTCTCGGTGCCGATGAAATATTCGATCTTGGTAATAAAGAAGTTGAGAGAATTACAAAGGAAATGGAACATGTTAAGGAGCAGGCCGGATATAATGGAAGCCTTATTTCTTTTTTCGATTTTGTAAGAAAAAACAAAAATCTAATGCCTTACAAGACACCTGAAGAAGTAATTGATCACTTCAAAAATATTCATGAAATAGTTGAATCGAATATTAAAAACCTGTTTGATTTTGTTCCGCGTACTCGTTTTGAAATAAGGCGGACGGAGGCTTTCCGGGAAAAATCGGCATCCGCGGAATATATACCTGCCTCCCTGGACGGCAGTCGCCCCGGTATTTTTTATGTCCCTGTTCCGGATGCACCACAGTATAATATTTTTTATGATGAATCCCTTTTTTTGCACGAAGCCATTCCCGGCCATCATTTTCAGGGGTCAATTCAGCAGGAAGATACTACTCAGACAAAATTCCACAGGACTTTGTGGTACGATGCCTACGGTGAAGGCTGGGCATTATATTCCGAATCACTGGGTAAGGACCTGGGTTTGTATAAAGATCCTTACCTGTACTTTGGAATGCTTAGTGAAGAGATGCACCGTGCCATCCGTCTTGTAGTGGATGTAGGCATCCATAGTAAAGGATGGACCAGGGAACAGGCTATAAAATATTCACTTGAACATGAAGCAGAAACTGAAAGTTCAATTACCGCCGAAATTGAAAGATATATGGCCTGGCCGGGGCAGGCCTTGTCATATAAGTTAGGGCAGCTAAAAATTACTGAACTGCGTGGCAAGACTCAACAAGTTTTGGGTGACAAGTTCGATATCCGCAAATTTCACCACCAAATACTTGAATCGGGTAACCTTCCATTGGTACTGCTTGAAAATAAAATCAACAGGTGGATTGAACAAGAAAAAAAATCCAAATAACTTGACTGGAGTTCATATTTGATTTAAATTGTTCATAATTGGATAAATATTAATGTTATTTATAATATTGATATCCAGTTATTTTTCAATTTTAAACTAAAAGCTACACCTATGAAATCTAAAGATTTAATTATCATTGTATTGTGTTTAGTTTTGATCAGTTGTCACAAAAAAGCTGAAGTTCAAAAGCCTCCTTTGGCAGAAGTAAAACCGGTAACAGAAACCTATTTTGGGAAGACTATTACAGATCCATACCGATATATGGAAGATACAAAGGATTCAGCTGCTCTTAAATGGATTAAAGCCCAATCGGTATATGCCCGTAATACGTTGAACGGCATAACCGGGCGGCAGGGATTAATTGATAAAATGGTTGAATTCGATAAACGTAAACCTGAAAGAAATTATAGCCTCTATATCACTGAAAACGATCATTATTTTTACTTAAAGCAAACACCAAAGGACGAAACCGGTAAGTTATATCACCGTATTGGCCTGAAAGGATCAGAAGAATTATTGTTTGATCCTCAAACCTACGGTACGGATACTACCCAAAAATATACTATATCGGCTATGTATCCATCATTTGATGGCAAGCTTCTTGGATTGGAAGTTGCTGCAAATGGTTCTGAAAGTGCTGTACTTCAAATAATGGATGTTGCAGGAAAAAAAATCTATCCGGAGAAAATTGATCGTATTTGGGATGCTTCTGTTTCCTGGTTACCTGATGGAAAATCAATGCTTTATTTACGACTTCAAAATGGAAACGTTCATGATCCGAACCATGAAAAAGATGCTAAAACTTACCTGCACGTGTTGGGTACTGACCCTTCAAAGGATAAAGAATTTTTTTCCAGGGCTAAAAACCCGGATTTAAAAATAAAGGAAGAGGAATTTCCTGTAGCTGTATATGATAAGGATAGTAAAAGTATATTCGGGCTGATAGCAACTGTGAACCGGAACTTAAAAGTTTATATGGCTCCGTTATCTGAGTTAAACAAGGATCAGATTAATTGGAAATTAATAGTTAAAGAAAGTGACCAGGTGTATAATTTTGTTTCTACAGAAAAAGATCTTTACTTATATACACCTAAAGGAGCTCCCAATTTCAAAATTTTAAAAACATCAATTGAAAACCCTGATGTATCAAAGGCTGAAACGGTAATTCCCGAATTTAAGGATGAATCGATTACCAATTTCAAGCTGAATAAGGAAGGTTTATACTATACGACTACAAAAAATGGTGTTGATGCCAAATTGTATATGCTTCCATATCAAAGTAAAAACAGTATGTCCATTACATTGCCAAAACAGGCAGGAGAATTATATTTGGATACTAAAGGACTAAAATTCAGCGATATATGGGTTTATGTTGTTGGTTGGACAAGTGATTACCTGCGATATAAATACAATGCAGGAACGAAAGAATTTAAGGAAGAAAATTTAAGCCCTCCGGCACAATATCCGGAATTTAATGATTTAACAGTTGAAGAAATCGAAATACCTGGCTGGGATGGGGAAAAAGTTCCGCTTTCTTTAATATACAATAAATCTTTAAAAAAAGATGGCTCTAATCCTGTTTTTATCTTTGGATATGGTGCATATGGGTATTCTCAGAACCCTTTCTTTTATCCCCCTCTGATGTTATGGACCACATACGGGGGAATATTGGCTATCGCCCATGTGAGAGGAGGTGCTGAAAAGGGTGATAGCTGGTATAAGGCCGGATATAAGACTACAAAACCCAATACCTGGAAAGACCTTATTTCGACTGCTGAATATCTGATTAGGGAAAAATACACAAGTAATCAAAAAATTGCTATCAATAGTGCCAGTGCAGGTGGTATATTAATTGGACGGGCAATGACTGAGCGGCCGGATTTATTTGCAGTTGCCATACCCGAGGTAGGATGTTTAAACCCCACAAGAATGGAATTTTCACCAAACGGTCCCATTAATGTACCGGAATTCGGAACTATGAAAGATTCAGCAGAAGCAATGGCTCTTATTGAAATGGACTCATACCTTCATGTTAAAGATGGCGTCAGCTATCCGGCAACATTAATAACCGCCGGGATGAACGATCCAAGGGTAATTTATTGGCAACCTGCTAAATTTGCTGCCAGACTTTTAGCAGCCAATAAATCGGACAAACCAATATTGTTTTTCACAAACTTTGAAGCCGGCCATGGCATGGGGAACACTAAAACAAAGCAATTTAGCAAAATGGCTGATGCATTGAGTTTTGCTTTATGGCAAACCGGTAACCCGGCATTTCAGTTAAAGTAATTCATAAAGTTAATACCTTCGGCAAACCTGAATTGCCGAAGGTTTGAATTAACCAAACCAATAAATGATTTGAAAAATAGATAAGACCGGCCGGTATGTAAAAAATAAATATAAATTCTTTCCAAAATTATTAAATATCTCTTATCTTTAAAGTTAAAGCAATATACCCATTAATTCATTCTCCTGTTATAAAATGGAAGAATCTAAACTATCTCTTTTGAAGTTCAGCTTTTATATCAGGTCTGTTAAATATTTATATCTGTCAAAATGAAACATTTTTTTCTTATCCCATCATTGCTACTTTTTTTAAATGGCGTCACCTTTTCCCAATCGGGCATGAAAAGTATCCGCGATTTTGGAGTTAAACCTGAGAACAGCGCTTCGGAGAACAAAATAAACCTGCAAAAAGCTATCGACTGGGCCACATTAAGCGGTGCCGCCTTGTTTGTCGATCCGTCCGGTGAACCTTACCATGTTGATGGAGGTATTATTCTTAAGAAAAATGTTTCCCTTATTGGTGTTAATGGTCCCACTCCCAGAGGAACATCGCATCCTTCCAAAAAACAACCGGTAGGAAGCGTATTTAAAATTACCGACAGGGATAATGTTTTCATTACAGTCGAGTCAGCTACCCAAATCAAAGG
The DNA here is from genome assembly GCA_963766305.1 of uncultured Bacteroidota bacterium. Lineage (GTDB taxonomy): Bacteria > Bacteroidota > Bacteroidia > Bacteroidales > JAAUTT01 > JAAUTT01. The sequence goes on from CAVYAE010000066.1 coordinate 72,437, forward strand.
AATTCAATTCTGGTATTCCGAACAGACAATTAATAACCCCAATGCCATAATCCCTTATCCTGCAACGATACAAACTTCAAAAACAAGTACTACCGAAGGTGTGTTTTTATCTTGCCTTACTTTTTACGGAGAATACCTGGCTATGGACTTTAATGCAGACCCTAAATATCCAAGCGAATTGATGGTTTTCGAGTATTGCTTCGGCTATCCCCTGAGTGGTGAGTTTATCAGGATTGATTATTGTTATGATATACCGCGTATTTTGCATTGCCATGTTAACCCGGCCATTCAACGTTTTATTGGAGGGCAAATTGCGGTACCGGTTGTCGATGCTGTTATTGCTAAAAAAACATATGCTTATACAATAAACCATACAGATAATGCCCAGATAATGGACATATTTACTGCTTGCACATACGGTGGAATATTGCTTGGTGGCCAAACCTACGGTCAAATGACCAACTTTAATTTCGATTGTGTTGCCGTAGGAATACATAAATATGGTGAAAATACCAAAAACCGTAACTGGCAGATTGCACAAGGTTCAATAATTGCCAATTGCGGCGAAAAAATTGGAGATATCCATCCAATCATTGTTGAAGGAGAAGGCCACACCTCCCTGTGCAATGTTGAGTCTTTTTCGGGTCATAACGATGCCCTCACCTGTGTACCTGAAAATCAATCGTATGATTATTTGTTGGTTAAAGGTGACCAAAAGTTAACTATTTCATTGATAGGCTGTCGCATGAGAACCTACATTTCAGATAATCCCCTTACAATTCAAAACAAATATGCAATTATTCAGGCATCCGCTTGTTTTGACAAATCCGATAACCCTTATAACCTTATAATTCCAAACCCCCATTAACCAAAATTTTTTATTTTTATTGAAATACATCCTTTACAATTTTCAGAACTTTTCCCAATTAGTCATCCGTAATCCGTCATCTGTAATTAGTAATCCAATTTGCACATCTGCATATTGTCACATTCTTTTCCATCTGTTTTCCGTCATCTGTAATCAGTAATCCAATTTGTACATTATTTAATATCCCTGAGCCTCAGTTGCAGTTTGGTAATCCCCCTGTATGAATTCTCTTCTAAAGAATAGCAAATATCAAAAGGGTCCCCTTTTTTAATGTAGCTGAAATGTTCCGACATTTGAAATCCTATAGCCGGGTATGCCTGAAATGGATCCGACTCGCTAATGATTTCAAGCTTCAGATGTTCCGCTGCTGTACCAATTATTCTTCCATTTCCATTGTCAGCAACATTCCTGGTTAAAAATACAGGGACTGCGTTACCAGGTCCAAAAGGCTGAAACTGCTTTAATAAACGGTAAAATTTTGGCGTTATTTCCTTAAGTTCTATTTCATCATCAATTTCAATGCTTGGAGAAACCTGATCCCACCGTATACTTTTTGATACCACTTCTTCAAATTTTTGTTTAAATGCCGGTACATTTTCTATTTTAAGCGTCAGCCCGGCAGCAAACATATGTCCACCAAAATTTTCGAGTAAGTTACTACATTCACTTATAGCCTTGTACAAATCAAAACCTTCCACGGAACGGGCCGATCCGGTAGCCATGCCGTTCGATTCAGTAAGTATAACTGTTGGTCTGTAATAGGTTTCAATTAACCTGGATGCAACAATACCAATTACACCTTTATGCCATTTGGGGTTAAACAAAACCAAGGAATTGGATTCCTTTAAATCCGGATCCGCGGCAATTAAATGCTGGGCTTCACTTGTAATATTACTATCTATATTTTTACGGGTATTGTTGTAATTATCTATATTCTCTACCAGTGACAAAGCCTGCTCCGCATCATCCGCTACAAGCAGTTCCACAGCTTTAATTCCGTTTTCTATCCTTCCGGCAGCATTAATACGAGGTCCTATTTTATAAACTATATCATCTATTACTATTTCTTTATTTTCAAGTCCGGCTATTTTTATTATAGATTTTAAGCCCGGGCAGGGGGAAGTGGTAAGCTGTTTTAAACCAAAATATGCCAAAATTCTGTTTTCTCCGTTTATAGGCACTATGTCCGAGGCTATGCTCACTGCCACCAGATCGAGATAACATTCAAGGTAATCAGGTGAAATATTATTATTGGTACAATAAGCCTGAAGCAGTTTAAAACCTACACCACAACCTGTAAGTTCTTTATACGGATATGAGCAATCGTTACGTTTCGGGTCCAGTACTGCAACGGCTGCCGGTAAAGTATCACCCGGGTAATGGTGATCGCATATTATAAAATCAATATTTTTATCATTTGCATATCTTATTTTGTCTGTTGCTTTAATGCCACAATCAAGCGCTATAATCAATTCAACCTTATTATTAAAAGCAAAGTCGATTCCTTTGAATGATATTCCATAACCTTCCGTGTCGCGGTTAGGGATATAATACAGTATTTCATTTGTAAATTTTTTCAGAAAGGAATAAACCATAGCAACTGATGTAGTACCATCCACATCATAATCACCGTAAACAAGTATTTTCTCACTGTTGAGAATAGCGTTTTGAATCTTTTGCACTGCCCTGTCCATATCTTTCATAAGGAAAGGATCGTGAAGTAAAGAAATGTCGGGACGGAAAAAAGCTTTCGCCTCCTCAAAAGAATTAATGTCCCTTTGTACCAGCAAATTTGCAATCGGTTTTTCTACTCCAAGAACATCCATAAGTAGTTCAACAGTTGCAGTATTCCCCGGAGTTTTAATTTTCCAATTCTTATTCATATGGCTATAAAAATAATCAGAATTGGTACAGGAAATTAAAATCAGGCAGTTATTATTTGAGCGGCATCCTGAAGTCCAAGTTCTTTAATTGATATTTCACGCATTTCCCCCTTTCGTACCTTACCACTTATAGTCATCGGAAAATTATCAGTAAATTTCCAGTATTTTGGTATTTTGAATGTGGCAATCTGCCCATGGCAGTACTCACGCAATTCTGTGGATGTAACATCAAAACCTGCCCTCAGCTGCACCCATGCCATAACTTCTTCACCGTATTTAACATCAGGTACTCCTATTACCTGAACATCAGATATAGCCTGATGTGTCATCAAAAATTCTTCAATTTCACGTGGAGCAATGTTTTCACCACCCCGAATAATTATATCTTTAGCCCTTCCAACAATTTTAACATAGCCTTCCTCGTCCATTACAGCCAAATCCCCTGTATGCATCCACCGGTTAGCATCAATGGCATGCGCAGTCTCTTCAGGCATATCCCAATATCCAATCATAACTGAATAACCGCGTGTGCATATTTCTCCTCTTTCTCCACAAGGAACTATATATCCTGTCTCAGGATCAATTATTTTTATTTCCAGATGTGGATGAACTTTCCCAACTGTTGAAACTCTTTTATCAATATTATCATCAGCAAAGCTTTGAGTTGAAACAGGTGATGTTTCTGTCATCCCGTAACATACGGTTACTTCTCTGATATTCATTTTACTTATCACAAGTTTCATCGTTTCAACAGGGCATGGTGATCCAGCCATTATTCCTGTACGAAGTGATGAATAATTATATTTGTCGAATTCAGGATTTGCAAGCTCGGCAATGAACATTGTAGGTACCCCGTATAAAGCAGTACATTGCTCTGATTCAACTGTTTTTAAAACAGCCTCAGGTTCAAAGAATTCACCTGGAATTACCATACATGCCCCATGGGTAATACATGCCATATTCCCCAAAACCATTCCAAAACAATGATAAAATGGCACCGGAATGCATACCCGGTCAAATTCACTGAAAAACATCCTTTCTCCAATAAAAAAGCCATTGTTAAGTATATTATGATGCGATAAGGTAGCCCCTTTTGGATAACCGGTTGTACCTGAAGTATACTGAATATTTATAGGGTCATCAAATTGTAAATGCTTTTCACGTTCCTTAAGTTCATCTTCAGAAATTTTTGTGCCTGCCTGTATAAATTTTTCCCAATCTTTTTCAAGAATAATAGTTCTGTGAGGATATTCACATTCAGGCATAATGTGATTTAAAATCTCTACATAATCAGTTTTTCGGAAATAATGGGAAGCAATCAAAAGATTAATCCTGCTTTGTTCAAGTGTATATTTTAAATCAGTGGATTTATAGGCAGGATTAATATTAACCATTATTGCACCTATGCGGGCAGTGGCAAATTGCACCAAAACCCATTCAAACCGGTTTGGGGACCATATCCCAACCCTGTCTCCTCTTTTTATTCCATAAGCCAGCAGGCCTTTGGCTACTTCTTCAATTTGTTTCCATAGTTCCTTATATGTTGCCCGGTAGCCTTGTGAAACCACGACAAGTCCTTCCCTGTGTCCATATTTTTCTACAATATTTCTTAAACATTCCCCGATAGTTTCTCCCTTTAAAGGAATTGAACTAATTCCATTAGAATATGAAAGTTTACTCATAGATTATTAAGATTAACTTTAGTTGTATGTGGTTAGTAATTATAAAAATTATATGTATTTTATTCCCATAGGTTTCCCGGATAAACACCAGCTTTCACCAAACTCTTTATTTTATCAACGACAAGAGGTTTATCTTCTTTATAGGTCACACCGAACCAAAGATCTGAGCTGCGTAAAACTTTTACTTTAGCCTGATTTGATTTTATGAGTTCATCCATAACAAAAGGAAGATATAGTTCAGCTTTAGGATTGTTTATATTTTGCGTGATAAAAGAATGAAATCTATCTTTAAGCTGGGAAAAAAACAAAGGTGTAAATCCCCAATAGTTCATTGAGGCAATTGATTTCTCATCCACATAAATATTTTTGCCGGTTTCATCCTGGAAAGCCACACCATTTTTATCACGGCCTATTTTAGTGCGCTCGGTGACTTTCTTTAAATAATAATTTTCATCTACTTCACAAATGCCCCGTGACACCAAACCATGTTCAGATAGAGTGTTGTTAAGATCAAATCCTATCATGGAATATGTTGAATCTGTATTAGTGCAACCTGAAAGAAACCCTGACATTTGTTTAAAGGCATCAACACCGTAATAATCATCTGCATTTAATGCAGCGAAAGGTGCGTTTATTACAGGAGCTGCAACTAAAACGGCATGTCCTGTACCCCAAGGCTTTACCCTGTCGGCAGGCACTTTTAGACCTTCGGGTATCATGTCTAATTCCTGAAAAACATAATCTATATCTATGTGCTTTTGTAATTTATTGATAAAAATTTCCTGAAAATCCTTTTCCAAATCTTTCCTGATCACAAATACCACTTTCCCAAAACCAGCTCTTATAGCATCGAAAACTGAATATTCAAGAATTGTTTCTCCCGACGGCCCTACCGGATCGACCTGTTTCAGGCTTCCGTACCTGCTTCCCATTCCGGCAGCGAGTATTAATAAAGTTGGTTTTGTCATTTTTGTATATTATTAACTTTGTTTAACGCAAATCTTCAAAAATAAAAAAGTTTATTGAAATAGCCAGAAAGTTCTTTAACCTTTATATGATTATTTTTTTTAAAAAGTATCCATAATTAGGTATTAATGAAAATGTTTAATATTAAATTTGTGATGTAAAAATGATTGACATTATTGTTTAACTAATATTTTACAATTATGAAAAAACATTTTATCCAAAATTATCCAAAAATACTTACCCAAAATCAAAATTTTAACTTTCCTTTTCTTATTTTTCACAAAAGCATTAATAATTCATTTTTAGCTTTCAAAGATACAACCACCCAGGTTAAACCAGCCCGGGAACATTTGGTAAAAATTTTAATATCATCGGTTCTAATAATTAGCATTCATGCAGGTGCATTTTCTCAAGCCCATTCAGACAGCACTGGAAGAAGATTTACCCTGGGCATATTGGGAGGGATTAATATTCCTGACCTGAGTGGTGGTAACAGCAACCCTTTAAGTAGTGATTATTCCTCACGTACAGGCGAGGCCTTTGGGCTTACATATTCCTATTTATTTGGGAACCACATTGCCTTGCGTGTTGATGCCTTGTATTCAAGCGAGGGTGGTAAACGAAACGGAGCACAGGCTTTCGAATTAAATCCTATAGCACAGGCCCCGGGGTCTTATTTGTATGCCACCTTTGACAATGAATCCATTTTGAATTACTTTGAAGTACCTGTAATGCTTATGTATAGGGTTAACATAGGAAACTCCTCAAAATGTTATATAGATTTTGGACCTATGATTGGATTTTTATTGAACGCCACTCAGAAAACAACCGGTACTAGTGCTATCTTTGCTGACAGCGGAGAAACAATTGTTGCAGAACCTGCCCAACCAAATGATTTTAATGCAAATACAAATATTACAAGTAAAATTAGTCCGGTTAATTTTGGATTAACGGGAGGTATTGGTTTCAGACAGGGAGTCGGGTTTGGCGAAATTATTCTGGACCTTCGCGGAGCATATGGATTAACTTATGCTCAAAAAAATACATCAGTGGATGGTAACAATCATATCGGGAATTTATTAATTGCTGTGGGCTATTCAATTCCCATTTAAATGTTGATGTTGAACCATAATCAATAAAACATGTTCTGTTATATGTGGTCCTGTACAAGGTTTGTTAATGTAACAAATTCATTAACTGATAATTGTTCAGGCCTTTTCGTGAATAAGGTATTATCAGTATGAGTACTGATAATACTTTTCAGAGAATTATGAATAGTTTTCCTCCTTTGATTAAAGGTTGTTTTAACAACTTTAAAAAATAATTTCTCATCGCAACCCAACAAACTGGTGTTGTTTCTTATAAGACGAATGACAGCCGACTTAACTTTAGGAGGAGGATTAAAAACTTTTTCGTTTACTGTAAAAAGATATTCAATACTATAAAATGCCTGCAATAAAACACTCAATATCCCGTATGTTTTTGACGAGGGTTTAGCAGCAATTCGTTCAGCAACTTCTTTCTGTAGCATACAAATTACCTGATTTACATTATTTTTATTTTCAAGAATTTTAAATAAAATTTGTGACCCTATGTTATAAGGAAAATTACCAATTATTATCAATGGGGAATTGAAAAATTCATTAATATTAAAGTCCAGAAAATCACCTGCAATAATCCTGTTTTTTAATAGAGGAAATTTAACAGATAGGTATTCAACTGATTCCCTGTCAATTTCTATAACATAGGTTGTAAATGACTTATTATCAAGAAGATATTCTGTCAGTATGCCCATGCCCGGACCTATTTCCAACACTGAAGCATTGGGATAAGGATTTATGCAGGATACAATTTTTTGAGCAATATTACGGTCCTTTAAAAAATGCTGGCCAAGACTTTTTTTAGCAGTGACAATCATTTGGTAAAACTGCAATTTTTTTTTCAATTACATTTGTGTTTAATGAAAAAAGGAAAAACATGATATACAACTTTGATGAGATTGTAAGACGTGATGGCACTAATTCTCTTAAATACGATGGCAGATCCGGGTATTTTGGGGTGAGTGATATTTTACCATTATGGGTTGCTGATATGGATTTCAAAACGCCTGATTTTGTAATGAAGGCCATTCGACAGCGAGCCGAACATGAAATATTGGGATATTCAATTAAATCAGAAGGTTTTGATAAATCAGTTATAAACTGGATGCAAAGAAGGTTTGAATGGACAGTTAAACCGGAATGGATTTCTTTCACCCCGGGTGTTGTAGCAGCAATTAATTTTGCCGTTCTTGGCTTTTCTGAACCAGGTGATAAAATAATAATACAACCACCTGTATATTTCCCGTTTTTTACTGCAGTAAAGGATCATAACAGGCAATTGGTTGTTAATCAACTTAAAAATATAGATGGACATTATACTATGGATCTGGATCATCTCGAATCCATAATAGATGATAAAACCAAACTATTCATTTTATGTAATCCTCATAATCCGGTTGGGAGGGTTTGGAAAAGGAAAGAATTAGAAGATCTTGGAAATATTTGTGTTAAACATAAATTAACTGTGTTTTCAGATGAAATTCATTCCGACATTATTTTGAATGGTCACGAACATATTCCCTTTGCTAAAGTTTCAAAGGAATTTGACAATATTACAGTTACAAGTATGGCTCCCAGTAAAACATTTAATATTGCAGGGTTATCCAGTTCAGTTGCAATAATTTCCAATTATAATCTTAAGAAAAAATTTGAACATATCCCCAAAAGCCTGCACCTTACAGGTGGTAACATTTTTGGTAATGTTGCCCTGGAAGCCGCATATAGGGAAGGGGAGGAGTGGCTGCTGCAAATGCTGGCTTACCTTGACAAAAACTTCCGGTTTGTAAAATCATTTATAAATGAAAACATAAAGGAAATAAAAGTTATAGATTTGGAAGGCACTTATTTAGTATGGCTGGATTGTACCTCAATTAAAGCCAGGGCAGGAAACCTGAATAAGTTTTTTGTGGAAAAAGCAAAAACAGGCTTATCAGGGGGCAATGACTTTGGACCCGGCGGCGATGGTTTCATGCGGTTAAATATAGGATGTCCCTTGTCAGTTTTAAAAGAAGCTTTGCAAAGGATTAAGAACGCTGTGGACAAATTGTAGGTTATAATTTGTTTACGTGGTATCCAAATCATAATGATCAAACAGATCTGATTGAAATATTGTCACAGGTGTAGCTTCGTACCATTGTTCAAATTCTTGGATATTCAGAAGTTTAAAGTATGCATATGTAACCCACTCGCCACAAATGACCTTTTTTAGTGGTTCGGAAGTATTATCGTCTAAAATCCACAGGTGAAATATCTGCCATATAGCCTGCACTATTATAAGCCTGAAAAAACCATATCTGTGTTTTCCAAGGTTAGAAGCTACAAATTGAGAAAGAGCATGTGGACTAAATGCAAATTTGGGACGCAGGACCAGCATTTTACATCCGACAACAGATGAAGGCACAGTATTTGCGATTAAGCCCTGCTGTTCTGCCTCAGAGGTTAAAAGTTCACCATATACGTCAAATATTAAAGAGGCATGTGACCAGGGTGATTTTTCAAACCATTCTATTGCTCTGGAAATCCATTGATGTCCTGAATACAAAAGAACATCCCCCGGTCTTAAATTTGAGATTTTAAGGATGGTATTCATAAGTTTATTTATGATTGGGTTAATACTTAATAAAACCTTAATATAATTATTTTAGAATAATATGAAAGGATTTATAAAAATCTATTAAATTTAATAATTATTAAATAATAGATTATTATGAACATATTTAACATAAAAATTTCTGCTAAAATTAGTTTGGGATTCGGGTTTATTACCCTTGCCCTGATAATAAATGCAGTTATAATTAGTAATGTGTTAGATAAAACAAGACTTATTAATGATAAGATTAATAATGTTTATCAACCTTCCCGGATTTTACTGATTAAAATTGAGGATGAAATATTAAATTCAAAACTGCTGGTACAAAATTTTATTTTGTCCGAAAAAAAAATTGATAATACAGATTCGCAGGCAATTAATTATCTGCATACTACAACATTCCCGGGTTTAAAAAAGGATTTAACAGATATTGCAGAAGACTGGGATCAGGTTAACAGGAAGGAACTGCATCAAATATTAAGTATTATAACTGATTCATTATTTAAATACCAAAATAAAGTAATTGATAATAAAATTGCCTATTCAAAAGAAGATGTTCAGTTCCAAAATGTTAATTTAACCGATTTAGCTTCTGATTACGGAAAAATAGGGCTGGTCACTGCTCAAATTAAAACATTGCTTGATCAATTGATTGATATTGAACATAAAAATGTTATTTCTTCAATATCCGGGATAGATAGTTATTTTATTCAGCTAAAGAAGAATATAATTTACACCTGCATTGCCTTGATTATTATTTCCCTGATTACAGCAAATATTACAATCAGAGGATTGGTTGTTCCTATCACTTATATTAAAAATATTCTGCTTTCAATGAGCAGGGGAGTTTTACCAAAGGACAAAATCAAGGAAGGCAGTGATGAGATAGGTGAAATGTCCAAGGCTTTGAACCAACTGGTGTACGGGTTAAAAAATTTATCTTCTTTTGCCCTTGAAATAGGACGGGGAAATTACAACAGTAAGTTTAATCCTCTCAGTGAAGATGATGTAATTGGCAATTCGCTGTTGAGGATGCGTGATGACCTTAAATCAGCCGCTATTGAAGAAGCTAAAAGGAAACTTGAAGATGAACACAGAAACTGGGCATCATCAGGTATTGCTAAATTCAGTGATATTTTGAGGAAGAACAATGATCAGCTGGATATTTTATCTTACAATATTATCAGTAATCTGGTTCAATACCTTGAAGCTAACCAGGGTGGTATATTTATTATAAATGACAATGACATTGGTCATATATATATTGAAATGCTTGCCTGTTATGCCTATAACCACAAAAAATATTTGCAGAAAAACCTTGAAATGGGCGAAGGTTTGGTAGGAAGGTGTATCAAGGAGCGTGAAACTATATACCTGACTGATATTCCAAATGACTATATTAAAATTAAATCCGGATTGGGCAAAGCCAATCCCAAAAGTTTATTGCTGGTTCCTCTTGCAATGAATGAATATGTTTTTGGAGTTATAGAATTAGCTTCATTTTTGGAAATTCAGCCTTACCAGATTGAATTCGTTGAGAAAATTGCCGATAGTATTGCAAGCACCTTGTCTACAGTAAAAATAAATATTCAAACTACCAAACTTCTCGAACAATCACGTATTCAGGCTGAAGAACTTGCTTCCCAGGAAGAAGAAATGCGTCAGAATATGGAAGAACTCAGGGCCACCCAGGAACAATCGTCAAGAAAGGAAGAAGAGCTGAGGCATGCCCTGGAAGCAATGCAAAAGCAAATTAATGAACAATAGTTGCAGCCAATCGGATTATAGTTCCAGCCATATTATTTTATATCCGGTATTTTGAAAAAAATTGCCTGTATTATATTTATCTTTTGTACATCCTAAAAAAAATCCTCCACCACCTGCCCCTGTGAGTTTCAGATAAAACAATCCGGAATTAAGGCCGGTTGTCCATAATTTATTAATTTCTGAAGGGATCATTTTATGAAAAATTTTCAATTGATAGAGGGATAATTTTTCCCATAAATTAAAGAAAACTTCTTCATTAATCTTGTCATAATCAACCGGGCTGTTATTATTTACGATTTTATCAACCAGCGAGTCAACATAAGGTAAATACTCACTATCAAACAGGCTTTTATATTCAATACCCTTATAATCATCAACAAATAATGTAACAAATGGCCTGCTGTTTCTTGAAATATTTGAATCTATTAAAAACCAATTTTTTGCAGGGATATTAACTTTATCTGCAACCTTTACAGATTCATTATTTATAAGTAATACCTTATTGCAATAAATAGCTAAGGGATCGAGGCCTGAACTTTTGCCATGAAAATATGATTCCATTAAGGAAAAAACAGATTTTAGATTAATTAATTCATTAGGTGTTGTTTCTTCATGGAATATTTGTTTTGAATACGATTTCAAAATAGCGGCACACACAGCACCGGAACTGCCTATTCCATAGCCTGTTGGAATAGTTGACTTTAAAAAAAGCCCTTCATTAATATTTGCTTTTAATTTGGAAATGTCTATAACTTCATTAAAAAACTTGTTACCTTCAAGGTAATGAGTAAATTCTTTTAATTCATTATTTGATTTAATTGCTTCATAAGTTGCTGAGGCAACATTAAAGAAATTTAATCGTGCGGAAAATATTCTCAAAGGTATTATAAGGCCATTACCACCTTCCAGGATACTGTATTCCCCCAGTAAAAGCAACTTGGGATAAACTTCTTTAAACATTGTCTATTTGTTCAGGTCCATTACCAATATGATCATCTATATATTTTGAATCTTCACAGTAATATAATAATTCATTGCTTATAAATTCTGTAACCTTATTTTTAAATATCAAAGGATAAATTAAATGAATATTTGGACCTGCATCGATAGTAAAACAAACAGGTATATCTGTTGCACGTCTGAATTGCACTACCTTATTGATAATCTCCAGACTCGCCGGTTTGAGTAAAATGTTACCGCCTGAAGATGAAAATAAAAGTCCATGTAAGCTAAGAGCTTCATTCTCAACAATACTTATAAACTTATCAATATCCCCGTTTTGTAAGGATTTCATCAATATTGAAAAATTGTGCCTGGCCTGTTCATATCTGCCAATAGCATATGGATGAGATTTCATTAGATTATGACCCTCCCTGCTTGATAACTTTTTTTTCCCTGATGAAACAATTAATATTGTGTCCTGTAAATTTTTAAAAACAGGATCTATTTGAAATGAAACAGGTTGTGCAAATAAATTTGAAAAACCTGGGTTACCCTCTGCTTCCCCCCAAACTACAAAACCACCATAAATGGACCTACACGCACTTCCTGAACCAAGCCGTGCCATATAGGATGCATTTTGAAAAAAAATCATCGGATAAGTTAAGATGTCCTGTTAATTTTGATTTTATTGAACATAAACATAAAGCTAAAGCACCGAAAGCTGAAGCAGAAGAGGCAATTCCGGCAGAATGCGGGAAATTATTGCCTGAGTGAATATTAAGACTCATTTTTTGTAATTCAGGTATCCCGGTAAGCAATTTTTCAATATATGATTTTACTCTTTTTTCAAAGCTACTTTCATTGGTGTCTGCTGATGTAAAAATAATCTTTGGGGCAGTTAAAGAATCAATATATTCATATTCAATGGATGTTTCAGTATAAGCATTGGATAAGGTGATACTTAATGACGGATTTGAAGGTAATTGGTTGTCATGTTTACCCCAGTACTTTACCAGGGCAATATTTGATGGACATCTCCAGGCAATCTTACCTTTATTTTTTCCGGGAGAATATTTCATATCAGGTGAATCTGCAGACATTTATTTGTTATAGGGTTAATAGGTTTTAAAGGTTTTACAGGGTTTATATATTAATGTGTTTATTCGTTTATATGTTTATTTGTTTAAGTGTTTATTCGTTTAAAAGTATCATCTCCCTAAATGGGATTACTACCGGGAAACCTTTAGATTTAAAGTAATTATCAACAAAAATCTTATCTAACGCAGTAACTGCCATTATAAAATCACCTCCCCAGGCACCAAGGGATTTTATCGCGCCCGGGAAATCAGGGAATAAGGAATTTTGAACAGGGGTCATATTTACAACAGAACTTATTAGTTTTTCATGTTCTTTAATTAGAGGTATTATTTCTTCTATAGATTTAGCCTCTGTAAATTTACCGGTAAGCATTGATATTATCTCAATCTCAGCTGAGTATGAGTTATCTTGTTGACTTAAAAATTCTATGCCTGCTTTTGAATCCTGTTTTTTCTCAAGGTATATAAAGTACATTTTATTATGATATTCAGGATAATATGTAACATGTTTTATAAATGGTTCTTTATTATTTAAATTGTAAATTATAGGAGAAGAAGATAGAGCACAGGCTATATCAAATCCTGATCCATTGGTTATTTTATTATTTAAGAGGAAAGGATCTATGGCCGCCCAGGCAGCACAATTTGCAATTAAAGTGGAACTTGTACCGAGCCCCCAGTTTCTGTCAAAGTTTATATCAGTCTCAATTTCATATCCTGAATTTTGATTAATAAATCCAGGGTTCATCAGTTTAATTTCATTGAGTAACTTAAACAAACGTTCACCAATTACTTCATTTGAAGATTCTTCCAAAATTAATGTCTTACAGGACAGTACAGCTTTAAACCATTCTTTTCCATGTTCTTTGGCGGTCCATATTAATTTATTTTCATTTGAATATTCTCTGATATTCATTGATTGACCATATTTAACAGGTATTGCCAATGCTTTTGCTCCCAATATAACAAGATATTCACCTGTCAATAGTAGTTTTCCATTCGAATAATATGACTTTGAGGAAACAATCACATTCACAAAATGAGGTAAGGGTAATTAATTATGAAAATATAAGGTTTCATTATCACAGCTATCCTTTGGAACGTATCTTATTTAAAAATAAACTTACTTCATTGAAGGAAACGGTTTTGTCCTTGAACCATCTTACAATTTCTGTTTTTTCTATTTCAGAGGCATTTAGCTGTTGTAAAATATTTGAAAGGTGCATTCTCATATGTCCTTTCTGAATACCATCTGTAATAAGAGCCTTTATGGCTGAGAAATGAGAAGCAAGTCCGGCAGATGCAATAATCATCATTAATTGCCTGGCAGAAGGGTTCCCGAGTATATCCAGTGAAACGGAAGCCAAAGGATGATGCGTTGTCACTCCTCCGACAGTACCCACAGTTAAAGGTAATTCTACAGTAAGGTTAAAAATGCCGTCAGTTACAGACACTTCAGACAAAGATGTATATTTGCCCTCACTCGATGCATATGCATGAACATCAGCCTCAACTGCTCTGAAATCATTTCCTGTTGCCAACAGGACAGCATCGATACCATTCATAATACCTTTGTTATGTGTTACACATCTGTATATATCCGATTTGGCAACACTTACTGCTAATACAAATTTTTCAGCCAAACCCGGGATATTATTAAATACCGAAACCGGAGCTTCAACACTGCATTTTACCTTACACTCAGGCGAATAATTTGAAAGAATAGACATTAAGATTTCACAGTTTGCCTGGTTATGTAAATTTCGGGAGCAATAATCCGTTAAAGTCACAGCTGTTTGTTCAAGTATGGTATTGATAAAATTAGCTCCCATGGAATCTATGGTATCAAAGACTATGCTAATCTGATAATAATCTCTTATCAGGCTTGTACAATCTTTTAAATGGATATCCAAAACACCGCCTCCACGTGATTCCATATTTGAATTTATAGATTTGATATTATTGTAAATAAATCGCTTAATTTCGCTCCAGTGGCCAAAAATTATTTCTTTGTGACCATTAAAGAAAAAATGAACCTGTCCGGATTTTTTTGCAGAAATCACTTCTGCATGAAATCCCCCATTCTGAAACCAAAACTTCGCTGCTGCTGAAGCCGCAGCTACTACTGAACTTTCTTCGGTGACAAAAGGTATATGATAAATTTTATTATTCACCAGGAAATTGGGAGCAATACTGAATGGCAGATAATAATTAGATAAAGTGTTTTCACTAAATTCATCAAAAAGTTGCTGATCAGACATATGCCAGAAAGACGCCAACAATTCAGATAGGTTTGTATACCCTGTACTTTTAGAAAGAGCTTCAATTTTTTGCTGCTTTGTCAATTTAGAAAACCCGTCTATAAAGTCATCTTCCATAAATTTATTTAATTAACTTCTTATTACCGGTCTTTAATATTTAAAAATGCATAAGCCATTTCTAAGCCTTTTAATTGTTGTGCAACAAAGGATTGTAGTTGAGAATAATCTTCCCTTGCATATTTAAGCATAGCAGATGCCTGACCATATACAGCCGGTATAACTGATTTTTTAATCAGATAGTAACCATCAATAAATGAGTTTATACCTCCACTAATTATTATTTGGTTACAAATGTTTTTGTTATTCAAGGCAATATTATTAACTAATTCCAGCATTTCTACGGCATCCAATCCCACTCTGGTAAGTGGTTCAAAAATTTCATTTTTTTGACTGGCATCACGTAAAATTTCAAGCTTTGAAAAGTTGGTTCCTCCATAGGCAGCAAATTCAATAGCTGCCAGGGGTAATTCCAGTAAAGATCTCAGGCTGGAAGGTCCCATTCCTTGTCCTACTTCCTTAACAATCAGAGGCATATCTATTTTGTCCAGTAATTTTTTAATTGTGTCTATAGGCGGGAATTGAAGAATATCTCCCTCAGGCTGAAACCATTCCTGCATAGGATTGACGTGAATTATAAGTCCGTCCGCTCTTAAACGCTCCTGTAATTTAATTATTTTATCTGTGTGGCCTTCATAAACAAGTTGTTCTATCTGGCTTATGCCAAGGTTGGCAAATAAAGGTAATTCATTACCGATTATATCTCTTACATTAAAATCATCAAAATATTTATTTTCATCTAAAATAATTCTGCATGATCCCAGACCCATCCCAAAACCAAATTCCCTGCAGGCCATTGCCAGATTTTTGTTAATGTTTCCTGCTTCCTGAGTTCCTCCGGTCATACTGGACACCCACAGTGGTGCCCTGAAAGTTTTTCCAAGAAAGGTAAAAGAAGGTAAACCGTTTTTTGGATGAGCAGAAAGCAAAGGCTCATAATTGAACCTTATATCTAAACCATTTTTGTTGGTTTGCGACTGCAGTGCAAGTTCAATATGATCCTTTTTTCTGTCCGGCATTGAATATTTTTTGTTTGTTGCTGGTTGCTGGTTGCAAATATATATTTGCCATTGCAATATACCTGTCAGATTCCAAGATACTTTGCTATGACTACTTTAAGTATTTCAGAAGTACCTTCACCAATCTGCAGTAATCTTTGGTCACGGTAAAACCGTTCAATATCATATTCTCTCATTAAACCATATGCCCCATGAATTTGTAACGATTCGTCAGCTACTTCCTTTGCAATCTCCGAGCAATATAATTTTGCCATGGCAGCTTCTTTACCGAAAGCTTGCTTGGTATCCTTCAGCCAACAGGCTTTATAAAGTATATTTCTTGCCAGTTCTATTTTTGTAGCCATTTCTGATAATTTGAATCTGATAGCCTGAAATTTAGCTATAGGTTTTCCAAATTGTACTCTTTTACCTGAATAGTCTGCGGCCATTTCAAAAGCACCCCGGGCTAAACCCAGGCCCATGGCGGCAATAGATAATCTTCCTGAATCAAGGGTCTCCAGCATTATTTCCGAGCCTTTACCCAAACCACCAAGCAAATTATTCTTAGGTACAATTACATTATCGAAGTATAAACGTGCTGTATCTATGGCCCGCCACATCATTTTTCCATTGATCTTTTCAGCAGAATATCCTTTAGTGCCATTCTCCACGATAATAGTTGAGAGCTCTTTTTGGCCATTCTTAATACCAGTGATAACTTGTATGGTTACTCCGGCAGATATAGGTGTAGAGGCGTTAGAAATAAAAAGTTTTGATCCATTTATAATCCAGGAGTTTCCTTCAAGCACAGCAGTAGATTCTGTTCCTCTTGAATCGGATCCTGCATTTTTTTCAGTAAGCCCAAAGGCCCAAAGTGATTTTCCTGTGCACAGCCCTGGTAAATATTTCTGACGTTGCTGCTCAGTGCCGTAATTATAAATAGGACAAATTCCAAGAGAATTATGTGATGCTAAAACAGCTGCCTGTGAACTATCTACACGTGCGAGCTCTTCTACAGCAATTATTAATGACATGTAATCGCGACCCTGACCACCATAAATTTCAGGTATTGTGAGGCCAAATAATCCTAATTGTCCCATTCTGAGACTTAGTTCAGGAGAAAATTGCTCTTTTTCGTCTAATTCCCTGGCTAATGGCCGCACTTCTTTTTCTGCAAATTCCCTTACTTTTAACCTTAACGCCTCATGATCACCATTCAAATATATATCCATTTCTATGTTGTTGGTATTTATAAATTATAATTTAATAAATTTTATGACAATACTGCCAACACATCCTTACCGTTTACCAAATCACCATTTTTGACAAAAATTTCAGTAATCTCTCCATTTCGGGACGCAATTATATGATTTTCCATTTTCATTGATTCAAGAACCATTAATATATCACCTTTGTTTACTTTTTCGTTTATTTTTATATTCATTTTTATAATCTTACCATTTAATGGGGCCAACACCTTATTTTGTTGGTTAAATAAATTAAGTGTATTTTGAATTGAGCTATTGCTTCTGTAATTGTTTAAATATTTAAATGTAAATGTAAAACCTGAAAGAGTCATATAATAATCTTCAGCTACTGATGAAACATAAATTAAATTTTTCTTCCCGTTATATACAAAATTAACTTTTGATACATCCTTTTTTCCGGTCACATAAAAGGGGCCACCGTCATTTATCCAAAAAACGAAATTATCGTCATCAGGTTTTTTAAATTCTACCTTGTAATTATCATTGAATATTTCAAGTTCCGCAAGCATTATGTTTCTCCAATACCCAAGGCTTTGCCATACTGATTTATTGTAATTGTCAGTTGAATTGTTCTGAAAGGTATATATAAAAAATGCGGATATTATCAATTCTACAGATAAATTCCTGTATCTGTGCTGAAATGATGACAATATTATATTTTTTGAGTCATCACAAAAAGAAGTTGAATAATTTTTATTGACAAATTCTTTATTGTTTAAAAGTTCTGAAAGGTATGAAATATTAGTTTCTATGCCATGAATAACATATTGTTGTAAAGATTTAACAAGTTTTATTCTCGATTTTTCCCTGTTATCCTCATTTACAATTACTTTTGCAATCATAGGGTCAAATTTTGAGGATATCAATGCCGGACCAGTTATGGCAGAATCAATTCTTATTGATTCATCTGCAGGTTCAAAATAGGTAACTACAGTACCCGCAGAAGGCATAAATTCATTTAAGGGGTTCTCGGCGTAAATCCTGGCTTCTAAAGCATATCCATGAATTGAAATATCTTCCTGCCTTATCTCAATTGGTAAACCCTGAGCTATTTGAATTTGTTCCTTAACTATATCAATTCCGGTTATTTGTTCAGTCACCCCGTGTTCAACCTGTATCCTTGTATTCATTTCAAGGAAATAGAAATTCATGTTCTCATCAAGTAAGAATTCTAATGTACCGGCGCTTACATAATTCATTTCCCGGGCTATTTTTAAAGAAGAGTTTACTATTCCATTACGTATTTCTTCTGTAAGGCCGTAAGCAGGGGCTTCTTCAATAATCTTCTGGTGCCTTCGCTGAATAGTACATTCCCTGTCAAACAGATGTATAAGGTTCCCATATTGGTCTCCAATAACCTGAACTTCTATATGACGTGATGATATTAAATATTCTTCAATGTAAACATTGGCATCTCCGAAATAAGCTAAAGCCTCACGACGGGCTGTTTCAACAGTGTTTTTAAGTTGTTTTGGGTCATAAACAATGTGCATTCCTTTGCCTCCTCCGCCGGAATCAGCTTTTACGATAACAGGAAATTTAAGTTTATGCGCTTGTAATAACAATTCTTCAGGGTTATTTCCTTTTACGGATTCCAAAAGTTTAATACCTAATGATTTTACAAATTCTCTGGCCACACTTTTTTGGCTCATTAATTTTATATTATCACTTGTTGGTCCTATAAACACCAGGTTTTTTCCTTCACATTCCCTAGCAAATTCGTAATTTTCTGATAAAAACCCATATCCCGGATGTATTGCCTCTATACCATTATTGATGGCAATATCTGTAATTTTTTTAATGTTAAGATAGGTATCTGTTATATCCCCGTCACCTAAACAGTATGCCTCATCAGCGTCGTTAACAAAATCTGAATTTATTTCTTCGTTTGTGTAAATAACAGCACAGGTATAATCCATGTTATGCGCTGTTTTAATAATTCTGCGTGCAATTTCTCCACGGTTTGCTACTAATATTTTATTAAAATTAACCATTTAATATATTCATAGTTATCAACTGAACAAGAGTATAGACAATTAGTTCATTCTACTACCATACTGGTTTTCTTTTTTCAATAAATGCTTTCATACCTTCCTGACCATCCTTTGAAATTCTTGCTTTTGATATTAAATCGGCCGATTCGCGCAAAAATTCATCTTCTGTATTAAACAAAGGGCTTTTATTTAAAAATGCTTTGATACTCCTTAACGATAGGGGGCTGTTTTTAATCAATTTATGAATGAAGGAATCAATGAATTCTTCTGCCTGCACTTCATCTACAGCATAGTTAACCAGTCCCCAGCGTTCCGCTTCAATACCACTGAATTGCTGGCCGGTGAGCATTAATTCTTTTGTTTTGCTTAACCCCATACGCCGGGCTATAAACATGGAAATCACTGCAGGTACCAGTCCTATGGTTACCTCAGAAAATCTAAAAACAGTATTACTTATACTTACAGCAATGTCGGCTGCAGCTGTTAACCCACATCCACCCCCAATGACTGACCCGTGTACAAAAGAAATTACGGGTAAAGGAAAATGATAGAGGCATTGCAAACAATTTGCCATTAAAAGACTTTCCTTATAGTTTTTTTCAAAATCAAATTCCGCAACTTCCTTCATCCAGTTTATGTCTGCTCCTGAACAAAAAGACCTGCCATTGCCACGTAATAATAGTACACGCAAATCAGAATCATTTTCAAGGAATTTAAGCAAGGATGTTAATTCATTTACCATAAGAGGGTTGAAAGCATTATGGACTTCTGGCCTGTTTAAATAAATTGTTGCAACCTGCCCTTTAATATCTACCTGAATAGTTTCGTAAGTGTTCATCTTGTATGTAAATGATGGTTTATTTGTTTATTTGAAATTGGGTCAGTAGGATAGTAGGGTCTACATCGTTTATTTTCCTTGTTATTACCTTCATTTGTCATCCTTAATTTGTCATTTGTCATTTGTCATTTGTCATTCGTCATTTGTCTCGTCATCAGTAATATTTTTTTTACATTCTGTATACTCCTGTTTTAGGGGCTTCAAACTTATGATTTAAAGTCAATTCTATACATAATGCAAGTATTTTGCGGGTATCGGCCGGGTCTATGATTCCATCGTCCCAAATTCTTGAAGAACTGTAGTAAGAAGAACTTTCTTCATTGTATTTTAAAAGGATATTATTATGTAATTTTTGTAATTCGTCATTATCAGGTATTTTACCTTCGGATTTTATCTGATCTTCTTTTACTGTAACTAAAACATTTGCAGCTTGTTCACCTCCCATTACCGATATTCTTGCATTCGGCCACATGAACAAAAATGATGGATCAAATGACCTTCCCGACATTGCATAATTGCCGGCCCCAAAAGATCCTCCGCAAATAATAGTTAATTTGGGGACTGTAGCTGTTGCAACCGCATGAACAAATTTGGCACCATCACGTGCGATACCATTTCTTTCGTATTGTTTACCTACAATAAATCCTGTTATATTTTGTAAAAAAACAATAGGTATTTTCCTGAAATTGCATAGCTCAACAAAATGAGTTCCTTTTAAAGAAGATTCTGAAAACAAAACGCCATTATTAGCTATTATCCCAACAGGATAACCTTTAATTTTTGCAAATCCTGTCACCAGCGTTGTTCCGTATAAACTTTTAAATTCCGAAAATCTGCTTCCATCTACAATTCTTGCTATAATTTCATGCGGATCAACAGGTCTTCGAAGATCCAAACCAGCTATTCCGTATAATTCTTCAGAGGGATAAACGGGATTTTCATCTTCGGTCCTGCCTATATTAAATTTTTCTGTTCTGGGTAAGGTTTCAAATATATTCCTGCAAATTGCCAGGGCGTGCTGATCATTTTCAGCCATATGATCAGCAACGCCTGAATAATAAGTATGTATTTCAGCTCCTCCCAGATCTTCTGCTGTAACAATTTCTCCGGTAGCAGCTTTAACAAGAGGAGGACCTCCTAAAAATATGGTCCCCTGATTCCGGACTATAATTGTCTCATCGCTCATAGCAGGTATATATGCTCCTCCTGCAGTGCAGGAACCCATAACTATAGCAATTTGTGGTATTCCTGACGCTGATAACTGTGCCTGGTTGTAGAAGATTCGTCCAAAATCAAATCTGTCCGGAAATACCTTTGCCTGCTCCGGAAGAAATATGCCACCCGAATCGACAAGATAAACACAGGGTAATTTGTTTTCAAGTGCAATTTCCTGGGCACGTATATGTTTTCTTATTGTTTCTTTAATGTATGTCCCCCCCTTTACAGTAGAATCGTTTGCAACTATTACTGTTTCACGTCCGTGTATAATACCTATTCCGGTAATTATTCCAGCTGCCGGAAATTGTCCGCTATATTGTCCAAAGGCAGCAAAACTGGAAAGTTCAAGGAAGGGGGTATTATTATCCACCAATAAATTAATACGTTCCCGGGCCAAAAGTTTATTGCGCGATTTGTGTTTTTTGACAGCATGTATGCCTCCTGCAGAATGTATTTCATTCAAATGCTGATAATAAGTATTAAGAACTTTCTTATATTCAACAGCATTATTTATAAATTCCTTTGAATCAATATTTATGTTAGATTTAATAGTTTCCATTCAGTACTTTGTTAAATATTTTCAGTCATATTCTTAACAAATCCTTAATTATTGTGTTCACTTTCTAATTTCCAGTCCCAGGGTTTTTGCTTTGTCGATCATAAACTTATAAGCATCATCAAAGTTATTTGAAATTTCTCCGTCCAGGATAGCATCTTTTATTGCATTCTTAATAATTCCAATTTCCCTGCAGGGCTTAATATCAAAATATTTTATAATGTCATCTCCGGTAATTGGAGGTTGAAAGTTCCTTATGCTATCGTTTTCTTCAAGTTCTTTAAGCTTTTGACGTACAATTTCAAAATTTGCCATATACTTTTTAACAGTTTCTCTGTTACCCGAAGTTATATCGGCCTGGCACAGTTGCATAAGATCATTTATATCTTCCCCGGCATCGAATAATAATCTGCGAACAGCAGAATCTGTTACCTCTTCATTGGAAAGTACTATAGGTCTCAAATGCAATAACACCATTTTTTGAACGTATTTCATTTTTTCATTGAGAGGTAATTTTAATTCTTTGAAGATTTCCGGAATCATCTTTGCACCAAGGTATTCATGCCCATGAAATGACCAGCCCTGCAGAGGACTGTACTTTTTGGTAAGTGGTTTTGCAATATCATGAAGTAAGGCGGCCCATCGCAGCCATACATTATCCGTGAGCCCGCATATATTGTCGAGTACTTTTAAACTGTGTTTAAAATTATCCTTGTGTGATTGTCCGTTGACAATTTCTACTCCCTTTAAATTATATAACAATGGAAAAATAATTTTTAACAATCCGCTTTCATCCAGTAAATAAAAACCTGTAGAAGGTTTTTGGGAAAGTAATATTTTTTGTAATTCATCAGAAATTCGTTCCCTGGAAACTATATCAATCCTTGATTTATTTCTTTCAATTGATTCCATAGTCTCTTTTTCAATGGTAAAACCCAACTGTGTTGCAAACCGAATGGCTCTGATCATGCGAAGAGGGTCGTCTGAAAAGGTAATGTCAGGTGCCATTGGGGTTCTGATTATTTTCTTTTTCAGATCTTCCACACCGCCAAAAGGGTCAATCAGTTCTCCTGTATTTTCCTTTCCAAGGCTTATAGCCAGTGCGTTAATGGTAAAATCCCTTCTGTCCTGGTCATCCTTAAGGGTTCCATTTTCCACAATAGGCTTACGTGAATTTATCCTGTACGATTCTTTTCTGGCTCCGACAAATTCTACCTCGCAGCCCATATATTTAAGCATTGCCGTTCCAAAGTTCTTAAATACTGCCACATTTGTGTTATCTCCTATACTATTTGCAACCATTTCAGCTAACCTGATACCATTACCAACCACAGTGATATCAATATCATTTGAAGCTCTGTCAAGCAGCGCATCCCGGACATATCCTCCTATGACATATACTTCAAGATTTTCCGCAGCAGCTATTTCAGAAATAATTTTAAATATGGGGTGCTTTAAATGTTTGTGCATATTTAAAATTTAATTTTAGAGAATGTCCTGATATTAATTTAAGATTATAGAGCTGCTTAATTGGGACAAAATTATAAAAGATTAAATGTAAATGAAAAGGGTATAGTTTAAATTATATATATTAGTGTAGATTATCAGGTAATATATGAAATTGTTTAAGCTTTTTATAATTTTTATTTGTATATCCTGCAGTAATAATATAAATCACAAGGATAAACGTACTGTTTTCCGTTATAATGAATCCCAGGGTATAAATTCCCTGGATCCTGCCTTTGCAAATAATGAAAGGCATACTCGCATGGCCTCCCAGTTGTATAACCGCCTTTTCGAAATTGACGATTCTTTAAGATTAATACCATCCCTGGCAAAACGTTATGAAATTTCAAAAGATGGAAGAAAATATAAATTTTTTTTAAGGGACGATGTTTTTTTTCATGATAATAAGGTTTTTCCTTCAGGCACCGGAAGAAAATTAACTGCCAGCGACGTGGCTTACAGTTTAGGGAGACTTACCGATCCGGATGTGGCTTCTCCCGGTTCATGGATTCTTGCGGATATAAATAAGTATATTGACAATAAAGGATTTGAAGTATTAAATGACTCAGTGCTGATAATCAATTTACTGTCACCATTCTCAGCTTTCCCGGAGTTGCTTTCAACTCCTTACACATCCATAGTACCTCATGAGGCAGTTGAGTATTACGGACATGATTTCAGAAATCACCCTGTGGGTACCGGACCTTTTATGTTTAAAGTCTGGAAGGAAGGTGAGAAATTAGTTCTGGTCAAAAACCCCAGGTATTTTGAAAAAGACTCGACAGGTAAAAGATTACCTTATCTGGATGCCATATCTGTAACATTCATTAAAGACAAACAATCCGAATTTCTTGAATTTATGAAGGGAAACCTTGACTTTTTATCCGGAGTTCAAACTGTGTACAAAGATGAATTAATTACCCGTAATGGCAGGCTTAACCCTAAATATGAAGACAGGTTTCAGATGATCAAATCCCCTTTTTTAAATACTGAATACCTGGGATTCATGTTAGATACAACTAAAATAAAAACTAACCCACTAATTATAAAAAATATAAGAACAGCAATTAATTTTAGTTTTGACAGGGTAAAAATGTTAAAATACCTGAGAAATAATACAGGAATTCCGGCTTTGTGGGGAATTATACCCAAAGGGATGCCCGGTTACACAGAACAACTTGACGGATATAGCTATAATCCTGATAAAGCCATGCATTTATTGGCAGAATGCGGATTCCCAAACGGGAAAGGACTACCAGAAATAATCCTTCATACAACATCCGATTATCTTGATCTTTGCGAATTTATTCAACACGATCTTCAGAAGGCAGGCATTAGACTAAAAATAGAAGTTAGTGTGGGGGCAACATTCAGACAAATGGTTACAAATTCAAGAATTGCTTTTTTCAGAGGATCCTGGATAGCAGATTATCCTGATGCTGAAAACTACCTTGCCTTATTTTACAGTCATAATTTTAGTCCGAATGGACCAAATAACACTCATTTTAAAAATGTATTATACGACAAATATTTTGAACAGGCTGCTACTTGTCAAAATCAGGAAGACCGGATTGACCTGTACAGAAAAATGAACGAAATTATTGTCAGGGAATCACCTGTAGTGCCCTTATATTACGATGAGGCCCTGAGGTTTTGTCCTGTTTCATTAAAAGGGTTTTCAGGGAATCCACTTAATATCTTAAAGTTGAAATATGTTTATAAAACCAATAATGCAGGTATTGATCAAGATCAACAATAATTACAAATAGATAGAGTTATAAAATTTAACTAATTTTGTCACAACAGTTATTTATGATACAAACAAACCTTAAATTAGCTTTATTTGTAATCGTTTCATTGGTCGCAACTTGTTGCACCAAACCTCAGGTTTCTTCATGGCCGTCATATACCACTGGTAACGGATTGTCCGGCAATACTGTCAATGCTATTTCCATTGATGGTAATAATAATAAATGGTTTGCAACAAATTATGGTGTTACAGAATTTAATGGAACCAGCTGGACAATTTATAACACCACAAATACAAATAATGGATTGGTTAATAATGTTGTTCATGCCATTGCAATAGATGGAAGCGGAAATATCTGGTTTGGAACCGCGCATGGTATTTCTGAATTATCAGGAACAAACTGGATTCCATTTAAAAATTATGACTCCGGGAACATGAGAGATACTTTAGTTTATGCCATAGCTCTCGACAGGCAGGGTGTCAGGTGGTTTGGCACAAATCAGGGAGTGGAAAAATTTGATGGAACCAAATGGACATCTTTTTTAGATACTATATACGGAGATACCATACCAACCTATGCTATTGCAGCAGACAGCCTGAATCAAAAATGGATAGGTACCCCATATGGAGTTGCATTGGCAAAATATCAAAATCCCGGCGATACAATTTTAGCATTATACACGACAAATGACAGCCTGATAAATAACGGGATCAGTTGTATAGCTATAGATACCAGGGGAGACAAGTGGTTTGGCACTGGTGGTGGAGTTTCTGAACTCAATAAATTCAATCACTGGAAAAATTATACTGTGGCAAATGGTCTCGCCGGAAGCTGGGTACCATCCATAGCTTTCGATTCAAATGGAAGTATCTGGTTTGGAACCGGGGCAGGCTTAAGTAATTTCAACGGGTCGCAATGGACGACGTACACTATAGATAATGGCCTGGCCGGGACATTAATATTATCAATAGCAATAGATAAATTTGGAAATAAATGGGTCGGCACTAAACTGGGGGTAACAGAAGTATTGCAATAATCTGAAAATTTGAAAAATTGAAGATAAGTAGATGTGGAGAGGTGCGTATTACTAATTACGAATTAAAGGTGTAGGATTACAGATTAAAAATGATATTTTCATAAAAGATTGAATTTAAATAGGTTTAGACAAAATATATAATGAAATTTTTGAAAATTAAATATATAGTTGTTTTTTCACTTGTAGTTATTATTGTCACTAATTATTCCTGTAAAAAAGATAATAATACAGTTTCAGCTAATGGCCTCAAATGGAATTCGTATTCTGCAAATAATATTAATGTTACAGGTCTCACAAGATTTTGGGTAAATAGTATAACACTGGATTCACTGGGAAGGTTATGGTTCGGAACAGGTAATGGTGTACTTCTGGATTCGGTTCCAGCTACAGGTAATAAATGGTTGTTATATTCCAGGAATGATTCCAGCGCTTCATCAAATTATTCCATTACGGAAATAGCTTTTGATAAACAAGGTAATGCCTGGGTAGCAACTTTTGGGGATGGGGTTTTATTGTTAAATTTTACTGATGCCGCTTTCCAACCTGCAAAGGATACTTTAGTTTGGACCGATTTTACAATAGCCAACGGTCTGGCCGGAGACACAGTAAGGGCTGTTGCAATAGATACCTCAGGAAATAAATGGTTTAGTACTTCCGGCGGAATAGCAGAACGAAAGAAGAATGATACTTTATGGTATAAATATAATAATTTGGGTCTGACCAATGATACCATTACATGCATATCATTATTTAATAAAGCTTTATGGATTGGAACTTTTCGGGAAGGTATATTTAAATTTGATAGCACCATACATCAGGAATATAATGCAGGGAATGTTAAGGGAAATGTTATATATGCCTCGGCTGTTGATGGACAAGGTAATATTTGGTATGGAACAGCCAATGGAGTATTGAAGTTTGACGGTAGTACATGGACTACATACCCTGCAGCCATTACAAACGGTCTGATAAATAACAGTGTCTTTTCTGTCGCTGTGGATCATTACGGTAATAAATGGTTTGGAACAGCTGCAGGTGTTTCTGAATTTGATGGTAAAAACTGGACAAGCTATACTACAAATAACGGATTACAGTCCAATACTGTATTGGCAATCCTTGCCGATAAGCAAAATAATATATGGTTTGGAACAAATGAAGGTATTTCTGAACTTTTGTGGAGTTCGGTGAAATGATAATTTTAATAAATAATGTTATTTTGTAAGTTTGTATAATAATATGTTACCGAATGAATTTTATCGATACGCACACACATTTATACCTTTCAGATTTTCAAGAGGATCTTTCAGAAACTATTCGAAGGGCCTTTTCCTGTGGCGTAGACAAATTTTTATTGCCAAATCTTGATAATTCCACACTGGGGACAGTATTGGATTTATGTGGACAGTTTCCAGGGAATTGCTATCCTATGATAGGATTACATCCTACTTATGTAAATGATGATTATTTAAATATTCTTGATGATTTATATAAAAACATAAACATATCCAAATTTATAGCTATTGGTGAGATTGGAATTGATTTATATAGGGATACAACATTTATTACCCAGCAAAAAGAAGCTTTCTCAAGGCAACTGGATTGGGCATATGAATTATCCGTACCTGTAGTAATTCATTGCCGGGAGGCTTTTAAACAAATTATTGAAGTATTGTCAGAAAAGATAAAACGTAAACCACTCACAGGTGTGTTTCACAGTTTTGCAGGTACAGTGGATGATGCTAAAACAGTGATAGACCTGGGGTTTTTAATTGGAATAAACGGGATAGTCACTTTTAAAAACTCTAATATAGGAGAGGTGATAAAACAAATACCTTTAGGCAAAATCCTTCTGGAGACAGATGCACCTTATCTTGCTCCTGTACCTTACAGAGGCAGGAGGAATGAAAGTTCCTACATTCCTTTGATTGCAAAGAAAGTTGCCGAATTGTATGATATAGAAATAGAAGAAGTTGCTAAAATAACAACATTCTCTGCAAACAATTTATTTAGTCTTAAGCAGAATGGATAAATCCTGGTTTACGACTCTGAAAAAATATCTTAAATAATAATTTGATGAAACCGGAAAAACCGAAATCGATCCTAATAATATATACTGGCGGAACTATAGGTATGGTCCAGAATAGTGAAACAGGTACATACGAGCCATTTAATTTCAAGCAGATAGAAGCCAAAGTTCCTGAACTTAAGCGTTTTGATTGTAAAATATCTACTATTCAATTTGATGTTCCACTTGATTCTTCTGACATAACGCCGGCAGAATGGATTATTATGGCAAATATTATAGGAGATAATTATAAAAAATACAACGGGTTTGTTATTTTACATGGTACGGACACCATGGCTTATTCAGCATCGGCGCTGAGCTTTATGCTCGAGAATCTTCATAAACCGGTTATATTTACCGGGGCCCAGTTACCTATTGGTACACGACGCTCAGACGGCAGGGAAAATCTGTTAACTGCAATTGAAATTGCTTGTGCGGAGCAAAACCATGAACCAGTGGTACCGGAAGTAACTGTATATTTTGAAAACAGGTTATACAGGGGAAACAGGGTAATTAAAAACAGTGCTGAATTTTTTAATGCTTTTCATTCCCATAACCACCCGCCACTTGCACAGGTAGGAGTGCACATAAAATTTAACTTTGGTGCAATAAGTTATGTCCCTTTAACCAGACCATTCAAGGTTCATACAAATTTAGACAATAATATAGCCATTCTTAAAATATTCCCGGGTATTTCAAAAGAAACTGTTGTGTCTGTCTTAAATACTCCAGGTTTAAAAGGGCTTATTTTCGAAACTTTCGGGGCCGGAAATGCACCTAATCAGCCCTGGCTGATAGAGGAAATAGCCAAAGCAATTAATAAAGGGCTTATAGTGTTGAATGCAACACAATGTAATACCGGTAGCGTGGAAATGGGCAGGTACAAAACAAGTGAAGCCTTGTTGAAAACCGGCGTGGTGGGAGGCTATGATATTACAACTGAGGCAGCCATAACAAAAATGATGTTTCTGCTGGGACAAAATTTGCCACGCGAAAAAATTATTGAAAAGTTAAACACATCCATTTGCGGAGAAATTACAATCCTCTGACATGTAAAATAAAATAATTTAGTAATTTCGCGGCACCCTGGAGAGTTGGCCGAGTGGTCTAAGGCGCACGCCTGGAAAGTGTGTAAGCTTCAAAAGGGCTTCTAGAGTTCGAATCTCTAACTCTCCGCAAATAGAAAAGCAACCCCACTTTAGTGGGGTTTGGCATTTTAAGCAAGCGTTGAAAGTTTACTTTCAAAAGTGAAGCTTAGAATGCCAAAAAACCGTCAGGTTGCTTTTCTATTTTAGCATCCCCCAAACGAGATCGCCGCAGGCAGAATTGGCTGCGGCAATCTCGCTCACCAAAGGGATCGTTTCTATTTTAGCATCCCCCAAACGAGATCGCCGCAGGCAGAATTGGCTGCGGCAATCTCGCTCACCAAAGGGATCGTTTCTATTTTAGCATCCCCCAAACGAGATCGCCGCAGGCAGAATTGGCTGCGGCAATCTCGCTCACCAAAGGGATCGTTTCTATTTTAGCATCCCCCAAACGAGATCGCCGCAGGCAGAAGGCTGCGGCAATCGATGCGTGTTATTTTAGCATCCCCCAAACGAGATTGCCGCAGGCAGAATGGCTGCGGCAATCGATGCGTGTTATTTTAGCTTCCCCAAACGAGATCGCCGCAGGCAGAAGGCTGCGGCAATCGATGTCAGTTATTTTAGCTTCCCCCAAACGAGATCGCCGCAGGCAGAATTGGCTGCGGCAATCGATGTCAGTTATTTTAGCATCCCCCAAACGAGATCGCCGCAGGCAGAATTGGCTGCGGCAATCGATGTCAGTTATTTTAGCTTCCCCCAAACGAGATCGCCGCAGGCAGAATTGGCTGCGGCAATCTCGCTCACCAAAGGGATCGTTTCTATTGAAAATTCGTAATATTTGCAGTTATAATATCCCCGGTATTAATTTTTTAGTCCGGTTTGTATATTCTTTATAAGTATCACCAAATGTTTCAATTAACATATTTTCTTCACTTTTAATTCTGTAATTGTAAACTATAAAAGTTGTCAATGCAATAAGAAATAATACTATTAAATTATCAGATGCTATTGCTGCTCCCAACCATTGTAAAATGCTGCCAAGGTACCCGGGATGTCGGATATACTTATATATTCCTGTATCCACTACTTCCTGTCCGGACTGAATCTTTAAAGTTCTTGTGTAATATTCTTTTAATGTTTTAATTGCTATAACTCTGACTAGGAATCCTGCGATCATTATAAGTATCCCCAGAAGAGGAATGTATAAATGGCTAAATAAAATAAAGACCGTAAAATGATTAAAAAGGAATGTGGATAAAAGTAATAATAAATTGATAATGTTTAGAATACCTAACAGGGTTGTAGAATTTTTATCATTTTCAGTTCTTTTTATGCTTTTTGCTTCACTACCGTAACGGATTAAAGGGTCTAGAAAACGCGAAATAAGAATGAAAAAAATAGCAAAGATTAGTGGTATCGTTGTCATGATAAATATTGTTCACTTAATGATATAGTTAATATTAACTTAATAGAGAGTTTACGACTTTTTCAAGTCCATCAAGATTTCGCTTCAACACAACTTTAACATCTTCACCGGCAGTATGGCCTAAAATCCCTATTAAACCGTTGTATTCAGATTCCTGTATTATTTTCATCATTTCCTGTTCCCTGTCCCCATCTCCAATCGTAACAATATAAGGAGGTCCCAAAGCCTCATCGTCGTTCCATGTCTCTGGACCATCACCTATTAACCCATTCAGGTTTATGATTTTAAGATAAGGCAACATATTTTTTAATAATAATTTAAATTTCTGTGGGTCATGCACTCCTCTGAAAAAATTATATGCTATGCCAATATCTTCGAAGCCGGAAGTCTTAATAATCTTTATCTGGTTTTCTAAATCTCCGTACCATCCTCCATGATTGTACAATGAAATACTACAGCCAATGGCAGCGGCACTTTCATGAATCCGGGAAATAGCCTTCACTGCTTTAGTCAATTTTTCATCATCAGATAATTCCTGAAAAAAATGTTCAGGGAAAGAAACCCATAGATTAGTTTTTAACCCTTCATTTTTAATAGTTTCCAAAATTGTGATATTATTTTGATCCAGTAATGATACGTCATTTCCTTCATTCCAGAACCAAACGCTGCAAATATCTATATTATGAATACGCATAGTTCTTATTTCATCTGTCAGGTAAGGCAGATGCCAGGTACGCCAGTCATAAGCTAACTTTGTAATACCCAATTCATTTAACATCTGAGCTCTTTCTGTTGCGTTGCGGTTTAGTTTATCATATGGTATTATACACCATGCACATAAATTATCCTTCCTGAAAATGCTTTTGCTTTGTATTGATTGTTTATTATTCATTCCTGATTTACCTTTTAAGGTAAATTTAATAATTAAATTACTGTTTACTTTTCATTAATATAATTATTGTGATTCCATTTAAAAATTTAAAATGACTAAACTTTTATAAATTAAATTTGTTTCACATTTATTTATACAACTTAGACAAAAATTTATGATTAATAATTTTGGCAGATTGAATTTTTTAATTATTTCATGTATAATAATTTATAATATTAATATTTATTCCCAACAGGGTAACGGAAGTATTAAAGGGAAGATTATAAGCATAAAAAATAATGAGCCGGTACCTTATGTAACAATTAATGTCATAGGCACTAACATTGGAGTTATAAGTGATAGTACAGGTAACTTTTTAATTAAAGGACTCAGTCCGGGTTATGTCCGTTTAAAAGTTACATCGGTGGGATACAAGGCCTTTATAACTGACAACTTATTTGTAACCAATGTAAGACCAACTGAAACTGAAATTGAAATTGAGGAAGATGTAACACAGGTAGGAGAAGTAGTTGTAAAAGGATCTGCGATAATGCATAAAGATGATATTCCTGTTTCTTTGCAATCACTTAGCAGTGCTGAAATTGAGAAAAGTCCCGGATCAAACAGGGATATATCAAAAGTAATGCAAACATTACCCGGAGTTTCTTCTACTCCGGCATATAGAAATGATATTATTGTCAGGGGAGGAGGTACCAGTGAAAACAGGTTTTATTTGGATGGCATAGAAATACCGGTAATAAATCACTTTTCTACACAGGGGGCTTCAGGTGGTCCGGTTGGGATTATTAATCTTGATTTTATTCAGGATGTCAATTTTTATTCAGGTGCATTTCCTTCAGACCGTGAAGATGCACTCAGTTCGGTAATTGAATTTAAGCAAACTGACGGAAATAAAGAAAGGATAAAATTTAAAGGAGATATAGGTGCCACAGATATTGGTGTTTCACTTGACGGACCAATTTCAAAAAATTCCACTTTTCTGTTCTCAGCAAGAAGATCATATCTGCAACTTGAATTTGCGGCACTTCAGCTTCCTTTTTTACCTACATATAATGATGCACAAACCAAAATAAAAATAAAATTAAACGATAAAAATATTATTTCTATAATAGGATTAGGGGCATATGATATATCTACGCTGAACCTAAGTGCCAACTCCACTGAAGATGAGAGATATATTCTTGGTTATCTGCCTGTAATTGAGGAGTTGAGTTATACAGTAGGGGCTGTTTATAAACATTTTGAACAAAACAGTAATCAAATAATTGCTTTAAGCCGAAATTATCTTTACAATTACAATTACAAGTACCTGGATAATAATGTAGACTCGGCTAAAATACTGGATTATAAGTCCTATGAAGCAGATAACCGTTTTCGGTTTGAAAATAATTTTGATTTTGAAAACGGGTTAAAGCTAAATATGGGATTAAATTTTGATGTAGCCCAGTTTCATAATTCAACTGCTGCTACCCTGTCTTCATATGGTTTTGTTTCTGATCTTACTTTTCTTAAATATGGTTTATTTATACAGGGTAGTGACCATATTATTGATAATAAACTGGGAATATCTGCCGGTATTCGTGTTGATGCCAATAATTATTCAAGTACAATGACCAATCCACTAAATCAGTTTTCACCACACCTTTCACTTTCCTGGTCATTAACCGACAGGTTATTTTTAAATGGTAATATCGGAAGGTATTTCGAGCTTCCGCCTTCCACTTCTCTGGGGTTTAAGAACCAGCAGGGAGTGCTTATAAATAAACAGAATGGAATGTTATATATTCAGTCCGATCATTATGTGGGGGGAATTGAATATCATCCAAATGAACATAGCAAACTTTCCCTGGAAGGTTTCTACAAATACTATACTCATTATCCATTTTCCGTAGCTGACTCAGAATCTATAGCCAGTGAAGGAGCTGATTATGTAGTCTTTGGAGATGAGGAGATACGTTCCACAGGCATTGGCAGAGCTTATGGGGCCGAGTTATTTTATCAGGATAAAGGCCTGAAGAATAATAGCTTGCTGTTAGCTTTAACATTAGTGAGAAGTGAATTTCAAAATCTTCATGGGACATATATCCCTACAGCCTGGGATAACAAAATTATTTTTAATATTACCGATACAAGGAGTTTGCCGCGAAACTGGAGGGCAGGTTTTAAATGGAGGTATGTAGGAGGGGCACCATACACTCCTTATAATATTCCATATTCGTCAATTATAACGAATTGGAATGCACAGGGAAGAGGGTACCTTGACTACAGTAAATTCAACCAGGACAGATTACAGGGTTTTCAGGAACTGGACATCAGGATTGATAAGGAATATTTCTTTAAAAAATGGACTCTGAATCTTTACCTGGATATACAAAATGTATATGATTTTCAGGCTCAACAGCCACCCCTTCTAGTAATTAACGAGACAGACCCCATTAAAGATGCAACTCATTACAATTTGTTACTTATAAATAATACTGCAGGTACTATTATTCCTTCTGTAGGTGCGTTTTTCATTTTTTAATTGGGAAATTTGTTAATAATTTAGTGTTTTTTGTCTCTTGGCTTTTTGACTCAAAGTCATAATTTTTTGTTTATAAATTATTATTAATATAAAAGAAATATAACATGAAAAAAATTGGAATAATAGGATCAGGTAATGTTGCACAGGCATTGGGTACAGGATTTATAAAACACGGATACCAGGTGATGCTTGGTACCAGGGATAAACAAAAACTTGCCGAATGGTTTAATGCTAACGGCGGAAAGGCACAAATTGGAACTGTAATTGAAACTGCTGCATTTGGAGATATTATTGTTTTGGCAGTTAAAGGTTCTATTGCAAAACAAATAGTTGAACAGATTGGTAAAGATAGCTTAGCCCATAAAACTGTAATAGATACCACAAATCCAATTGCAGAGAGAGCACCTGAAAATGGAGTTATAAAATATTTTACAACACTTGAGAAATCTCTTTTGGAAGAATTACAGGAGACTGCACCACAGGCAAATTTTGTTAAAGCATTTAACAGTGTAGGGAGTGCCTTTATGGTTAATCCGGCATTTGAAAGTAAGCCTACCATGTTTATATGCGGAAATAATGCAGATGCAAAAAAAGATGTAACTGAAATATTAAATAAATTTGGCTGGGAAGTTGCTGATTTTGGAAAAGTTGAATCTGCCAGGGCAATAGAACCTTTATGTATGCTCTGGTGTATTCCTGGATTTTTAAATAATCAGTGGACACATGCTTTTAAATTGTTAAAATTATAATATCTTTCAACCATAAACTTACTAATTAACTAAAGCTTGAGACAATGAAATCTGTTTCATTGAAATTGCTGTGTATATTTTTCATATTGTTTTTGAGTTCATTTCATTTTGCAGGTTTAGCAAATAATGGCGATTACAGCGACAGAATAAGAACAATTCAGTTCAATACCAAAGATATCTTGAACTATCGTGTCGTTACAACTTTTACTAATGGTAAGTTAATCCCCTGGAACAAAGGCGTAGATGGTGCATGGAGTGGGCTTGCAACAAGATCTGCAGCAGATACGATGGGCAGTAAAGATAAGCTTGCCTTACCTGATAATGGATCATTTCCTTCCAATGAGCTTCATCCTTTTGTTGTTTTAAATTTTGTAAACTCAGATGCTGCTGGTAATCAAATAAGATTTACCGATAAAAAGACAGATGATGTTTATTCTTTTAGCGTTCCGGAAAATTCATATTCAAATCTTTCGCTTTTTTTTATGAGTGCTTTTGGCACATCATATATTTCTGTTACAATCCTTTATTCTGATAATACAAGTGAAGACAAAACATATTCTATAGAAGACTGGGCAGCTAAAATATCAGAAAATGAATACAAATATTGTTTGGTATCAAACCTTGCTAAATGGGGTAATAATAATTCCGAAATGGAAAAAGACAACCATTATTTAATGGGAATAAATATTAAACCATCTGATAATAAAAAAGTTGTTAAAGTTACTATACACAAACCCTCCTCAGGTACAACCCTGACTTTTTGGGGAGCAACAGGATATGTGGCACGTTCCCCGGTATGGACTGTTTCCGGTAATTCTCAGGCTATATCCTACGAAGGCAGAACATTTGTTACTGCTGAGGGGATTGTGCGTCTTGGTTATCCGGGGATTATTTTCAGGGTTAATTTTAATGGAACGGGATTAAGTATGCATTCCAATACTACGAGTGACGAACTGTACTTAGATGTAATCGTTGATGGAGGTACTCCTGTTTTTCTAAAAGTACCTAAAGGTGAAAACGATGTTATCCTTGTCAAAGGTTTAGAATCAGCAAACCATTCCCTGGCAGTGTATAAGAGAGTTGAAAGTTATGTGGGCATACTGGATGTTATATCATTTACCGTAACCGGGGACTTCCTAAGCCCTTCACAATTACCTTCACGCAAACTTTTGTTCATCGGCGATTCTTTTACCGCGGGCCAGGCTGCTACGGTCGAAGATGGAGGTCCAATAGATCCTTCCAAAGCAATTCGTGAAAATGCAAGGTTAAGTTATGCCCGTTTACTAGCAGACGTTTATCATGCCCAATGTCACATTCTTGCTTATGCCGGGAGAGGGCTTATAAGGGATTGGCAAGGCAACAATACAATGCGTTGTGCACCTCAATATTATGATTATGCCTTACCCGATGACAATTCCACAAGATGGAATCCAGAGTCTTATATACCTGATGCTATTGGCATTTGTTTGGGCAACAATGATTTTGATACCGGTATTCCTGATCAGACTGAATACCTGACTGCCTTTGGTGAATTTATAAGTAAAATAAGACGTGACGCTCCTGATGCCTGGATTTTTTTAATCACATCACCAAGTTTGAAGGATGAACCAGGCAGGATACCATATCGTACCGTTCAAAAAGCATACCTTGATGAACTGGTCAGGAGAGTTGGAGATCAGAAGATACAGGTTATTCAGATCTCCCACTATGAAGGAGTTCCTGGTGACTGGCATCCCGGTGGTACTGCACACCGTGCTGTAGTTAAAGAACTTGAGCCATATTTAAGTAAAACTCTTAACTGGTGATACAAATGATGAACTATATTAAATTATTGCCAGTTCTGACACTTCAAATTTTTATTTTAGTAAGTGCTAATTTAAAAATTACTGCTCAAATACCTTCCGGATATAAAGGTAAACCATATGTTGATGATACCATGGGCTTTAAAGGACCACAGACTATACCCGGAAGAATTGAATTAGCTTATTATGACTTTGGAGGAGAGGGTGTTGCCTACCATGACAGTACACCAACCAATGATGGGGCCATACTTAATCATAAGTGTTTTGACTACGGATGTCACTGGCGTCCCGGCATACCTTATCATATAGCCTTTTTTAGGGAAAATGAAGGCGTTGATATATCCTACACAAAGGACTGGGCGGATTTTAAAAAACCCAATGTGGTAGCACCAATGGTAAACCAGCTGTATTTAGGATGGGAATCAACCGGAGAATGGACCAATTATACTATTGATGTTAAGGCTCCCGGACTTTATAAAATAATTACTATATATGCAAATTATGACAGTAAAGCAGAACTATGGTTGAATAATAAATTTGCTACTCGGTTATATTTACCCAAGAACACAGGATATTACCATCAATGGGATCAGGCAGTAATTGGTGAAATTGAATTTCCTGTTTCCGGTTTGCAATTAATTACATTACATTACAATTCGGGCCCTAATTTAGCATTTTTAGATTTTGTAAGAGAAGTGCAGGGTAAGTTTCCAGGTAATTACAAAGGAGCACCATACAAGGATTCTGTTTATCAAGGTAATAAACTAAATCCTTACGGAGCCCAAAACTTACCTGGCAGGGTTGAGCTTGCTTATTATGACCATGGCGGAGAAGGTGTAGCATACCATGACAGAACACCTGAAAATGAAGGTTATATTCTTAACAGGCAAGAAGGATTACGGCCTGGAATATCTCCATATTTAGGATTTTTCAGAATGAATGAAGGAGTTGATATAACTTATACCAAAGACTCACTCGATTTTACTTCTGCAAATAAGGTGTATCCCAAAGCAAACCAGTTATACATTGGTTGGCAGGAAGAAGGTGAATGGGCAAACTATACAATTTACGTACACCAAAAAGGTAAATACATCATTTATGCAGAATATAGCAGTACTGATAACAAGCCTGCAGAATTATGGGTTAACAATAAATTTTCCTGTATAATAAATTTTCCGGAAATTACAGGAAATTCCCATTGGTGGACTCAGTCTGAGGTAGGTTCAATAACTTTTCCAGCTGAAGGGAGATATTTATTAACAGTAAAGTTCAATTCAGGGGTTAATTACGGATATTTGGACTTTTTGTATAATATGGCCCGTCAATAATATTTAGCAAGCCAGGGCATATTTTTACACTTAAAAGAAAAGTTTACTATTTACTAACTATTACTAATACAAAATTTTATGAAAAAACCATTTCGTTTTAATCTTCTTATTTCGGCACTAATAATCTCCCTCTTTATTAGTTGTAATCATACATCCGGGGTAAAAGCCAAAAAAATATTTATTTCCTCATTTATGACCATGCACGACCCTTTCTTTGTGAGTCTGAACGAAGGAATTAAAAAATCTGTTTTTAACCATGGAGATAGCCTTATTTTTCTGGATGGAAACCATGATACTAAAAAACAGGAAGAAGATATTCTTAAAATTCTTGATAATAATATAACTGCAATCTTTATTCTTCCGGCTACTCATGATGGTTGTATTGACAGGGTCCTTGCTGCTGCAAAGAAAAAAGGGATACCGGTAATTATTGTGGATACAGATTTTAATGTGCCGGATTCCATGTATTTATGTAAAGTACTTTCTGATAATATCGGGGCAGGAAAAATATCATGTGACGCACTTGGTAAGGTAAACCCTAAAGCAAAAGTTGGAATTTTAAGCTTCTCATTATCCAAAAGTTGTGTTGATCGTGTTAAAGGATTCACCGATGAAATGGTAAAATACCCTGATATGAAAATAATAGGCACACAGGATGGCCACGCCAACAAGGATGGTGTAAACGGGGTAATAAAAGAATTTTTAGCGAACACCCCTGATATGGATGCAATATTTGCTATAAACGACGTAAGTGCACTGGCTGCCGGTGAAGGAATAGCAAAAGCAGGCCGTTCAGGCAAAATAACAATATTAGGTGTAGCCGGATCAAAAGAAGGCGCCCAGGCAATAAAAGACGGGAAAATGTTATCATCATGTGCACAGGAACCATTGGAAATAGGTCGGATCGCGGTTGAAAAAGCTTATGATTTTATTTCGGGCAAGCAGGTTGACAAAGATATCCGTGTTCCCGTAAAACTTGTCAATAAAGAAAATGCTGATGAATATTTAAAGTAAAAATATAATAAAACTTAATATTTAAGAGAGCACATGAAGTACTTAATCGTTTTATTTCTGATGATTGATTTAGTTGTAAACGGTCAATCTGTTACCGCTAATAACAAAGCCTTAAAAATTGTAGTATTTTCGAAAACTATAGGATACAGGCATGAATCAATTCCTACCGGAATTGCTACTTTGAAAGAACTGGCGGCTGATAATGGGTGGCAAATTACAGCCACAGAGGATTCAACCATGTTCACTCCAAATAATCTGAAACAATATAATTTAATTATATTCCTGTGTGCAGGCTTACATGTGTTAAATACCGATGAACAAAAAGCAATTGAGAATTTTGTAGAATCCGGTAAGGGGTTATTAACAATACATACGGGTGCCTGGGCTGAACCGGAATGGAAATGGTATCACCAGGCTTTGGGTACTACTTTTGTCGCGCATCCTCCGGCACAAAAAGCGAAAGTAATATTTGAAGACCGCACCAACCCTGCCACAGCTTGCTTCAGGGATTCTGTATGGGAAACAGAAGATGAATGGTATAGTTTTACTGTTGATCCCCGAAAAGAAGTTCATGTTCTGGCCAGAGTGGATGAAAATTCCTATAATGTGGATGATGACCGCTGGTTTAAGGGGGCTCATTTGCGAAT
This sequence comes from uncultured Bacteroidota bacterium, assembly GCA_963766305.1. Taxonomy (GTDB): domain Bacteria; phylum Bacteroidota; class Bacteroidia; order Bacteroidales; family JAAUTT01; genus JAAUTT01. The sequence continues at coordinate 112,407 of CAVYAE010000066.1, forward strand.
GGGTGATCATCCCATAGTCTGGTGCAAGAATGTTGGAAAAGGAAGGGTTTTTCAAACTGCTTTCGGTCATTCAAAAGAAAAATATTCGGACCCCCTGTTCAGACAACATCTTGTAGGAGCAATTAAATGGACAGCAGGGATTAATTAATTAACTTGCCAGTATTTAGTTTTACAATAATTAATAAATTGACTAAACCTATTAAAAATCAATTATATGATTATACATTATTTAAACCAAAAAAGAATACATATTCTGTTAATATTAATTGGCATCTTACTAATTAATATGGGAATGACTGATAATAAAACAGTGACACACTACAACAATGCAAAACTTTTAAAAACTATCCCGGCAAAAAATATTTTGCTGTATGTTGGTTCTTATACACCTAAAGGAGAAGGCATATACATTTTTACAATGAATAGTTCAACGGGAGCACTAAAATTGTTGGGTTCATTACATTGTGACAATAACCCATCATATCTGGCAGTACATCCCAATAGAAAATGGTTGTTTTCTGTAAGTGAAGTAGATGAAGGTTCATTAACTTCTTACAGGATAAAAGATTCTACTACCATTGAAAAAATAAACACTATACCAACAATGGGGAAAGGCCCATGTTATTTAAGCATCGACAATACAGGCAAGTATTTGTTGACAGCACATTATAATAGTGGAACAGTAGTTTCAGTTCCTATTCGTAGTGATGGATCGCTCGGTAATGTTGTATCTTTAAAAGCGCATATAGGCGTTGGTTATTTACCCCAGCGTCAATCAGGTCCCCATGCACACTCAATTCTTCCGGCCAGGTCAGGTAATTTGGTTTATTCAGCAGATCTGGGGCTTGATACTGTTTATGGCTATAAATTGGATAATAAAAACGGCCAATTAATATCTGTTTCCCAGACACCTTTTAATAAGGGTTCGGGACCAAGACATCTGGCTTTTCATCCAAATAAAAAATGGATGTACGTTGTTACTGAACTTGCAGGTACTCATAGAAGGTTATGTTATAGATACAGTATCTGGCAAATTAAAATTTATACAATCGAATTCATTAAAAAAAGATATTAACTCAGGTGCACTAGCTTCAGACATTCATATAACTCCCTCAGGAAAATTTCTTTATGCTGCTGAACGTGATCCTGAAAATACCATTTCTGTATTTTCAATTGATGAAGTTTCAGGTAAGCTTTCCATGGTAGAACAAATATCTTCCGGTGGTAAGGTTCCTCGTGGCTTTGAAATAGATCCTTCAGGTAAATTTCTTGTGGTCGGGAATATGGATTCGGCAAATCTCATATCCTACAGAATTGATCAAAATTCGGGTAAGTTGACACAAGTATCATCAGTGGTAGTAAACACCCCTGCATGCGTAAAATTTATGCCGACAAAATTTTAAGCATTCTTTTTTTCATCCAGGGGGATGAATTTTTTCAGGATACTGATGAACAATTGAATAACCACCGGTTTATTAATAAAGTATTCTACTCCCAGTTCGTAAATTTCATCGCAACGTTCAGAGTAGGCACTAATAAAAACAATTGGTATTTTAATGTTATTGTTGATTAAATATTTAGTCAATATTATACCATCAGTATCAGGAAGCATTAAATCCATTAATATCAAGTCAAATGCTTTATTATTAGAAATAATTGAATAAAACTCTTTGCCATTTGAGGCCCGGACTATACGTACATTATATTCATCTAAAATTTCTTCAAGTAAAAAGAAATTTTCATCCGTGTCCTCAACAATTAATATTTTTACCATAACAGGGGTTAAAAATAATATAATATTTTAGTATATTTATATGCTTTAATATGAATAATTTCAATATACAATAAGATAATTAAATATATTAAATAAAAGTTATTTTTCAAAATACATATTGGGAATCCAGTTGAATTAATAATGTTATTTATACTATAAATGCCAACTGAAATATTACTTGACAGAGATTTTTCAACGGAATTTAATTTTTCAGTTTCAAGAAGCAGTGGCCCTGGAGGTCAAAATGTTAACAAGGTTAATTCAAAGGTTGAATTACGTTTTAATGTTGACAGTTCTGTTATTCTAAATGAAGAAGAAAAAGCACTTATTAAAGAAAAGCTTAAATCTAAAATAACAGAAAATGGAGAGATTGTCTTAGTATCTCAAAATGAAAGGTCTCAATTCAGAAATAAGGAGCATGTAATCGGGAAGTTTTATTTGCTGATTAATAAAGCTTTACAACCAAAGAAAGCAAGGAAACCTACAAAATTATCCAAAGCTGCAAAAGAAAAAAGACTGGAACTTAAAAAAATAAGAAGTGTAAAAAAACAATTCAGGAAAATTCCTGAATTGTAATGAAAATATTTTAAAATAGATTAATTTAAATTATGATATCAGGTATTTTTTTACAATTAAATTAATATTACAATAAACTTAAATTAATATTATACGTAATATATATAAGAAATTTTACAGAATTTTCAGAAAGGTTAATTTAAAATATATAGATATGTATACAAGTATATGTTATTTATTTAATCCAATAGATAGTTATTTAATAAGTGAATACGATTGGACAATCTGTTAAATTATTGATAATTAATTTAATGTAGTTTGTGCCCAGCTTACTTCAGGAACACCTTTCTCAATAGTTAACCGGCTTACTATTTTTTCAAGAGTGTGATCGATTTTTTCGAATGACAAAATTTCAGCTGTTATTATTTTAAAACCTGAATCTTCCTGATCTGAACTTTTAAGAGAACGCATAATTAAATTTTCATCTGATTCAATCTCCTGAATAAGTAGTACCCTTAAATGATTTTCCACATCCTTCTTTACCTTTAATATTAACTCGTACCTGAGTGTGGGCTCCTCATTTTTTCGCATAGATGACTTACTTATTTTAAGTTCTAAAGGTCGTAATATCAAATGTGAACCTACTATTACAACAGCTGTAATTGTAGACTGTATATAAAGGCCCATACCTGCCAGGGAGCCAACGGCGGCAGAACACCATATAGTTGCGGCAGTATTTAACCCCATTACCGTAAACCCATGTCTCATTATTACTCCAGCTCCCAAAAAACCTATTCCGCTTACAATTTGTCCTGCAATTCTGGTAGGATCAGCATTGTTAGGAACAATTAAAACAGAAAGTAAAATATATGCCGCAGAACCTAAAGATACAAGAGTATTTGTTTTAAGCCCTGCAGTTTTCTGACGCCATTGCCTTTCAAATCCAATCAATGCTCCGAGAACTAAAGCGAGTAATAATCGAAGTGTAAATTCAAGGTATGGCATAGAAATTTAATTAAAGTTTTAACAAAATTATAAAATTTCATCAGACCAGATCACCTATTGCCGTCTTGTTGTGTCTTTAAGGGAGAAGGTAGATATGAGATACTCGGGATTTAACTGATTTAGTGCAGGAGCATACCAGGTGTAATTATGGATTTTATTGAAAACATGTATACCATCCTGATCGGAGTAAGTGGTGGTATTGATGGAGGCTGACCTGAATGTTTTATAATCAATAAGAGAATCTGCCATATCAAGTGCAGGGTCCGAGGCATTTGGAGAGGCTATCCGGTATACGACAGATAATTCTGTGGATGCAGGAATGCTGATTCCGCTAAAAGTAATAACCCCATTGTCGTATTTACTGGTGCCAGGGTTTGAAGTTACTTTTACAAAAGAAAAGCAGTTTCTCAGGTTTTCCTGAAAGCTCAGGTTTCTAATTGGATCAGAGGTAAGATTACGAATCTTTACCCGTACTTCAAACGTATCAGTACGGTCAAAAGAAATTTCATTTTCTTCTCCTGTCATATTCGGGGGCAGCACATTATAAACGCTACGTGTGAGGTCAACCTTATGAGAAAAAGCATAAAAAATAGCATTCAGAGCCCACTGTAACTGACGGCTACCGGTTGCTTTTGATTCAATACCTCCGTATGTTGGTATTCCAAGGTTACAAATTACCCGGCCTCCACCGGCATTATTACCTGTTAATGAATAAATAGCCGGTCTGTTATCTGAAAGTGTGGCTATAATCTCAGCCTTTACAGCATCCACCATCGGAATATTTCCGGCATATATCTGATCGTTCATGGCAGTATGACAAAAAGCAACCGGGTTAAATGGAGATATGGATAAAATTGGAATATAATTATCTGTTGGAGCTAAGGTATTTGTAAAATCAATACTTACTGGTAGTCCAAGCTTTTGAATAAAATAAGCGCCATTTCCCTCAGTATAAATTGTTCCACCCCTGGCAAGAAAATTATTAATCTGAGTTTTAAGGTTAGGGCTTATTTTAAAAATACTATCAATATAATGACTGTAATCAACTTTATTATATTCAGTAATGGCAGGTATAATCAGCAAAGATGTCAAATCAGATATGGGAGCATTTGTTAAATCATCTTCGTTAACATTATATACCATGTTACCATAAAGGTAATCCCGAAAGAGTGAATTGAAATACCTGGTTTCCCAAGAAACAGAATACCCTTCATTAAGTAATTTACTGTTAAAAACAGCTATGGTCTTTGGCTGATTTTTTATCTGAAGTGATAATTGTTCTGATGATTGCCAGTTATAATTAAAATAAAGCTTAGAAGTTACTGCCGGATAATTAGAAGATATTGTATCAGGAACTAAAAAGTTTCCTTTATCAACACCTTTGGTAATCCAATAAACAGAATATTCTCCGTATTTCGGAAATAATAAAGTATCCATCGTTAGGCTTGTGCTTCTGAAATCCTTATCAGATAGTGACATAATCATTTTGTATGCATTAAGAAAGTCTTCCTGGGTATTGTCTGTAACTACAATATTACCTTGTTGAGCACAAACAAGCTGTATACATACAAAAAAGTTTAAGAGTAAACTAATTATCCTAACCTGGAATCTGAAATACTTACTGTATAACTTGAAGTTATTCATAAAATGAGTTTAGTAATTTCGGTAATATCGAATAACTATGAAACTTATATTAATCCAAAATCCTTATTGCATAATAACATTTAATTGAATATTTTAGTTCGGATCAGGATTATAAATTATTATATTAACGTGTTTTTAATAAAAATCCTTTTATAATATTTTACAAATTTAAAAAACAAAACCTAAATCTTTACAAGGAATATTAATTTATTATTAAAATTTCATGTAAATATACAATACTTTAATCTTAACCTGCTATCCAAAAAAATCTGCAGCCATATTAAATACTTTTTCGAAACTTATTTCAACTTCTTCTTTTATATTTACATTCAGGGGGAATGGGTCCTCATGCCTGTAATCGTATGGGAAATCCATTGTCTGGGTAATTATTGGAATATTTCGTGACGAACCATTTAATGTATTAATAACTTCATATGGGGATACCACTTCATCCTTTTCCAGGGCTAAGGACATTATTCTTTGGCTTATTGAAGCCAAAAGTTCTTCGCGGAATGGTTTCATCAATTTATAAGTCAACATGCTAAGAAGTACCATTCCTTCTTTATGGTCCTTCCCAAAATAATGTCCGAATCTGGCATCATTTTTAATATGACTTTCGAGATGTTCAACAGCATACGAGTATAACGCAACATTTGCTTCGCTATCTATTATAAATCTTGAAACAGGAGTCATCCTGTTGAATACTGGTCCACCACAGAACATAAATAGTTTAGACTTGTCAAAAATATTTTGTGTATTAGTCATCATTAATATTTCCCCAAGTAAGCTCCCTATGGAATAAGCAAAAATATCAACTGTTGCATCAGGAGTTATTATAGGGTGCCTGTCTTCTTTTATCTGGTTAACAAGTTGAATAACATCGTAATAAGTTTGTAGCCCTGACCAGAAAAATCGCTGCGGTTTGCATTGTATACGCGCACTGATTGCTACATTGGATAAGGTTGAATTAATGACATCGGGGAAATTTTTCTTGCGGAGTTCACTTATCTGAAACATTAATCTTTTGTCACTCCAAATATGTGGAGCACGGTTCATATGAAAGGAAACAGGAAATAAAATTATTGCCGCACCTGTTTTTTCTGATAAAACCTTAGCCCAGGGAAGATACTTATCCCAATATTTTTCGTTGAATCCGTGAAAAAGTAATATAACATGTTTTGATTTTTCATCATAGGATGGTTTAAAAACATGATATTTAAAGATACAGTTTTCAATTACTTTCGAATCCTGTGTGTCTAATATTTCATCTATAATGGCAGGGTTACATATACTCTGATCTCCCTGAAATATTTTACCTGGATGTTGATTGCATATATAATTTTCTTCTCCAGGTAATATTCTGTAATTTTCGGATAAAAAATCCAGGTTAAAAAGATCTGTATGTTTGTCAATTGTAATTTTATCAGTAGTATAATTTACTAAATTTTTCAATAACTGGTAGATTTCGTAATAATGCATAATTACATTTATATTTTTTAAAATAAATAATTCAGATTATTTTTCGTCAAATACCTGTGCTTCATATATATATATATCTGCATACTTCCAGCCGTCCCAGCCTATAAGAGCTTTATCCTGAGCACAATGACCCAGATACTCTTCTTTGGTCCAATTTTGTTCAACTGCAACCTGCGGGAGGAAAGTGCCACTGTGCGATCCCTTTCTTATATATATTCCATGTTTTCCAAGTTCTATTTCATCTATTGAATTTATTTTTTTCATGGGTGAAAGTACAGATATTTCAATTTTAATGCGGTTTATTTCAGAAAGTTTTAAAGGTGGGAAACGAGGATCTTCAGTAGAAGCTGCAATTGCCATTGATTGAACCATATCGCATAAAGGCTTGTCGGCATTAAAATTACCTATACAACCACGTAACACCCCAGATTCGGTTAAAGTCACAAACGCACCTGAATTTAGGGTTATGCTGCGAGGCACAAGCTTTTTGTCAATCAACATCACTTTATTGTTTTTTAAATATTCGATTACAGTTTCCCTTGCTATTTTAAGTAAGGTATTTTTATCATTGACAGTGAGGTTTAACTGTGATGTATCATCATTTGTTTTTTTTACAAGGGCAATAGCATAATATCCTACAACCCTGTCTTTCTGACCATTTTCAATATCCCCGGAATTTTTATGAAGAATTTTTTGGAAAGAATAATCCGGATTTTCAAAGGTCATATCAAGCAGTGTAAGTACAGAAGTCCAGCCGCACATAGCGGTTACCAGGTTGGGAATATGTTGTGATTCATCTGTATTTTTTACTTTGATAAATGCTTCAGGAGAGTTTTTGAGAATGGCAGCAGCCATTATACTGTCAGAAACGTTTGAGTCAGAATAGTTTGGATAGTGCGAGAAATCGGTACTAATAATAAACAAATTATCATTATTTAGGAAAGGTCCCAGGACAGAAGCAAGCCTTCTGCATGTTTCGGCCGATTCACCCCCAACAATCAAAGGCACAATGCAAAATGGCTTTCGTAACCAATACTGGAGGAAAGGCAACTGTACTTCAATGCTGTGCTCACCGTCGTGGGGTCTTATATCATTGGAAATAATACTGTACTTTTTAACCAGCCATCTTGTTAAGGTATCAACGGTAACTGTTCCGGCAGGTGTTATAAAATCACCAATGGAATATGCTGATACACCTTCGAAATATGTTGTGTGGCTTGAGCCAATTATAAAAACATGTTTGAACACAGCATCCCTTGAAATTTGCTTGTAACCCGCGGCTGCTACCATTCCGGAATAGATGATGCCTGCGTGGGGAACAATTATTGCCAGAGGCTTATGATTTAATACTGATGGAGCCTTATCAAAATATTCGCTTATAAGTTTAAACAACTCTTCTTTGTCTGCAGGATAAAAGGACCCGGCAACAGCAGGCTGTCTGTCAATTTTAACAGTGGAAGCCGTATTAGTCTGGGAATTGCAGGAAGAGAAAAGGTAAAATATACCTAAAACAATAAATATCCGGTAAAAATAATTTTGCATAGGTTTTTGCCCAAATTTACAAAATCTACCAGGTCTTCAGAAATGATTCAAAATATTTTTACCTTACACTATTAAAGGAAACACTTCCGGGTTTCAAACCTTCAGCATTGGCGGTTATTCTTATTTGCCCGGGTTTTTCTTTAGATTTAATAACTGCAAGGCACATACCATGAAATGCCTTTCTGTAATTTGCCTTATGTGCTTCGTGACTGATCTGGTTTCCATTATCCACCCCTGCTATCGATGCTGCCCCTTCTACTGTGAAGGTGATAAGGTTATCTGCAGATGGGACCAGTGTGCTGTCAGAGTCTAGTACTTTGGCAGTGATAAAGATCAGATCATTACCATTGGCTGTCATCGTACTACGATCCGCTGAAAGAATAATCTGTGCTGGTTTTCCAGCAGTTTTAACTATATCTGTAAGTACTTCAACTCCATTTTTACGGGAAATGGCTTTGAGTATGCCAGGCTCATAGGTTAACCTCCAGCAAACATGTAAATCTTCTCCTTGTTTCTTTTTGATTCCTTGTGATTTACCGTTAAGGAATAATTCTACTTCATCAGCATTGTTATAATAAGCCCAAACATCAATAACTTTTCCTTTTTCCCAATTCCAGTGTGGAAGAAGATGCAAAACAGGTTCTTTTGTCCATTCACTCTGATACAGGTAAAATGCATCTTTTGGAAATCCTGCAAGGTCCAATATTCCAAAATATGAACTTACGGCAGGCCATGGATAAGGTGTTGGTTCGCCAATATAATCGAAGCCAGTCCATATGAACATTCCTGAAATAAAATCATTGGCTTTAATTACTTTCCACGTTTCTTCATGCGTTGAACCCCATTTGGATGCACAATTATCATAGGAAGAACATGAATAGTCCGGATTACCGCTTGTAAATGGCTTATCCCAGTATAATGGCCAACGGCGGATGCTGTCGGAAGGCATATCATAACTGCCCCGGGTTTCAAATGCTGAAACAGATTCAGTACATATTATCTTCTTTCCGGGAAAGGTATTTTTAAAATTGGGGAACGATTTAAAATTATAGTTAATTCCAATAAGGTCAAGAGCTCCCGACTTGATAAGGAAATTTGTGGATGGGTTAGGATCTGTAAGTGCCGATGTAATTGGTCTGGATGTATCCAGGTTCCTTACTATGCCTGCCAAATCCCTTGCAATTGTAATTCCTGTTGAATCACCCTGTTCCGGTATTTCGTTTCCTATGCTCCAGATAAAGACAGAAGGATGGTTTCTGTCTCTTAACACCATATCTTCCAGATCTTGTTTATGCCATTGTTTAAAATACAAGTGGTAATCAAACTGATTCTTTGGTTTAAGCCACATATCAAAAGCTTCATCCATAACAATAAAGCCCATTTTATCAGCCAGATCAAGTAATTCCGGGGCAGGAGGATTATGGGAGGTACGAATTCCATTGCATCCCATTTTTTTTAAAAGCTCCAGTTGTCGTTCAATAGCCCGTTTATTTACAGCTGACCCCAAACATCCCAAATCATGATGGTCACATACTCCATTTATCTTAATCTTCTCTCCATTAAGTAAAAAACCCTGATCGGTGTCAAATACAAAAGACCGGATGCCAAAAGAGGTAGTATATTTATCGGTTACCTTTCCTCTTACAATAACTGAAGAGACAGCCTTGTACAAGACAGGATCGGAAAGAGACCATAATTCAGGGGACTGTATATTAAATTTTTGAACTACTTCATTAACTGAATCTTTCAATACCTCAGATTCAGACACCACATTTTCAACTTTTTTATTTTTTTTATTATAAATTATTGTTTTAATGGTTATTGTCCTGTCATCTGGAGAATAATTACGAACTCTGGTACGCACAATAATCTCAGCTGATTGCTTATTAACTACCGGAGTAGTTACAAAGGTTCCCCAATGATCTACCATGATTTTTTCAGTCATCACAAGCCAAACATTTCTATATATTCCTGATCCTGAGTACCATCGTGAATTGGATTGTTTTGAATTATCCACTTTCACTGCTATCACATTAAGGTCTTTCCCGTATTTGAGAAATGGGGTCAACTGATAACGGAAGGAAGAATATCCATATGGTCTTAATCCCAGGTAATGGCCATTAATCCAAACCTCACTGTTGCAATATACTCCGTCAAAATCAATAAAAATGCATTTATTTTTTTGTGAGGGGTTTACAGTAAAGGACTTCCTGTACCAGCCAATACCGCCGGGTAGCGATCCACCTGCAGTGGTTGCCGGATTTTTCTCGTCAAATGTTCCTTCAATACTCCAATCGTGTGGAAGATCCAGACTTCTCCATTTAGAATCATCAAAGTCCGGATTTGAGGCCTTGACTTCATCACCCAGGTTAAATCGCCAATCCTTGCAAAAATTAACTGTAGAGCGAACATTAGCTGTTTTGCAGCTTTGGATTGAGGTAGCAAATAAAATTGTAATGATAAAAACGGCCCCGTGGAATAGTGGTTTAATCATAAGTAGTAGTTAATTAGTTATTGTCACTGCTGATACATAAACAAAAATACAAGATAATACCTGAAAATACAAATAAAAATCCATAACTCATGACATTTCAATGTCAACCAATAACAATTAATTGAAATTAAATTTATTTAAATTTTACCTGAAGGATGTTTGTCTTAAAATGGTTTTACAAAATGGCTCTAATTTAACAAGTTCCGTTTTTTTTATTTTTGAGTTTTTCAGATTGACATAAATAATATTATCCCGGTACCTTGCTTTATTATTTTCTATATAATCATAGCGGGTTGAATCTTTAGCCAGATAATTCAAATCATAAAATCCGGGTAAATATGTCCTGCCTTTAAGTTCAACAGCTGATATTGGTTTAGCGAACACAAGCGCACCATAAGTAAAATATTTTTCGTGATTTGAATCTTCATGTACCATGACAGTTGTTGAAAATTTCAGATTAATTGAATCCACCTTCTTAAATGTTCTTTGAATAACAATAAATCCATTTTGAATCTCATACTTTTCACTTGACTGAATTGTTTTGATCCAATTTGGCCTTCTGATTTTAATTTTCAACGGTATTTCCTTGTCTGATGATATTTTAAATGTAAAACTATTCTTAAAAGGGTATTCTGTAAGTTCTTCTATTTTAACCGGAACTTTCATTATGGTTGTCTCCAGGACTGAAGGTCCCAAAAGTGATGCGACCAATATATTTTCATTTTCTTTGAGCCACATAGACTGTATGAAGTATGGTGTAATTCTTCCGGCATTGGGATTACAGCATACTGCCACATCCTGGTGGGCAGGAGAGTATTTGTATCGTGTCTGATTTCTCTTTGGTTCAGCTTCACCATTTTTTGTCCCTGTCATTTCATATGAATTGTCTGTTTTGAGGTAGGCAATACATGAATGTGCAGGGTTCCGGCTTCCCTGTGCAGCATTGTAAAAGATGTTTTCAATCTGATCAGCAATTTCTGGGTTTCCTTCCTTTTGAAACAGTACAGTGTAACTATCCATCAATTCCTGTATAGAGCAGTATTCATATCCTGTACTGGTTGCATCCGCTTTTCTTTTTTCTATCCATTCATCTCCAACAGGTCCACCTGTAAATGTGGTTTCCTTACGAATTCTTGCCAGATAAATATCCAAAGCTTTTCTCAGCTCCTTGTTGCCTGAAGCGTATGTGGCTACTATTAAGGGACGCAAATGTTCGTAGGTATGAACGCCATGTGATTGAAGTTTATAATCAGGATCCAAAATATTTTTAAGCTGAGCATCTTTTTCAGAGGAGTTATTTTCTGAAAAGTTCTTATATAAAAAAACTGCGTAGTCCAGATATTTCCTTTCCCCTGTGATCTGGTACATATGGTCAAGTATATCGGTAAAGGTAAGTCCGTGCGCTACCCCACCAGAAAATCCATTGCCACAGAAAAAAGGTTGAGAATTATTTATGGGATAGTTTTTCATAACATTATCCACAGCCCGGACAAGGGCATTCCAAACATTCTTATTATGCGAGTATTCGTAATAGGCAAGCAAACCACGATACCGGGTTGTTTTTGACCATAATTCTCCATTTTCTAATTTGAATTTGTAGCGAAGCTCCTGATCATAAATGCCAAGGTAACCATCCGTGTCCTGTGTTGCAAGTATATATGCTATATGAGTATTTACTCTGTCAACAGCATAAGTATCCTTCAGCAGGAAAGCATTTCGAATATAACCATCCCACCAGTTGGATTGAGTTTCAGAATTCCACCATTTATATTGTTCCTCACCTTCGGCATCACCTGATTTCAGGTTGCCCAAATCCTTGGCTTTGCTTTGTTTATGCAACCTTGATGATCCGTAAATAGGATCATTTATTAATTCAGGAACCAGCTTATCCAGATTACCCACGAACCCGGTCATATCCTTCTCCATTTGAATTTTTATCCATCCGGCAGGTTTTATGCTTCCAAAAGGTAAACGATTATATTTTTCGATCAATCCATAACCTGAATGTTCGGATTCTTTTTTAAAAGTATTTTCCTGTGCAATTAGTGTAAGAAACGGAAAAAGACTACTGACAATTAATATCTTTATTTTCACGTCACTAAGCCTGTTTTTTCACTTAAGGTTATCTTTAAAATAAATTTTCCTGATTAACTTCATGGGTTCTTTGGGAAAAACTTGAACATCTGTCCCATGCAGAAAGGTAAAGCTGATTATAACTACAGAAACCGTCATGATCGCGGACAGAGGCAAACCCGGAACTCATGACTTTGAGTCCGGGGTATGCTTCTTCAATTAGAACCGGATCGTTCTGAAAATACATGCATTTTTGGCAAACATTGTCAAATTTACCTGTTTGAATTGAACTAAAAATTTTCATTATTTAATGTGTCACTATAGTTGACCAGTAATGACCGAAAACAATTACAGACAGGATATATCCCAGAATTACGTTTACCACAACACCAATTGTGAATGCAATAAATGGTTTTATACCTGATTTGGTGAATTCACGGAACCGCGTTGTAAGTCCTATACTTAAAAAACTAAAAGTGAATGCCCATGTTCGTAAAGAGGTGATTGGAGCTATAAGAGCTGGTTTCACCAGTTTATTGTAATCTCCCAGGTTGTTTCCATGGACTATAAATGTTATAAGAGCCGATGCTATGAGGAACCCGATTACGAATTTGGGAAAACGCCACCAAATCTGGCCTGCCTGAACTTTTGAATTTGTTTCAGAACGTTCCCACACAGTTACTGCAATGATCGCTAATACAAAAGCCCATATACCTATCCAAATGTCCCTTCCTATAACCTTAATAAGTGTGTAGGATGCCAGTGCCTGGTCTGCTGTTCCTGAAATACCCAGATCTTTTCCTGCCAACCCACCATAAGACTGGGCTGCAGCAAGCCCGGCAGCGTCTGCAAATTCCGAAGTCCCTATCCAGGCACCACCTACACCTGTGGACAGGTGCAAAGAACGGGAAACAAGAGGCAACAAGAAAATAAGTATGATAGCCCAGAAAATGACCAGGCTTATGGCTATTGGAGGATGTTCCTTTTTTGCCCGCACCGCTCCGGCAACAGCAATAGACGCTGAAACGCCACAGACCGCCCCGCCGGCTCCAAGCACAGCCGCTAGCCTTTGATCCAGACCCAGTTTTCGGGCAATAAGGAAAATGACCAAAAAAGTAATTACTGAAACTATTGAAGCCTGCAGAATGGCTACCGGTCCGGCCCAGATAATTAATGTGAAGGGTAAGGTAGCTCCAAGCAGAACAATACCAAGTTTAATATAAAATTCGACCCTGAAACCAGCATCCAGCCAACGAGGCATGCCGATTACATTTGAAATAATTAGTCCCAGCACAAGAGCAACAAGAGGTGGTTCCAGATTATAACGGCTGGCTTGTTCCCAGCTTCCTGCCGCAAAGATTATTGTTGAAAGTACAAATAGAAAAATAAAAGAAGGTATAAATGCTCTTGGTTTTTGTCCTATGAATGATATCACTAAGGTGAATAAAACCAGCAAAGTAACTAGTAAAGCAAGGTAACGAACAGCATTAGATGAAAATTGTGCGGCAAGCTTTGGCAAAGTTGACCATTTTGCGGGGGAGACTGCTAGCCAGGATATGCTGGAGCCGGTCAGATAAAAGATGATCGCAATAATTACTATTCCCAGTCCAAGCCATACCGCCCACCAATCCTCCTTCGACCAGAATTCCTGCCATAGGGAAGGTTTGCCCGCTTCTTCAATTTCAGATTTATCGGTTGTCATAATAGTTAGTTTTAGATGATATTAAGGCTTAATATTATTAAATAAACTTAATTTATCCAATACCATTTTTACGGTAGAGAATTAATTTTATTTAACAATACTAAAAGGATTATATTTACAAAACATAACTTGTATATCCGAAAACCCTCATATAATTTATCTTATGAATTCAAGACGTACATTTATAAAGCAGTCTTCTTTGGCCGGCATGGCCCTTGCAGCAGGTAAATATTACAAGTTTGATCTTTTTAATTATGATGGTAATAATAGTTTGTCATATGAATCCAGGTTCATTAAATTTCAGGTAGCCGCGGACAAGCCACTGTTAACATATATATCAGCAGATAGTCTGGGTCGGTCACAATTTAATGTAAATCCCTTACTGGAAATACGTAAGGAAAGTAACATACATTATAACAGCAAGGTAAATGGAAACAAGGTTACCTACAGGAAGTATGCTGATGAAAATTCCCTGAATGAATGGCAGGTAGAAGGCAGGAATAAAGAAATAATATTTAAGACATGGTGGAAAGAAAATGAAAATTCAGAGCCTTTTAACATAGTATTTAATCAAAATTTAAATCATTGCACTGTATTGGGTACAATGCCAGAAAAAAAACAGGTACATTTTCCCTGTGTTTTGCATTTTCCTGGTATGGGTACTTTCAGGGTATACTGCAGCGATAAGTATGTTAATTTATTTTACGATGCATGTAGAAATTTAGAAAATTCAATTTCCCCGGATCCAAAAGGAGAATACGATACCAAATATGTAAAAATAGCCTTACCTGCAGCAGATAAGCAACATCCGGAAATAACTTATACTTTTGAATTAGTCGCAATTTTCCCTGATTTGGATATTTTAAAAAATGATTCTCGTTTTGATGGGTTTAAAAAAAACTTTATAAATATTTTTCAGCTCAATCCACGTATAAGATCATTAGCTAATAATAGTTCCAGTGATGCCTGCACTTTCACAGTATACTTATATGCTGAAATGGCCAGAAAAACCCCTGAGCTGGTTAAAGGCCTTACCGCAATGGATTTAGTCCGCAATACACTGGACAGGTATATGGAAGGAATGAAGGGTTACGGGCAGGTAGGATATTCTGAATCTTATGGCTGGACAAGCAGGTTTAATTCATCAGATAGTTTGCCTTCTTTAATTATATCAGCATGTTACTACATTCTTCACACTAAAGACTATAAATGGGCAGATAGAAATTATAGTCTTATCAAAGGGTGGGCAGATGAAATGATTTCAACGGATAAAAATAATGATGGCATCATTGAATACGGTTATTCTGGAAATGCAGACTCCTGGTATGTAAAAGAAGAAAATAAGTTTAACAGACCAGCAAATTGGTGGGATACTATAGGTTTCGGGCACAATGACGCCTATTCCAACGCACTGGCTTACAAAGCATGTATATTACTTTCTGAAACAGCTGAATACTTAAATATTTCAGTCGACAGCAGATACTTTGCCTCTTTTGCCGATAAGCTCAAAAGCACATATTATAATATGTTTTTCAATCCATCTACTGGGATATTGGCAGGATGGAAAAGTGAAGACGGAAAACTTCACGATTATTATTTCACTTTTGTGAACAGCATAGCAATCTGTTATGGATTAATAGACAATGATAAGGCAATAAGTATTATGAATTCCTTACTGAAAAAAATGAAGGAGGTTGGATTCACAGATTTTAAACTTGGCCTGCCAGGAAACCTTATACCTGTTCGAAGAGAAGATTACACGGTTAACGAACATCGCTGGGGTTATGGAGAGAAGGAAGACGGGTCGGATGGTTTCCAGATTTATGAAAATGGGGGTGCCACCGGATGTTATGCCTATTTTACAATTCATGCACTTTTTAAATTAGGAATGCATAAAGAAGCAGAAGAAATATTATTCCCTATGCTTGATAGTTATGCCCAAGGAAAATTTGAAGGGCAATGCAAGGACAGTGAAATGACCAAAGATTGGAAAACATGGAACTGGGAATGCTGCGGCTATGAAGGGTTTTTAGTTGATAATTACCAGACCTTTTTGGCCGTACTGGACTTATCGAATGGAATTTAAATCCTCATTATCAACAGAAATAAAGTTTTTATTTCATTAGATGGTTCTAAATGAAACACAACCTTATCAGTCGTTTAAAATTTTAACACCCTTCCAGAATGCGATCCGGCCTTTAATACTCCTGGCCAACTCACTTGGTTCTTCGTAAAACCAGGCAGCATCGGGATTTTCTTTTCCATCTGCCACAATAGTGTAATAAGAGGCAATGCCTTTCCAATGACAGGTAGTATGCGTATTACTCACTTTTAGCAATTTCTTATTTACAGAGTCTTCAGGGAAATACATGTTGTTCTCTACATTTACTATGTCTGTGCTTTCTGCAATTACCTGACCATTCCATATTGCTTTCATAATCTTGTATTTTTAGGATTAAATTTTTATAATCTTTTTAATTGTGTTATTGCAATTATCTATATCTTAAATTCAGTCTGGTTGAGAATGCAACTACTTAATTAATTAATTAATTAATAGGTGCAAACCTGACAATACCATTTGTGTCGAGTGACCTGTCAAAAACAGTATAATAATTATTCAATAATGGCAAGCCAAATATAGATTGGTTAATTTCTTCACCTATATTACCTATCTGGAAGCTTGCCATACCAGGAGCAGGGTAATTTACCTGCCAGTATGTGGAAGGAGTACAGGTAAGTGTGACCTCGTTATTAGTCAGTCCTGTAAATATGAATTCAATATTTGGCCAGGCTGCCAGATTCAGATCTGCTGCACTTATTCCATTATTTGTTGCAGATGAAATTTGTGAAGCAAATGCAGGGTTAATTTGTTTTAATGAGTTCAATATGGCTGTATAGACATCATTAGATAAAGCAAGTATGCTTGTACCACTATCAATTATTGAATTAGTGCCGGCGCCTGAATACTGGGATTGTAAAGGTTGTGCAGCTATTCTGGTACTACCTGCCACCTGCACGGCAATCAGGTTGGTATTGTAATAAAGATCGTCCTGTACATCAATATCCAGAAAGGTACCGGTGTAAAGGTCAGTTTGTTCTTCGCCACCACCTAATACAAACAATCCCTGATTTAAAGGATCTTTGGCCTGCTGAGACTTGTCGTTAGTTGCCATATTTACACCTGAACGCTTGGTATAAAAAGCGAATTTATTTGCTACTACTCCCTTACTTTCCAATTCATCAAAATATGGAATTATTGTTATCTGAGGTATATTATTTGCAGTTAATAAATGGTTGAATTTATTTGAGAATATAGTAAAATTTGTACCTGATTTAAAGGGCCATGGAAAAGTTGTTGGTGATTCAGGATAATTTTTATTTAAATAATCTTTCAAATCATATGCTCCATTCAGGGCATTATATGCCAGGCCCATAATTCCATCTACTCCGGGAAAACTACCCTGTTGTTCTGCCTCAATTATAGCTATCGGTGCGTTTTGAAGAGTTACCTGATTACTACCGGCTCCCATTCCCAAAGAGGTGTTTACAACAGGTCCTATCCAGCCACCTGTACCGTACATCACCACCTGTGCATAAGTAGTTGCCTTAATGGCTGTATCGTTTTGAGGTAAATATGTTATTGGAACAACTGCTAATGTGCTGCTTCCTGTATCCAATATCAGGTTTACCGGTATTTTATTACTACCTACCAGCAATTGGGCTGAATAATCGTTACCATCAAATACATTAGTGATGGGAATAACAAGAGATTGAGTTCCAGTAACGCCAGGATTTACCTGTTTGATTTGTTTTGGCATATTATTATGTTTTGAGGTTCAATTTAATAAAGATATACAATTACATGAACAACAAAAACTTACTAATGTTTTACAGTTTTTTAATTTTCTTCGGGAAAATCAGCCACAAATTGATGAAATTTATAATATTAAAAATGTTGTAAAAGTAATAGTTGCTTAATCTATTAATTAAATAAATGATTAAAAATGACGGGCAGACTATTTATTAGAAGACTTTTTTAAATCTTATTTGGGTTAGTTGAAATTTACTTACTGTAACTTTTGTATTTAATATCACAACATTCATATAACAAATTGATAAATTGATAAAAGATATAAATCTTTTCCTGAAGATTTACGATATACAAGTAAATCTAACTAAACTGACCATGACAAACTTAATGATTGAAGAAACAGAAAAGACACCAAAAGTAGATTTTAATTCAGACGGGAACATTTCTTTAACAGGAAGGTCACTTCCTGGGGATGCCACTGATTTTTATACTCCTGTGATAACATGGATAAAAGAAGTATCGCTGCCATATATAAACTTAACAATTTGCCTGGACTATATAAATACAGGAAGTTCAAAATATTTGTTTATCATTTTACAATTGCTTAAAAATAATCAACTTGTAAAAACATTAAATATAAACTGGCACTATGAAATTGACGATGAATGTGGCTATGATATGGGACTTGAATATGAATCATTAATTCAGATACCATTTAATTTTTACTCATATACGGGAGAACTTAATTACTTCGAAGTATCAGATAATGTTGTCTTAAACCCCAATAATCCGGGATAATTTATGAAAATAATTTAGTATTTTTTGATCAATTTAAACATTGAGTTGTAAACATATTAAAGCTCCCTACGATAGATTGTTAATTGATTTAAAATTAATTAAAATGGCATGCATTTAAATTGTTATTGAGATACAAGATTTAATTGAATATAAATATCTTTAACGTGTTAAGGTTTGTGCTATGAATTTTTGTATATATTTTATTATTAAAGAAATGTACCAACTTACAAGATGAATGTTTATTAACCATCTAAACCCATCATAGCTATGGAAGATAATTGCCTGAATTGTCATCATACACTTACAGGAAAATATTGCAGCAATTGTGGACAAAGTGCTGCCACCCATAAAATTAATATTCATTTTCTATGGCACGACATCCAGCACGGATTACTTCATATTGACAAAGGGATATTATTTACTACTAAAGAACTATTTACCCGACCTGGTGATTCAATCAGAGAGTTCATTGATGGAAAGCGCGTCAAACATTTTAAACCCATTTCATTGGTTTTGGTCTTGGCAGGTGTTTATGGTTTATTATACCATTTTTTTAAAATCAATATGCTTTCTCATTATATTGAAATAAATGGTTCTAATGCATCAGTTAATCGTCTGAAAGAAATTATCGAAAAAATGACTGAATGGATTACCGAACATTACTCCATTTTGGCTTTACTACAAATTCCAATATATACTGTAGGAACCTACATAGGATTTCGAAGAAGTGGATATAATTTTATTGAACACTTAATCATCAATACTTTTCTGGTAGGTCAAAGACTAATCCTGCACATTATTACTTTTCCTTTTTATTACATGTCAAGCGGGACATTGATGTTAAGAAAAACCGACAATATCATATTTTGTATAGGATATGCGCTCGCAATCTGGACTCTTTTTCAGTTATTTAAAAATCAAAAATTAAGACTATTAAAAATCATAGTTAGTTTATGTATTTCCTTATTCATCATATTGCTATTATTGGCCGTTGGGCTTGTTGTTTTGTTTAAGTTTTTTCAATAATTATAAACAATTAACACTCAATTTATTTTATTGAAACACTATTAAAAATAAATATTAAAGTTATAACTCCTTAATTTATTTGATAATGATGCTTATTATTATTTTTCTTTTAACCAAAGGGAAAATAATTCATTAAGATTTTATTAGCCCAACATTTGCATTTTATATTTTACCAATTAATTTTACCGCCCCTTAGCATTAATAGATTTAATCTTTTAACTACCCAGGTATTTTTGATATTAATTACTAACTAACTAAAATTTAATTTATTATGAGCCAATTAAATTCATCAACAAAAATCAAATTTTTTTATGGGGAAAACATCCCCCTTGAATTGCACAAGGTAAGAGTAGTTCAAAAGTTATTTCTAAACCCAATTGACCAACGTTTAAAAGCAATCCAATCGGCAGGATTTAATACATTTCAGTTAAGTACAAAAGAAGTTTTTCTGGATATGCTTACAGATTCAGGGACTAATGCCATGAGTGACAACCAGATATCTTCAATGCTTCAAGCAGATGATGCTTACGCTGGTTCACAAAGTTTTTATCGCATGGAAGCGGCCATTCAGGAAGTTTTCGGAATGAAATATATACTTCCTGCACATCAGGGACGTGCCGCAGAAAATATAATATCCCAGGCATTTATAAAAAAAGGAGACATTATCCCTATGAACTACCACTTTACTACAACGAAAGCCCATATGGAACTTAATGGTGGAACAATTTTTGAAATATATACTGATGAAGGGATTAAAATAAAAAGTACCTGTCCGTTTAAAGGGAATATAGATATTCAAAAATTAAAAGATCTAATTAAACAATATGGTGCTAAACGGATTCCGTTTATTCGATTGGAAGCCTCTACCAACCTGATTGGTGGTCAGCCATTTTCTATGGCTAATATGCGGGAAGTAAGACAAGTAGCCGATGAATTTAATATTATGGTTGTAATGGATGCCAGTCTTATTGGAGAAAATGCATATTTTATCAAACAAAGGGAAGAAGAGTTTAAAAATTCATCCATTAAGGATATATTATTAACAATGTTTAGTTTGGTTGACCTGGCTTATTTTTCAAGCAGAAAGGTTAGTTCAACCAGAGGAGGAGGTATTTGTACCAATAACAAAGAACTAGTTGATAAAATGAGGGATATGGTCATCCTCTATGAAGGTTTTTTAACCTATGGAGGAATGTCCGTACGTGAAATAGAAGCAATGGCTGTAGGAATCCGGGAAACAACTGATGAAACTGTTATTAGCCAATCTCCATCATTTATTGAATATTTGGTTAAGTCACTTGATAAACTTGGAATTCCAGTAGTGACTCCCGCAGGTGCACTGGGATGTCATATAGATTGCATGGGATTTTTGCCACATGTTCCCCAAAAAGAATATCCAGCAGGTGCATTGGCTGCTGCCTTTTTTATCATATCAGGATGTCGGGGAATGGAACGGGGTACCATTTCAAGTGTTCGGGATGCCAATGGCGATGATGTGCTGGCAGATGTAGAATTACTTCGTTTAGCATTTCCCAGACGTGTGTTTACATTGTCTCAAACAAAATTTGCACTGGATCGTCTCACCTGGCTGTATGAAAACCGTAACCTTGTAGGAGGATTGAAATTCGTAGAAGAGCCGGCATTATTAAGGTTTTTTAATGGTAAACTGGATGCCACCAGTGATTGGCCTCAAAAATTGGTTAGTAAGTTTAAAGAAGATTTCCAGGATAGTTTATAAATATTATTTAACAACTGTAAATGCAAATAAATTTGGTGGGGAATAAATTTAACTGTTGACGGCCCAATTTGTATATGAAACTAAAATTGTTTGCAATTTGTGTGCAACACCCTAAAAAAAGCACTTGCGAAAATAAATCGTAAGTGCTTTTTTACCAAATTGAGTGATCATTTTAATTTTTCATCTTTGCTGTAAAAAATAACCGTTTAAAAGGGAATAAAACTTTACCATTTTTCTGTATTAAATAATCTTTCTCAATTTCTTTTAATACAATCTTTTCAAATTCTCCTTTGTCAAAATCATTTTCTAATCTGTCAGTATAAGGTTTAAGTCCGGTACTTTTTATCATTTCCAGGATTGATAATTGAGAATCAAGAACATGAATATAATCAGTAATCCAAATATCAATTGAATTGAATAAACTTGACAAATGATCGTAATAATAGGAATATCCATGGATAGTGAATAATTCTCTAACACCCTTGGTTGCAGCCTCCCAACGACTGTCTGCAGCAACTTTAACAATTGATTTACCTAAAGGCATATCCCAGAATAATGGTATTTGAATGGCAAGTATGCCTTTGTCTGTGAGTAAACTTTTGAGTTTCTTTAATAATTGGTCATGGTTTGGGATCCACTGTATAGTAGCATTAGAAAAAACTATATCAAATTTTCCATCAATATTGTCAGAATTCATATCTATTATTCTCCATTCCTGAAATGGATAATCTTTTTTTGCTTTAGCAATCATAGCTGGCGAATTATCAATGCCAATTATTTTAGAACCTGGCCATCTTTCTGCCAGAACTTGTGTACTATTGCCTGGGCCACAACCTATATCTATTATATTTCCAGGTTTATCAAACCCGATTCGTTTTACTAAATCAATTGAAGGTTGGGTTCTCTCCTTATCAAATTTTAAATACAGATCGGGGTTCCAGTCATTATTCATCATATACTTCTATATTTTCTCAACAATCAGGCATATATCAGTAGATTGGATTTCAGAACCATCTACCGACACTCTGGTTATTGTCTGTTTATCTTCTTTAACTTTCCTAAATCCATTTTGATTAATCAATAATTGCAAATCCACCGGATCATACAATTTAAAGACCTCTTGAACAAAAGGCAAATTAATCATTACACTTTTTGGTCTATAACCAATTATCAATTGTCCGCCTTTTCGAAGTACTCTTTTAATTGACTGCAAATGGCAATGTGGATCATTCCAAAAATATATAGTATTAATCGATACAACAATATCAAATGAATCATTTGGGAATGACATATCCCTGGAATCCTCACATTTTACAATTAATTTATTGTCATCAATAAATCCTTTGTTTATTTTTTTTGTTTCTGAACACATTGTTTCGGAATAATCAATTGCTGTCAAATGTACAGTAGGATTATTATTAAAGAATTTTGAAACAAATTTACCGTTACCACATCCAATCTCCAAAATTTTGCAATTATCCTTAATACACAATGATGATAATATAAAATCATAAATCTTATTATTGGAAGAGTTCATATTTTCTCCCACCTTCAAACCAATCTCTCCGGTTGGTTTCATTAACTGCCGTCCTAATTCTTCAGGTTTAATCTCACTCATTGTCAATCTTTTTGTCCTATGATTGTGATTATTCGATAAGTATTTTTATTAAGGATAATATTAAATCCGGAATTCTCAAGAAATCCAATAACCAATTCACTGCTTATCCTTGTTTTAAAATATGAACTTACTTTTTGAATCCATTTATCATTTACCAATTCGTATAATAAGTCAGTTACTCGTATCTTATCAGGAAAATACTCAATGAAACAGGTTAAAATCCTTTGGAAATCACTTTTGACCGGAATAAACCTGTCTGTATCCTCCAAATCTGTTGAATAATCACGAAAAGTAATAATCAATTTACCATTGGGAGATAAAATGTCAAATGAATCCTGTATTAATTTTTTAACTTCAGCAAAAGTATCTAAATGGGGCAACGTATCACCACAGCAAACAATTAATTCCGGTTGCGGTTGCGAATATTTTCTAACCAATTTAATATCATCATTAAAAACTTCTATTGAAAGTTTATCAATTCTGGATTTCAATTCTGTAATCAATTGGTTGTTAAAATCTATAGCCTTAACATTAAACCCTGATTCAGCCAGGGCTATTGTTTGAATACCATTACCGGCTCCTAAATCGATAGCGACCTTTGAATTTATAGGTTTAATATCATAATTAAGGCAAAATGTTTTGAATAAATCCTTATTTTTTTCAAAGTCACCAGTATACCATGAATAAAAATTCGCCAAGTGATTATCATAATGTTCTTTTACAGTCATAATTAGTAATTGTATTTTATTATTTCATGGGGAAGTTTAAATATACCGTTTTGATTTGGGGAAAAATCGACAACTTTTATTACAGCAGAAATATTAATGGATCCATATATGTGCGGAAATAGATTGCCTACACCTGAGTAATGGCTGTCACCATCAGAAGGATATTCATATTTACATTCAGGCTTTAGTTTATTTTCGTCGATGCAGAGAAGTACTAATCCTTGTTGTCCTTTAAAAAAAATATTTGCAGTATCAACTGTTTGCTTTATAGTTGAACAATGGATAAATCCATCCATTTTAAGTGAAGGTGCATTATATTCACCTTCTTTACAGGCTTTTTTCCAATCTTTTTGAGTTGTAATGTGAAAAATCATTTACTTCTTTTTTAGTAATTTTTAGTCTGATTTTATTGATAAGCAAAAATCAGAAATATTAAAGTAAATCTTAAATCTATGTAATAATTTACAGTAATCAAAAATTCACTATGTAAGACATTTCTTCAAGCTCATTAATAATGGAAGCGCAAATGGAAGGTTTAATTTCTAAAATAGACTTTTTATAACAGGAAGATTACTTTTTGTAACCCATAAATGACAATACTTTCCCATTTAATTCATCCATGCTATAAACCGTTATTCCGAATTTTTTAAATACTTCTTTATAATTATCTTCACCAACTTCATACTCGTATTGATTCCCTTGGAAAACAAAATAGTAATTAACCGGATCAGTCCCTTCTTCGGCGACCTTATTATTATCTACTTCCTCGTACATGAAAAGATTTAAATCATGTTTTTGTCCGATTAACCGCATAAAGACCATTTGGTTGCTATTTTTTCCATTCTCAAAAAGCGGAAGTTGACAATAAAATTTGTTATTTAACCTATAGGATGTAATATCAGAGGTATGCAACTTCACCTTTCCCCCATTTGTAAGGATAACTTTGGAAAACTTCATGCCTATATAGACATTTTTACAAAGCAGACGATCGGCAACCAGGTCGGTAGATATAATGGAAGCAGCATCCTTACTTGCTTCAACTGTCTTTAAACCATTGTCATTAAGAGTTACATAAGTTTCATCACTTGCTCCGAAGGCGAATATTCTAATAACTAAAAATGGAATCAACATCATTAAACGTTTCATTGTCTTTGTCTCCTATCATTAAGTGAATAATTTGTTTCATTATTTAATGGTAAAAGTAATGATGCAGGAAAAGTTGTTCAAAAGTAATCTGCGACTCACAGGAACAAG
Source organism: uncultured Bacteroidota bacterium (assembly GCA_963766305.1). Classification (GTDB taxonomy): domain Bacteria; phylum Bacteroidota; class Bacteroidia; order Bacteroidales; family JAAUTT01; genus JAAUTT01. The sequence goes on from CAVYAE010000066.1 coordinate 137,609, forward strand.
TCGATAATTGTTGATGACCTTGAAACGTGTCCATTCACCGATCAGAATATTGTCTTTGGCGATTATTTTTCGTTAAAATATAATCTCTTCGTAACTTTGGTAAAGTTTACCTATATGATGATCAGAGTTAAAGCTTTTTTATTGTTCATTCTTTTAAATGTAACAACAATCGGGCAAAATCGATTTGGCCAATTCCGAAACTTTAACATAGGCGATGGTTTATCCCAGACATCCGTTGGACAGGTGTTTCAGGATAAAAAGGGGTTTCTTTGGTTTATTACGTCCGACGGGTTAAATCGGTTTGATGGATATAAATTTACAGTATTTAAATACGATCCTTCCAATTCAAATAGCTTATCTGAGAATTCAATTGAGAGGATTTTACTGGAAGATTCTGACAATAATTTATGGATTTTTACCGGTGACTTCGCCATAAATACCTTTAATCTCCGTACACATATATTTCACCATTTTTTTTCAGGCCAAACCAATCCGGGCTCTTTGGCTCCTTTCAAGTATATTCATTTTGCAATGGAGGATTCGAAAAAGAATGTTTGGATTTCAACTTCTGCCGGATTAAGCCGGTTCGATAGAACTAACAATGTATTTATAAGGTATCCCTCCATTTCGGATGAACCTTCAGCATTAATGAACGAACCAAGGTTAAAAGCATTCGAAGACATGGATGGAGGATTATGGTTTTTCAGTTTACATGGGCTTTACAAGTACAATTATTTAACAGATAAGATTATAAGTTATAAGACTGAATTGCAGAATCGATCAAGCATATCGTCAAAGTCTGTATTTAAAATGATGGAGGACCATTCAAAAAATTTATGGATATTAACCGATAAAGGTTTAAATATTTATAATAGAAAATTAAACAATTTTACACGCTTTGATTTTCCAAAACCTTTAGATGTAGATGATGCAAGCAATTACCATATCTCGATGGAATTTAGTAACAATAACTTTTTTTGGATTGGAACAAAGGTTGGGTTATTTAAATTTGATATCGGTTCCAAAATTTACACACCTTTTGTTTCAAATAACAGCTCTTCAACAACACTAACAAACAATTGTATTACAAGAATATATATCGATTATCAAAACAATGTCTGGGTTGGAACAATGCATGGTCTCAATAAATTCAATCCTGTGAATGCTACCTTTTCCAGGATTTATACAACCAACATGGATCCTTCCAGTTCCATAATATCAGACATAATAATGGATAAAACCGGAGATTTGTGGACGGTGAACAACATTCAACCAGATTTTGGAGGCACTTTATACAAATTAAATGCTAAGGTCGAAAAGCTTGAGCCATATCCATCCGATGGTACTGCAGATGGTATTTCAAATATCAGGGTCTTTGCACCATTCGCCGATAAAACAGGAAACCTTTGGTATGGTTCTTTTGGAGAAGGGGTATTCGAATACAGCCCGGTTCGAAAAAATTTTGAATTGTATTCGCACAAAAATAATGATACAACTTCTGTTGGGGGAAACTCGGTCTGGGGTTTTGCAGAGGATTCCGGCGGTAATATCTGGATCGCTTTATTTGGTGAAGGCTTCGACAAATTCAACAGTAAGACGAAGCATTTTCAACATTTTACAAAGGCCATGATGAAATCAAAAATCCCCAATTTTACAGTAATGAGCATTACGTATGGGTTACATGATGATTTGTGGATATCGACGATGGGTGCAGGTTTATTTCATTACTACATTCAAAAAAATAAGTTTGAACAGTTTATTGAAAATAAATGGAATCAAAATTCTATTGCAAGCAATTATATCCTCAAAACCAGATTGGATCATGAAGGACATTTATGGATTGCAACTTCAAATAGTGGAATTGACATCTTCAATCCGGATACTAAGCACTTTAAACACCTTATAAACAATGTCAATGATCCGAATAGCCTTTCCAGTAATTATGTCGGGGATATTTTTGAAGACAGAAATAAAGAAATCTGGATTTCATGTTCCAATGCAATTGACAGATACAATACTGTGACCTCTAAATTTATTCACTACAAATCAAAAAGTACCGATTCAACTGGACTTCTTGCTGGTAAAGCATTGTGTATACACGAAGATTCCTTGGGTAACCTTTGGTTTGGAACATCTACCATAGGTTTAAGTAAGTTTGACCCGAAGATCTGGCAAATTCCGTTATTGGACCGAATCAGACGGGTTGCCAAACAATGTAATTTACGGTATCCTTGAAGATGCAAATTCTAAATTGTGGTTAAGCACCAATAGAGGTTTGTCATGCTTCGATGTAATGAATAACAAATTTATAAATTATGATCTCTCCTCTGGACTACAAAGCAATGAATTCACACAGTTTTCATTTTTAAAAGCTTCTGACAAAACTTTTTATTTTGGCGGTGTGAATGGGTTTAACACTTTTCATCCGTCCAAAATTACAAGAGATACTTCGTTGTTATACACTGTAATTTCAGGATTTCAGGTATTTAACAAAGAGGTTTCGGTGATTCCCCCGATAAATCTTACCTGATCAACAAACATGACCCGGATCGTATCCTTGCAGATAAGAATGGCAAATACCTTCCAATAAACATTACTTATGCAAAGAAGCTTAAATTAACCTATCGGGAAAAAGTATTTACGATTGAATTTGTTGCTTTATCATATAATCATACCGAAAAAATTCATTACCTGTATAAGATGGAAAATTTCGATCCGGATTGGAATGATGCTGAAAACAGACATTTCGCAACATACACGAATCTTCCGGCAGGGGAATATACGTTCAAGGTAACTGCAGCCAACATTGATGGAATCTGGAACCCACATCCGACAGAATTGAAAATTATCATCCTGCCACCATTTTGGCTAACCTATTGGTTTATTTTTCTTGAAGTAATTTTTGTCTTGGCCATGATAATTTTTCTGGTTCGAAGACGTGAACGGGAATTGAAACTATCCAAGGCCCGGCTGGAGATGAAAGTACATAAAAGGACACGTGAAATTGCAGAAAAGAATGAAGAACTGGAACTTCGCAATATTCAAATAATCCAACAAAAAGAGGAAATTGAATTTCAGGCTAAACAAATAAAAATTGAACTTACTGCACAAAACCAGAGCAGTGAACTAGCTTTGCTACGATCACAAGTAAATCCGCATTTTTTATTCAATACCCTTAACAACATTTATTCCCTGGTCTATCAAAAATCAGGTAATGCGCCGGAAGCTGTGATGAAACTTTCTGAAATTATGCGTTATATGCTTTATGATGCTTCATCGGATAAAGTATTACTTAAAAAAGAAATTGAGTACCTGAAAAGTTTTATAGAACTCCAATTATTGCGTTTTCAACAAAAAGATTTCGTTAAGTTTAACATCGAAGGAGATTATGCCGGGGTAAAGATATCTCCTATGTTGCTAATTCCCTTTGTTGAGAATGCTTTCAAACATGGAGTGAAAAAACTTGTTAATCCGGGTATTATTATTAATTTGACTGTAACGAAGAATCAAATTGATTTTGAAATCACTAATTTTAATAACAAAAACGAACCTATTAATAAAGATGAAACAGGTGGAATTGGGCTGGCAAATATACAAAGACGGCTGGACCTGTTGTATTGCGGTCGTTATGTCCTGGAGATAAACAATTCGGATGGTGTTTTTCACGTGAAACTAGTACTGGTAGAACAATGAAGATTGATTGCATTGCCATTGATGACGAACCTCTTGCCCTAGACATTATAAGGGATTATGCCTCGAAAGTTCCTTATTTGAACCTTCTTTATACTCATGATAATGCGTTGGATGCATTGGAATTTATAAAGGATCATCCGGTGGATTTATTGTTTCTGGACATTCAAATGGAAGAGTTAACCGGGATACAGTTTTTAAATGTATTGAAAAATAAACCAATGGTAATCTTTACCACTGCTTACGACCGATATGCCATACTAGGATTCGAACTGGATGCCATCGATTATCTACTGAAACCCATCTCTTTTGAGCGCTTTGTGAAATCTGTGGACAAGGTATTTGACAGGATTTACAGGAAAAATGAAACTTCCCATAATCAGCTTATTGGGAACATACTCCCTGCAAATGATTATATTTTCGTTAAAAGTGAATTTCATCTCGAAAAGGTAAAACTTATGGATATTATCTATATCGAAGGAATGGGAGATTATTTGATGATCCATACAACGTCAAAAAAAATCATGACCCTTCAAAATTTCAGAAAAGCAGAAGAAATATTGCCCACATCCAATTTTTGCAGGGTACATAAATCATTCATCGTTGCAATCGATAAAATTGAAAGTATTGAACGAAACCGTATTAAAATAGGAGAAACCTTGATACCAGTGAGTGAAAGTTACCGTAAAGCTTTTTACTGTTTGGTGGAACGAAATGGCCTTACTTAACACCGCTTTCCGTAACCTGGGGTTATATTGCGATACAGGAAATAATTTTGGATTCTGTTCGATTAAACGGATTTGTTCAGTAAGTTTGTTTTTAAAATTATCTATTTCACGCTGTGTCCATCTATCATTCAGATAGTCCAGTATAGATTCCAAATTTTCAATTGCTTCATGTGTCCAAAAAATCTTGTAATCAGAGGCCATATTTTTTCTTAACGGTGTCATGAGGAACTACTCTTCCGGAATCTACATCTCTTAATCCCCTTTCAATTCCGGATTTTTGTTCTTCAGTTAAATCGTTCCACCAATCATTATGTGTAATATTATTATCTTTTACTACCTTAAGATAATTAATTGTTTCATTATCTTCAAGTTTAGTAAGCCATTCGATGAGTTCCAACTTTATTGCTTCGTGTCCCATTTTTTATTGCAGATGTACCAAATTGATAAATTATCTCAAAATTACGAATCGCGCAGGATTGCATATTTTAATTGTTGGATCTATAATTCAATGCATACACCTGAAACCCTTTATTCATCAAGTAGCGAGAGCCGGGAATGATCCGGCGACCTCATGATTATGAATCGCAATCCCTGTGTTTTCATTCGTTTTCATCTGTTATCATCCGTTATCCAAAATGTGCATTATCAGGCGTTAAAGCCAAAATTCCTTTTTCATTTATTGGCATCCGTTTTCATTTGTTCCCCAAAGTTGTGTGCAATTTGTGTGCAACGGGGTTGTTTAGCATCTTTTATCCGATACCCGACAAAGAATTAAAAAAATGGATATTATTTCGTGTAAGTTTCCGGAGTTAAAATTTAAAACAGCGTATGCCCAACTTTTAATTAATCAATCTTTCTATTTCTTCCATTAGTTTTGGAATATGGTTTACCACAATTCCCCATATATTTTCATCAGAAACCGAATCGTACCCGTGAATAATTTGATTTCTCATTCCGACAATCCGTCTGGAATTTTTTATTTCAAAATCAGGATTTTCCTTTAGAATTCTGTTCATAGCTTCACCGATTATTTCCAAATCCCTTTCAATTGCTCGTTTTAGAATTATGTCTTTTGATTAATCAGCAAATTGTTTCTTTCGATTTATAAAAAATGAATCAATCTCATCAATAGCATATTTTATGTCGTACAGACTCTTAAGAATTTTTTCGTTCATAAAATAATTGTTTTTCCCGGTCTAGTACTCTTCTGAATATCGGATTTCTAATTGCCTGATTTTCTATTAAATCAACTCGTCTGTTAAGAATTTTTTCAAGATTTTCTTTCAAATCCATATAATTATCAAAGTATTCCAATAATTCAACCTGGCTAAATTGAATTAACATATCAACATCGCTTGAATCATTAAATTTTTCGGTGAGGACAGAACCAAATAAATACAATTCTTTTACCTTATGATTATCACAAAGTTCAACAATTTGATTCCTATAGTTTTCTATTAGGTTCATATGATAAAAATAACTAAATTTTTTTATTATATTTTATGTATGGTTGCTTGATGAAATTTTTAATAATAAGAAAAACGATCCAACACCCATAAGAACTATGATAATATATTTGCTGATTTACCAATCACCACCGGGACCAAAATTCCAATTATACCATTCTTTAAATTTTTCTGACGACATAACGAGTTGGTTAATAAGTCCAAAATTATTTATATTATTCGAACAAGAATCATTTATTACAAATACTGGATATTTTGATAAATTCTTGAATAAAATAAAATTCCTATTATCTGAATTAATCTTTTCATAAAATAAGATTAATATTTTTTGAATATTATTCCAACCATTTCTTTCATAATTTGCACTTTATATTGCATCTCAACTTTCCATAATTATGAAAACTTTATCCAGATTAATAATAACCTGTTGTTTATTACTTTTTTCAGGTATTTCCGTTTTTGGTCAGGATACAACAAAATTCTGGACTGTTTCATTTGATCTTTTTAAAACACTAATTGATGAATATTCATTAACAATAGGTCATAGGATTTTAAATCATCAATATGTTTCACTTTCACTGGGTTATACTTATTACAATGCATCATTGAGAAACACGTTTGAAACTTTGTCTCCCGATCAGGGTGAATATCCGATTTTTGTATATATAGGACCAACATTTCGTGGAAATTATGATTTTGGATCATTCACCTCTCCTCATTTTGGTGCTTATATTGGTATTGATATATATTATAAACATTTGTCATATAATAATTATCAATTTTTAAATGAATCAGGAGGATATTACTCAAATGAAAATCCATATGGTTATGATGATGATGAACAATTTTATAAAGGATACAATTATTTTACCAGAAGTGAAATTGCAAATGTCTATGGAGCACATTTTCATTTTGGATATATGATTAGTATATCGATGAAAACAGGGTAAAATACTGAGCAAATATATAAATTGTATAGTGTTGATAAATTGGATAATAACACTCATATTTTGTTTAACGTATTTTTTAATTTTATCCAGATTGTTATAACGCATTGATAATCTGCAAAAATATTGTCTTCACTCTTATGTTAAATAGAAATACACTTTATTTTGAATTTTGGAGTAATATTATAACCTTTAAAAAAATTTATCCAGAGACTTACATTGAATCGCACAATTTAAAGTTTAACCAACATGAGAAATATTAAATTATTGACCCTTGGATTAGCATTTTTGGTTGGAGCTTGCACTCCCAGAATTTACACAAAGATTGATAAAAGTTATGCACCCTTGGATGCTAAAGCAGATGTAAAGGTTATTGGTATTCTTGATCAGGTTCCAGGAAATACAGAGGTTTTAGGCACAGTTAGTGTAAGAAATACAGGATTTTCTTCGGATTGTGGATACGACTCAGTTTTAAACAAAGCCAAACTAGCAGCCCGTAAAGTGGGTGGAAATGCAATTAAAATATTAGTCAATATACCACCTAGTTCTTTGGGAAATCAATGTAATGAAATTACAGCTAGAATTTTGAAAGTTTCAGATTTCAATGCTCTCCCTGTAATGACAAAAGTTGATAGCATATTGTCCAAAGCTGATTATGCATTGTTGCATATTTACAGACCGAATGGTCCTGGTTTCCTCGTAGGTTACGATATTCATTTGGGAGATACAGTCATATGCCGTGCCAAAAATAATTGGAGAAAAACAATTAGAATTAAAAGGGATGGATTAAATACAATTTGGGCAAAAACTGAAGTAAAAGAAGAGCTTCCAGTTAATATTAAGATAGGGAAGGAATATTATATACGGTGTTGGATTACATCGGGAATAGTAGTTGGCCGTCCGAAAATAGTGCTGGTAAGCAGAGAACTGGGTAAAGAGGAATATGCTGCCATTCATTTAAACAATTCAGATTTTAGCGATAAACTATTTTTAATAGACGGACGGGTTATTGATTGTCAAATTCAAAATGAGGATTCAGAGAATATATATTACAATTTCTTAAAAAATGATAATCAGATAAAAACCTGGATCAGCAAAAGTTTAATTAAGGACATTCAAAGAGGAGAATGAAATGAGAAAATTAATATCTTGTTTTGTTCTTACAATTTGTTTTTCAAGCATATTTGCACAGGATTTAGTTGTGACCGATGAAGGTGATTCATTAAACTGTAAAATAACAAGTGTAAAAAATGGTAATGTATATTTTACATTTAAACATAAAGAAGAAACAAGAAGTACATTATTACCGATAAACCAAATAAAGACGTATCAATATAGTTTTTACAAAACAGCCATCGTCTCACCTACCAATATTATATTTCACGAAACATTCCCCCACTGGAGATTAGCCTTTGAGGGTGGATACAGTTATCAAATGGCTTCTGTCGGTAACAATGTGCCACCTGGATTTATATCCTATGTTGATGCACTAAAATCAGGTTATCACATTGGAGCCAGCGTAACTTATTATTTTTCTGAATTAATCGGGGTAGGTTTTAAATATCTGTTATTTAAAACATCCAATGAGATGGATAATATTTATGTTACACAACCAGATGGATCTACAGAGTTTGGTAACTTGAGCGACGATATATCGATAACATTTTTGGGTCCCACAGTCTCTACCCGATTCTTAAATTCCAAAAAGAACAATGCCTTTTATTTAATTTTGGGGATTGGGTATTTGGGTTTGCAGGATAACATGGTAATTGTGAATACTTATACACAAACAGGCAATACAGTGGGTATTATTTGGGAAGTAGGCTACGATATTGGTTTAACAAAAAATCTGGCAATCGGTTTTAATTTGACATTGTTAGGAGGTTCATTGAATCAATATAATTTAAACGATGGTTTAACAACCACAACTATACATTTACCTTCAAATAACTATATTGACTTTAGTAGAATTGATTTGTCCATTGGTATTCGATTCAATTCAAATAAATAAATACTAGCTATTTATCATCAAATAAGTAAACAACTTGCTTTTTTTTAGCAGGATTGTTACTTTTTTCTGTTCAGTACATCAATTCAGCCGATGTTATTGGAAAAAACGGACATATTGGTTCTTCATCACTTTTGATGAAAGTCTATTAATAAAGTACACTATATTTAAACAGGGACAAGGCCTTGTTTCTTTTCAAATGAAATTCCCATTTTGCTCATAATATTATATATCTGAGCTTTTTGAAACAACTCCACTCCATATGTGCTTTTTATCCATTGTTTAATTATTGGGCCAGTCCATTTGTCCGAATTATAACAAATCGAACAGATTTTCAATTATACGGACGGAACGGAAACCACCGAGAAATACAGAGACCTGTGGATTCTGATATATTTATGCAATGGCATTAACGTTGCAGACCTTGTAAAACTTAAGTTTTCAGATATTCACGATGGTGAAATAGGATTTATCCGGCAAAAAACTGAAAGAACTATCCGAAGCAGGAATGAAATACGTATCGTAATCAGTCCGGAATTACAATCCATAATTAAACGCTGGTGCAATCCTCCCAAAAATAATAATTACATTTTACCTTATCTGACAGGCATTGAATCTGCTTTAGAAAGAAAGAAGGTTACTAAGGAATTGACCAAGAGGATCAATAAACGAATGAAACTTATCGGTAATGCTCTGTCGATACCTAATATCTCAACATATACTGCCCGTCACAGCTTCGCCACCATACTAAAACGCGGAGGGGTGAATATTGCTTCAATTAGTGAATCATTAGGCCACAACACGATAAAAACAACTGAAAGTTATCTTGCAAGTTTTGAGAAAGAAGAAAGAACCAAGAATTCCCAGATTCTTACCAAATTCGATAAAAAGTAAAATTTCACCGTATAGCCATAGTTATCATTAGTTTCCCTAATAAATCCAGATTTTAGGGATATATTAATGTATAACAAATAATAAGTTCAAAAATTTGCAAAATATTTTTAAACATGGAATTTACATTTCCGGCAAACTACCCTTTCGGGTTAAAAAAGCGTATGATTATCGAAATCATTAACTGGAATCCAACAATTAAGGTATATAATCGAATGCTATTTGCTGATAATCAAATAAATTTTATATGTAAAAACCATACAGAATGTGTCAGGTTATTGAACTATATTTTAGTGACTTATCCAAAAATCCCATTAATTTTTAACCCTAATCATTTGTATGTGGTAATTGTATTACAGGTCATCAAAAAGCCACATATTTTTATTCCTACACTAAGCAATTTGACTGCAATATCAATGGATGATGAAACATATCGATTGAATTAATTAATATATAAAATCATTTAATGCGATAATTAATTTACGTACAATTAATATATTAAGAATAATTGCTAATGAATACAGTTTAAACTAACTTTGTTAAAATAAAAGTTAGCATTTGGAGAGTTTTCCAAAACAGCGATTTCTTATAAACTTTTTCTACAATGCCAAAAACACCCCAACCACCTTATTATGCTGTTATTTTTACTTCAATAAGAACCGAAGAAGATAATCATTATTCAACAATGTCAGATAAAATGATAGAATTGGTTGAAAAACAAACTGGATTTTTAGGGTTTGATTCTGCTAGAGAAAAAATTGGAATTACTGTGTCGTATTGGACTGATTTGGAAGCTATAAATTTATGGAAAGAAAATTTTGAACATTCAATTGCCAGAAAAAAGGGTAGAGAAATATGGTATAGTGAATTCACTGTCAGAATAGCAAAAGTAGAACATGAATATAGTTTTGATAATAAA
>CAVYAE010000067.1:0-8399 GCA_963766305.1 uncultured Bacteroidota bacterium
GAAGATATGAAGTTTTCAAGACGGCTTTCTGCGTCAGCATTAAATAACTCTGCCGCACATAATGAAGCATAGTACTGAGCTAAAGCTGCTGTTTCGGAATTTTTATTTGATTCTTTTTCAATTACATTATCAAAAAAATTCTGTGCATCTACATACTTTTGTTTTTCATATAATTGAATTCCTTTTTTTAAATTCTGGTCAGGTAAGGAATAAATTAAACTTTGCTGAGCATATATTTGTGTACTCAACAAACTTATAAATCCCCACAATAACAATTTCTTACTTATTAGCATAATTATTAAATTAATTATAACCTGATGATTAATTGTTTCATAATTTCTAAATTTGCCGGTATCTGTTGGTAAAAATAAATATAAAATATTCAAGAATAAAAAAGCCTTTCTCTTTAAATATCAAACATAAAATTGTCAATGATATCATTTCAATTTATTGTTAAAGATCATTACTCTTGGTCAAAACTACCAATCACTAAGAGGTGCATTCAATATGAAAACCATTACCTGATCTTTGAGCAATACCGAAAGACTGAAAGAAATAATATAGTAACAATGTATTTCTATGGAAAAAAAGAGGGATGTTATACGAAGTCAACCTTATATATCAATACGAGGCATCAGGTTCATATATTTGCTGCCTGACTCGATTGCCGTTCCTGGTTTGAACAGGGGAGACAGAATTGCCCTGCTTGGTGAAGGAAGGAACGACTGGATAATAAGTGAACTCGGAATTTTGTATGCAGGTGGTATTAATGTCTCTCTTTCAGCGGTAAACTTAATGAATCGGATGAAATTATTTTCCGCCTCGAACATTCCGCAATGTTTTATTATCGTTCAAATCAGAATGCAGGTAAAATATCCAGATAAAAGACCAATTGACCTCACTTGAAAAGATTATCCTTTTGGATAAAAACGGAGATATGGGAGAAAAAGAAATTGTTTTCAGATGTCATCAATTCGGGAATCATTATCTTAAGCTTTATCCTGATGAATTCCGCAGCAGATGGCAATATGTCAAAAGTGATGACATAGCCAATATATGTTATACTTCAGGCACTGTTGCCGACCCAAAAGGTATAATATTAACGCACAGAAATTATACAGCAAATGTTGAACAATCATTAACCCTGATGAATATTCCGGAATATTTTGTTTCACTTGTTATTCTGCCCTGGGACCATGCCTTTGCCCACACAGTAGGCTATGCATTTATGGCGAGTGGGGCCAGTATTGCTTCAGTACAGGCCGGAAAAATAGCTATGGACACTTTGAAAAATATTCCTTTAAATCTAAAAGAAATTAAATCTTATTTTTTGTTAAGTGTACCTTCCTGGTGAAAACTTTAAAAAACAAAATACCAAAGTATAAGATCGAGAGGAAATATCAACATTGGCTTTAATCAGTTGGGGTTTGTCAGAAGCCTGCACATATAACGGTATTGGATGGGAATAAAGGTAAAGGATTGCGGATTGACTTAAACCACTGTTAATGTTGTTTGATAAAGCTGCTTTTTGCAAAAGTAAGGATAGTATTTGGAGGTAATCTTGAATTCTTTATTGGCGGAGGAACATACCTTGATGTTGAATTACAGAAGTTCTTTTATGCTTGGGCCTGCCAATGTATCAGGGATACGCTTTGTTCGTTTCATCTCCGGTAATATCTTGCAATTGAAGTAAGACTCAAAATGAAGTTCTTCCGGCTTTCTTGTAAAAAACCTTGAATTGCAGATATGTGACAATAATGGCAGACCATTACCATTAAACGAAAAAGGTGAAAAAGTGGTAAAAGGTGAAAATGTAATGGCAGTTACTGGAAAAAACCGGAGGCAACTGCCCGGCATTAAAATATGCTGGTTGTATACAGGTGATCTGGGTTCAATGGATAAGCATGGTTTTTTATATGTTTATGGCCGGTTTAAGAGTCTGCTCATTTGGAATTATGGAGAAAAATAAGCCCTTAGGAACGGAGGAAACATTTGTATCACAGTCTCCTCTTATCGAACAATGACGTTATACAATAATCAGAATAAATACACTATAGCTTTGGTTGTGATATCTAAAGAAGCTGGAAAGAGAATAGAAAAACAATCCGGGAACCCGCACATGAAAGAATATTACACTGTAACAGCTCGAAAACATATCGAAGAGGCATTTTATGAGTACCGTACAGGTAAAAAACATGGGCATTTATTCCCTCAACGCTGGTGACCAGCTGCCATAGGAATTTTACCTGAAGCATTTACTGAGGAAAAAATTAACTGATGAACAGCACTATGAAAACGGTTAGAAGTAAAATTGCTGACCGTCACGACCATTTAAGAAGACTTTGTATACACCGGAAGGCAAAAATATCTGGAATGATAGGAATATAAAGAATTTTGAAAAGAAGATGGAATAATGAGGAAAAAGTGCAAACGACGACAAAATGACTGAATACTAACAAAATGATAAAACGAATAATAAATAATCAATCAACTAAAATGAAAATATATACAAAAACAGGTAGAGACAGGAAAAATATTTCTAATAGGCGGTCACAGGGTTCCAAAAACCACATATGTTTAGAAGCCTATGGAACAATTGATGAGTCAATGTTCATATCGGTTATGTCCTGGAGAACAATCTAAACCCAAAAATAAAATAAAATTCTCTTTGAAATCCTTGACCGTTCGATGAGTTGTGTTCTGTAGTTGCTGCAGAGAATGATGGGTTTAATATCCCGGAAATTTTGACAGGAGATATAGAATTTCTTGAAAAAGAAATAGATAAAATGGATAGCGAACTTAATCATTTGATATCATTCATATTACCAACTGGACATCCATTGGTATCATCCTGTCATATTGCGAGGTGCGTTTGCCGTCGTGCTGAACGTATTATAGTCAGTTTATCGGAAAAATAGATATGAACCTGAAATCTTATCAAAATATATAAATAGGTTAAGTGATTACCTGTTTGTCTTTCTAGGAAATTTGCAAAAGATTTAAAAATTGAAGAAATTCCATTACCCAAGGTTGAAAATTCAAAATAATTTATAATTTCAGGCAAAAGCATTGTTGGATATGTTATTAAATATTAAAACGTTAGCCTTATGTAATGGACTTTAGAATTAGCCTCAAATTAGACACGCTCCCTGGCCTGCAACGAAGGATGAATTAATTGATTTTGCAATAAGACTTGGCGCACTGATGGAAGTGAGAGAAAACCTTCAGGAAATAGAAGATGAAGGAGAAATATATGAAAGTATCGAAATATATGGACGTATTATCGAAGAAAGGATGATTTCCTTTTTAATGAGGATGAGAATCGACAATTACTTTTCCCAGATAAAAATATCTCCAGGTTTGTATGGCCTAATTTTCGTCAAATTACTTAAAATCTTTTAAGTAAAGGTCATTACCTGTTAATTCAGAAGGGGATAAAATGTACCTAAAATACTGTTAATTAAGGAAATGATAGTAGGCTTTAGTTTTTAAGGTATATGATTATTTCTGAACTCTCTGATATGTTTATTCCTGACAAATCTGTAGAATCTCCATTTTCAAAAACAAAATACATAGCCTGACCATTACCTTTAACCAGCATTTTGTAAAGTTCATTGTGGGTGTCGAAATATCCTGTCATATCACGTCCTTTTATTTGATACTGGAAATGAACAGTGTCGACCTGTGAAATTAAAAATGCCGATTTTCTGAGTTCCATCCTGTCAATACGCTGGTTATGTGTAATCAGGTCAATATGTTCTGCTGTCATTTGTGTTTTACCGGTCCATAATACCGGCGATCTGAACAATTGCAAAACTGAATCCTTAAAAGGAATAAAACATTGAATCACATTTACCCTGCAGGTCTACACGAAAAAATTTTACATGATAATATGCCTTAATAAATTTAAAAGTATCAGTTCCTTCCACAAAAACACCAGACCGGATTGTATCAGCATGCAAAAAAAGGGAATCTTTTTTGTCAACCTGGATCATCATTGCCGATTTAGTGACGACTGCCGTTTTCTCAATCCGGTTATAAAGTGCATAATCACCACATATTAAAATATTTTGGGTAGTATCCACAACAACCGTATTGGAATAGGCCTTACCTACGCCAGTCAGTTTTTCATAATAAAGAGTATCACTTGTTACAATCTGATCCTTACTCTTCATCCAGGCATTTTGCCGTAGTAAGGCTATACCTGTAGTAGTGTTGTACGACCCTCTTTCACAATAAATTGAATCATTTTCTGTGCCTATCATATTTGTTGGAGCAATAAAATAAGCTGTTTTAATGGCAGTATTATATTGCATGCTATCAGTAAGAACAACACCCTGGGGATTTGTTTCAACTACATTTTTATTGAAATAAGCCAGTTTTGTATATTTGTTATATGAACCATAATCACTTACTATATGGTCATTCCCGTCTATAATTGTACCTTTCCCGGGATAATTGGCTATCCCTGTCCGTAAGTTGTAGAAAACATTTTGTGTAGTCAGGGTTTGGGTACCATCGTCAACCATTACTACATTACCGGATATTTCAGCGACATGATTAACTGCAACATAATGAAGCGTCTTACCTGTTATTGAAGTGTTACCTTCCTTTGGAACTATTTTTATATTGCTGAAAGCATCAAAGTCTCTGTTGGAATACCAATATGCACTATCGCAATACATTGTTGTTGAATTATCAAAAAAAACGACGTTTCCCACAAGTCGTTGAATATCCACTCCATCCTTTTTAAAACCTTCTGTATATCCGGCTTCGTAGTCAATAGTGGTTTGCGGGAAAACCTGTACCAGATTTAACACCAAAAAAAAAGCCGGGATTAAACTACGAATTGAGAAGATCATGTTTTTAAAATGATGCCTTAAACCATTCGTCGGACTTAAAATTACATTGTCTGTAGGAGTCATCAATATGAATGTATGTCGATTTCCTTTTTTCAGAAAACCATTTGCTCATGACCTCTTGTCTTTTAAAATTTTTTGCCAGTTCCTGAATATTATTATAATCGCGGGTCAGATCTGCTCTGTGAGCTTCTGTAGATGCCAGGACTTTAATTATTTTATAAAAAACTCTTCCATTTTTATCTTTTGATTCATAAGGACTTGATATTTCACCTACCTTAAGTGATTTAATAGCATAATAATCAGCTGGCGGAATTTGTTCAGTTTCAAACTTATTGGTTCCTGTGACCTGGTTCACCAGGATACCTTTATTGAACCTTGAATCCTGATCCATTGAATATTTCTGTACAGCTTTTTCAAATGTAAGTGAATCAGTACGTATTAATTTAGCAATACTGTCAAGCAGAAGTTTTGTACGTATAACTGCATCAGGGTCAGGTCTGGGTTTCATTAAAATATGCCTGGTATTTATGCGGTCACCTTTTTTTTCTATTAATTGTATAAGATGATAACCCATTTCTGATTCTACAATATGCGAAACATCTCCGGGATTGTTAAGTGCAAATGCAGCCTTGGCATAATCAGGGTCGAGCTCAAATTTTGTAAGAAATCCTACCTCACCTCCATGTTTGGCCGAACCATCATCTTCTGAATAAAGAGTAGCCAGTGTTCTAACCTTTCACGATTTATTATCCTTTTACGCATTTCAAGCATTTTATCCTTTAAATCTTCTATGGATTTTTCGGTGAATCTGGGGGTAAATATTGACTATCTGAGAGAGTTCTACCTGTGAATTTATTCTGCGGACACTATTCTTTTGGCATAGTATTATAAACAATCTTCTTTACTTCAGTAGGAGTTACTTCAACATCTTTTATTATCTGCGTCTGCATTTTCTGGGCTAGCTCTTGTCTTTAAGGTTTTCCTGTAAGTCTTTTTTAATGTCCTGCATACTTTTATTAAAATATTTCTCCAGCTTCTCCTGAGAACCTATCTGGTTAATAAAGTAGTTAATCCTTTGGTTAAATCAGCATCCACGGGAGATTCTGAAACTTCAAAATACTGTCCAGCATAGCCTGGTTAACTCTAAAATAATTTATGTTCCAGAATTTTTTCAAAAATTGAACATTTGGGAGCTTTCATTTGACCGGATATCCCTGAACTTTTGGATCGCAAACATTCATTTTCAACATCCGATAACTTAACCATTTTACCGCCAATAACTGCTATAACCTGATCTATTTTGAACTGTTGCGCACTTGCAAGAGGAAAAATAAAAAAACATATAACGAATAATATTTTATTGAAAATTTTCATGTGTTTATTTTAATTTAAAAATTAAGGCAGACAATATAACTACGATTACTATTATTACTTGCTGTCAAATTTATATATTTCAATTTGATTGTGATCCTGGGTATCGTTATATATTTTAGTTTCCAAATCATTTAAAAATTTCATTTTTCTTTTGTTTAAAATTATACTCCTTCACTTTCGGTTTAATAAATTCGTAAGTGTGCAACAACTCCTTTAGACATGTATTCTTTTAAATAAACAAAATAATAGTATTCCTGATATTTTTGCTCAATAGTTTGTATTGATTTTGAAAAACTCATCACTAACATCGCAATGCTTGGGTAATTCCGCTCTGGTATTAATCCAAAATCCAACCAATTATCATCAAAATAATCATATTTGCTTGCATAATTATAACAATAACTTTCAAGTTTCTTATAACCTTCAGATTCATTTAAATCCATACCATTTTTTTATTTTTTTCAATATCCGGAGCTGATTTTGGTAATTTAAGATATAAAGCCTTAACAATATAATCTTCAAGATTTAAAGAATCTTTAAGTATTTTGTTTCAGGCAATACTTGTCCTTTTATTTCCTGATCGTTTACATTTGTATCTAGTTTTTGCTTAATCATTTCATTCCATAAATGTAAATAAGAAGAGAAGCCCTGTAAGATTTCATTCGTTGCTTTACATCTAATTGTTCGGGAGTTAGATTAAGTTCCGCCTTATTAATTAATAACTGATCTTTTTCACCCATGTATTAATATATGAGTTCTTTAGCTCGCTGTTGATATACTGTCATCCTTAGGCATTTTATCATGAAAAATATGTTGTATATCAGATAAATACAAATAATTATCATAAACCTTGGCTATTGGTTGCACTTCTTCTGTTTACTCCTTTTGCATGAAAATAAAAAACACAGCACCAGGAAACAGGATATGAAATAATAATATTGATTAGTATACATTATTTATTATGATTATTAGTATAATTTTCAGCTATTTTATGTAAGAGTTTAATGGTTTAACTTTTTACTGCATACTCTTTCTTAAAATTATTAAGATGATTTTCCTATTGCATTCTGGTAATCAATGATAACAAATCCATGCATTTTCTGAAACTTTTTAGGTTGTGGTTTAACTATCTCTTCAACCTTTATAATAATATATTGATTATTTTTAAAAATAGGATCACTTATTTGAGGCTTCCATGTGAAGAATCTATTAAAACTATTGACTCCCTTTTGAGAAGTATTGATGTTCTATTTTTAACGGGTATGGGATTAATAAAATACACTGTTTAATTCTTTACCAGATTTGGGGCTCAGAACCAGGTGGTTCAGACCCTGATTTATTAAGTATAATACTTTGAATTTTTGAGCTTCATTCTGTGATTTACAATAGAAAATTGTTGCTTCATAACGATTTTGAGAAAGATATTTGATCTTAATAGTACTAAAATAATTCTTCAAACCGGCAGTATTGGTTGGAGCTTTTAGACCATACCTGACGGTCCATGAACAGAGAGAGAAGAATTCCGTCATGATATTCCTGAACAAGATTATGAAAATCAGGATATTTTGATTCCAGGTTATTATCTTCATATTGATTGAATGAATAATCTACAAATAAATTGTAATATTTATCAATATAATCTTTAAGGTCTTCAAATACTTTACTTACAGGAGGATTGCATTGAAGATAAGTTTTAAAATTTTCTCCAATATGTAATTCTCGCTTTGAATCTTTATAAGCGTTTGATTTAATTCACTGCTTTTTATATTAAATTTCCCTTTTAAGATAGTTGAATTAGTTTTATAAAACATTTTAAATTTTCCTTATATTCCTGAAAAGCATATGACTTTTTAAAACGATTTACAAATGCCCTTTTAATTATTGCCTGACGCTCAGGATCTTTTTGAACTTTCATTTTAAGGTCTCCTTCCATTTGTGCAAAAGGAGGAATTTCCCTTTTAGCTATTAGTTTAACTATCTGCCAACCGAAATAAGTTTTAAAAGGAGCTGAATATGAACCTGGAGTTTTAAGAGCAAAGGCTTGGTCTTCAAATTCTTGTATCGTTTGCCCGGCACTTATCCATGGCAATTCTCCGTTATTTTTTGAAGAATTCCTGTCTTCTGATAATTCAAGTGCAACTTTACCAAAATAGCAATACGTGG
>CAVYAE010000068.1:0-192317 GCA_963766305.1 uncultured Bacteroidota bacterium
AAGCATACTTTCGTAGTTTGGTACTTAATGTTGCCAAAATAGCTGTTACAGTTTTTTCAGAATTGATAACTTGCAAGAAAGCCGAACCCATTAGAGAAGCCTGATTATTGCTTCGTATAAAATTTCCAATTGCATTGTAATCCTCATGCAGGCAAATAGAAACTACATAGGGTAAATTACATTTTTCCGGAAAGTCTTCTCTTAATTTCCATATAACACCTGCCAACATTGAGATAGCAGCCGGCACAAAAAATGGATCATCTTTTGCTTCACCTTCCTGGGAATTTGCAAATAATATCTCAGCCATTTCACCAGCATAGGCCGGACTAATCATTAAAGTAGGATCAAGGGGATTGACCTTATGAGTAATTTGTGGATCGACAAAATCGATGACTTTAACCGGAATTTTACCATTTTGGTAATGGGTATAAACCGTTTCAGTTATATCCATACGTTTATAATCATACACAATACCAGGCAATGAATATTTTGCAAATTGAACAATGGCAGGTTTTATAAACCACCTTGTTTTTCCACTCCCTGGCCCCGCAACTACAAAAATTCCATTGAAGGGATTGTAATTGATAATTTTACCCCCACCTTTTGTGATAAATTCTAACTGTATATTCCAGGGATTGCTTTTATGTTTTGATTTTGTGTCTTTTGGGATAAGCATTACTACAAAGTGAGCTATAAAAGCCAAAGCAAAAGAGGGAATGATGTATAAGAAAAAATGTACTTTAATGCTATACCCATATTCACTTATCCGGTTTAGCAAAAACCCAAACAATATGTGTAGCAAAACCAAAAGCATCAATTTCAACTCATTATTTATTAAGAAAATAAAATATTGAAGTGTTGCTAAGATTACTACAAGCAAGATTATTTGAAACATGACGGATAAGTCAGTATGCAAAAAACTATAATATATATCCATGTCTTATGTATTAAGGTTCCAATGTTAATTCCTTATCTAAAAGTTTGTCAATTGCCTTGACAATGGTCTGGGTTGCTTTTAGAACCACCTTTGGTACAGATATAGGAGAAGTAGCTAATTTAGCAGCATCACTTATTAAATCTTTTGCAGTTGATAAGTCTTTGGCAAGGTTATTAACTTCTTTAACAGTATTATAAGCATTAAAAGCACCTGATAAAATACCAGATTGGTCTAACGATAATAACTGGCCTATTGCTTTACCTTTTATTTTCCCTTCAACCATTTGTTTTAATCCATGATATATATTTTGTTCTCTAAACCTTTCACCTTTTTGGCGTTGGTAATTAAATTGTTCATCGAATGATCGTTCAGCCAGCTCTTTAAAATTGTCTCTGTTAAAACCTACCTGTACATTTTGTCCATTTAACTGGTGTTTTGCACTGCCCCTGCTATTTGAAAGAGGGGATAAACTCATTGACATTTCTTTATCCATTCTGCTTACAATAACATGGGCATGAGTTTGTAATCCGGGTTTCTTTTCTCCTATTCTGGCTAATCCATTTTTTACATCCTGATCTGTACCTTTAAATGTTCTTTCCTGTTCTATTTTAGCATAATACAATATGTTATCTACAGAGATGCCACGGTTAAAATTTCTGGCATAATTATCCATTGTCTTATTTACATATTCCTTAAAATTAGAATTATATCGCACTTGTTCAGCTGAAGACATTTCCGATAAATTTGATATTTCTCGGCCTCCTGTAGCTAGTTTTGCCATATGTTGTAATTCATATTGTGACGGGTTAATTGACAACATGTAGAATTTAGCCTGGGTTTCATTTAAAAACCTGCTATTAACATTGTTGTCAATGTTCTGTATTACCTTTGAAACCGTAACACGTTCGCTGTCATTATTAAAGAAATATTCCGATTGGGATAAGTCTTTACCTTCATTTTCCTTTTCAAGGTATTTAGACAAATTGGAACAACTTTGAGTATTACCACCGACATAATCTTTCGTACCATGTACTTTAACAAACATATCTACAATTGATTAAATAGCATTTTATAATGTGAAACTGTTTTTTCATCAAATACTAACCCACTTCCTAACGTTTGTTTATGACCTGCTTCGATAAATGAAGAAAATAGATATTTTGCCCGTTTAACAAGTCCGTTGTCATCTGCTGGATTAATGACCATATTAGTTTCTTTAACCGGAATTGTATATTTTTCAGGTTGTTGATTTGGAATTTCAGGAATTAACCTTGCCTGAGCACTAATCAAATTTTGAAGTGCTAACAAATCCTCTTTGGTCGGAGCTTCCTTGTCAAGATAATTTAGTAAACGAACTGCTATAGCATCAATGCTGTTTGCCATTACTGTTAGTTTCTTAGACTCCATTTCTCTGATGAATGAAACATACGTATCTCTTGACTCCTTGATTTGTTTTGACAAGTCCTTTCGGGTTGTTGCCAGTTCATCAGTAAAGGATTTAAATCTGGTTTTAGGATCAACACCAGTTTCCTGAAAATAACTAATAATTAAATGCAAATAAGATGTAATATTTTCACTGGCTTTTTCAGCCAAAGCATCTAATTTTATTTTATCATCTAAAGGAATATTTACTGTTTTATAATTTGACATTATGTTATAATAATTAATTATTAATCAGTATATTTGAATATCTGGTAACATATAATAAAAAATGTTATGTTATTTTCTGTGTTATAATAGTTAATACAATTACTAATGGGTTAATTACATACAATAGATTCTGTTATTATTTATGTTAATATATTAATACAATTTAATTTATATGTAAGTAAATCAAAGATTTATAAAACATAAATCAAGCGAAGCATGATTCCGGCTTGCTTTACCTATCTCCTTCAGAAAATGAAAATACCATTGCATAGCAATTCCTATTATCAGAAGGGTAAGTTTTTACCAAATGGTAAACATTTTTCAACACATTTACCTTGATTATTCTTAATTTAATTTGGAACAATTGATATCATTCATTAAATAATCGTTTAAGTCTTTGTATGGTTTATAACTAACTGAATAATCAGTACAAAATGGGAAATTGTTAATTATTTCAGTGGTCGCCTTTTTTCCGGCATTGTCATTATCAAGAAACAGTAATACTTCTTTGTATTTAGATATGGTTTTCATGGCTTTGGGAAGAAAAGACAGTGTGTTAAGAATTAAAAAATCGAATTGCCCTGTAATTTTTAGATCACATGTAAACCACGACATAAAATCAAAGAATCCTTCAAATACCAATAAGTTTTCAAAATTATTACCAATAAGTAATATGTCTTTTGGTGAACTCGAACCTTTAAAATATTTATTTCTAAGTTCATAGCCATTTGAATTATTCCCAAATCCAACAGCATAATATTTTCTGCCAGACAATTGAAAATGAACTTCTTTACAGTATCTTGTGGCTATTTCAAGATTTATTTTCCTGGAAAGGATATAATTAATCAAAGGTTGACTTGATAATTCTTTGACCTCAGAAATTATTACTTTTTCTTCTTCAGTAAATAAACCAGGCTGGTGAAAAGAATAAAAGCCATTGGTTAAGATTTTTAAAGCTTCTGAATCGGAAACAGCATACTGTAGTTTAATTAACCTTATAATATCTCCTCCTTGTCCGGTTCCATGATCATACCATATATTTTTAGAGGTATTAACTTTAAAAGAAGGGGAATTTTCATTTCTTAGTGGTGACTTATACCAGCAATTAATCCCTTTAGAATATTCGGAATGTATTCCATTCCTCGCCAGAAAGTCAACTATATCAATTTTTTTTGCTTCGTCACAATTCATAATTATGTGGATTCATTATAGTTCAGTAGGCCATAGTGATAATTGATTGACATCTGGTAAACTCGGTTTTTTCCTCTTTTTTATATATGAATCAGCAAATGTGATACGATCACCATTAAAGATTACTAAAGGATTTATGTAATACTTATAAGGATTGGTTGACCTGGCAATAATACCTTGCTCTACCAAACAAGATAAACCATTACGAATAAGATTATTGGCAGAATACCCAGTAAATTGCTGGGCTTCATCGAAGTCAATGTAGAAGATATCCTGGTTGGGAATAATACATTTAGTAATAATATAACCAAAAACCTTGATAGATGCTTTATTAAGCTCATAGAACGCCGCAAACCTACTTAGATATACCTTCACGAACTGACTTTCATCGACTTCAATAGTTCGCAGAAATGCACTATGTCCGACAATTTCTCCATCATCATTGATTACCTGGTTGATCACAGACCTGTTTCCTTTAACAAAAACTTTCTTTTTAACTGAGTGAATACCTATTTCTTTTACAGCATTCTCCATAAAAGGATTTTCGTCAAATTCAGGAAATTTGTTAAGTGGAATGTATTTCATGCAGGTATCCTTTTTTCTGTAATTAGTTACTTAACTCGTATCATGAATATATCAGATTAGTATCTTTTTTAAAGTAAAAGGATACTTTTCCCGTATCGATGAGATATTTTAAAAATATCTTAGGGTTATTATTCATATACTAATAATCTGTATGTTATCATTATCATTTCTTAATTTCTTTATTATCTTTCTTTAAAAGATCAAGAATCTCACTCCTAAGAAAAAATAAACTTTCATTAATGTAATGCCCTTTTATAATGTTAGCATCCATCCAGTTATAAATGGTCTGTTTTGATTTTTTTAATAATTTGCAAATATCTTCCAATACCAAAATTTCTTCAGTTGGCAGGTTATTTCCTTTAACGGACATTATTTCATCACGGAGAATATTCCGAGTTAACGCTTCATGTCGTTCCCAAAATTCTTGTTCATCTATTAAAATAACATTCTTCATTCTTGACTTATTTTTAGTAAAAATACGTCAAGATCATTTCTAATTAAGGATGATTCATCGATGATTTTAATTACCCAAAGTGTTAATTAACTACAACTTTGTATCGCCTTTATATCTCTTTTTACCATTTCTGAAATATCAATAAAGACTTTTGGTAATCCTTTTAAATGTTCGAGGAGTTTTAATCTGGTTTCTGATCGATAATCTTCATATCTACCTCCTGCCTCAATCATATTAAAAAATACGGAATGAGTCGATTTAGTTTTTTTTATACCCATTCTCATTATCAGAGGTATAAGAAATTTATATTCCTTTTCCAATTTTAGATCATAGTATTTTAAAATATAAATTAATGATAGCCCTCTACGTTCAGGATTAGCCTGGAACTTCTCATCACCTTTATCATTGTTATTATTTAAAAGAATTTCAATTTGGTTAAGTAATAATTTTAATGAACTATCAATACTTTGATTGTTACTTAAAGAAGGAGAAGTTTGTTTAATAAAGTCAATAATTGAACTTGAAGAGAATGTATCTATGACGCTGGCATTCAATAGATATTCAAGTCTATGTCTGAATTCAGTGTAATCAGCGGGATCTGGAAATTGTCTCAACATTAAAATAAATGAAATAACACCTATAACGATCAATAAAATAAAGAACCATAGTAAAATTAATGAGAAATGATGAATTAAAAATATAACGCCAACAATTCCGGTTAAAACAAATACTATGGAAACTGCCGCCTGAGTATACCTTAAAATCAAATACTTTCTGTTATATTCTTTTAAATCATCCAAAGTAGTTTTTAAGATTGAATAATTACTTAATCTCTCTTTTTTAAAATAGTACTTAAGGGTACCAACTATATAGTTTAGGTAATTTTCATAGGTTTTCATGGTTTTTTCCTCTAACTTATAAAAAAGTCAAATGAAGTCAAAATAAATTATTTGCCCCCAACTTGCCCCCAAAAACGCCAAAAGCCCCGATTTCTCGAGGCCTTTTGTACCCGGGGCGGGACTTGAACCCGCACAACCGCAATGGTCACAGGATTTTAAGTCCTGCGTGTCTACCGATTCCACCACCTGGGCAAAATTTCTTTCTTAGGTATCCTAAAATTAACCTGAAAAAAAAAGCCCGAACATTTCGGGTCTTTTGAGCGGGAGACGAGACTCGGACTCGCGACCCTAACCTTGGCAAGGTTATGCTCTACCAACTGAGCTACTCCCGCGTCATTCTTTTTTAAGAGGAACAAATGTAAGTTTCATTTTTTAATGTGCAAAATTTTTTTTAAATTATTTGTAATTCTGCACATCAAACTATATTCCGGTAATTTTCTTGATCTCATTAAGCTTATTAAGTGCTTCCAGAGGAGTGAGGTTGTTTATATTCATATGCTTGATCTGATCTCTTATTTGCTTTAATACAGGATCTTCCAGCTGGTAAAAGCTTAACTGGTAACCTTCCCTTTTATTCCCAATATCTGCCGGAGGCCGTGATGGAATTTCATTTTTCTGGGAAGCTTCCATTTCCTTTAGTATATCCTCTGCTCTTTGTACTACACTACGCGGCATCCCTGCCATTCGGGCCACATGAATACCAAAACTATGTTCGCTCCCTCCTCTCGCCAGCTTTCTAAGAAAAATCACCCTTTTATCCAATTCTTTTATAGAAATATGGTAGTTTTTTATCCTGCTGAACGATTTTTCCATATCATTGAGTTCATGATAATGGGTTGCGAACAATGTTTTTGCTTTGGCTGTAGGGTGTTCATGTATGTGTTCTACCATGGCCCATGCAATTGAAATACCATCATAAGTACTTGTTCCACGTCCTATTTCATCAAGAAGGATTAGAGAACGGTGAGACAGGTTATTAAGTATGCTGGCTGTCTCATGCATCTCCACCATAAAGGTTGATTCGCCAAGAGAGATATTGTCCGAGGCTCCCACCCTGGTGAATATCTTATCTACATACCCGATTTCGGCACTGTCTGCCGGGACAAAACTGCCAATTTGTGCAAGTAAAACTATTAAAGCTGTTTGTCTGAGCAGTGCAGATTTACCGGACATATTAGGACCTGTTAATATTATTATTTGCTGGTCTTCGCTGTCGAGAGTCAGGTCGTTGGCTACATATGGCTCATCTATAGGAAGCTGGCTTTCAATAACAGGATGCCGGCCGTTTTTTATGTTAATTGTGTCAGAATCGTTAACTTCAGGCCGTACATAATTATATTTAGCTGCAACACGGGCAAAACACTGTAAGCAATCCAGGTTGGCAAGCAGAAAGGCGTTCAACTGTATAACAGGAATAAATCCTGCTATTTCCATAATAAGTTCATTGAAAAGCCTGGTCTCAAGTTCAAGAATTTTCTCCTCAGCACCAAGTATCTTGCTTTCAAATTCTTTTAATTCTTCTGTTATATACCTTTCTCCGTTAACCAGGGTTTGTTTTCGTATCCAGTTTGAAGGAACTTTGTCCTTGTGTGTATTACGTACTTCAATATAGTACCCAAATACATTGTTAAAATGTACTTTCAGTGAAGGAATTCCCGTACTTTCACTCTCCCGGCGCTGTACCTGGTTAAGGTAATCCTTGCCTGAAAACTGGATATATCTCAATTCATCAAGCTCCTTATTTACTCCGGGTGAAATTACGTTTCCCCGTTGAACCTGAGCAGGAGCATCCTCGTTAATTTCATTGTTTATACGGTCAAACACAGAATGACAGGGATTAAGCTGCTCAGCGAAATGCCGGAGCGTGGGTTCTCCGGATTTTTCACAGATTTGCTTTACAGGGACAATTGCCTCCAGGGCATATTTAAGTTGTAAAACCTCCCTGGGGTTTATCCTGTTCATAGCCACCTTGGAGATTAACCGCTCCAGATCACCAATTTTATGAAGATCGACCGACAACTGATCCAGGATGTCTCTTTCATTAAAAAAGTATTCAACACAATTAAGACGTTCATTTACATGTTTAATATCTTTTAATGGCATTACAATCCATCTCTTGAGTAACCTGGCTCCCATGGGTGTAATTGTCTTATCAATTACATCCACTAAAGTTTTGGCTCCCTCATGCACTGTTCCAAGTAGTTCCAGGTTACGCACTGTAAAACGGTCGAGCCACACATAACGGTCCTCTTCTATACGGGATAATCTGGAAATATGCTTAATATTATCATGTTGGGTAATATCGAGGTATTGCAGGATGACTCCTGCAGCGACAATACCATTATGCATCGTGTCCACTCCAAATCCTTTCAGTGTAAGCGTCTCAAATTGCTTAGCAAGTCTTTCCTTTGAAGAATCTTCATTAAAGGCCCAGTCGTCAAGTAAGGATATGTAAAACCTGTTCCCGAACTGTTCTTTAAAAAAAGTTTGCTTTCCACGTTCCAGTAAAACTTCCTTCGGGGCAAAGCTGTTCAGTAATTTGTCTATATATTCAGGTGTGCCTTCAGCAGTGAGAAACTCCCCTGTAGAAATATCCAGAAATGCAATTCCGAAATTTGGCTTTGCAAGGTTTACGCATGCCAGAAAATTATTCTCCTTTTTTTCAAGCACATGATCGTTAAGAGTTATACCTGGTGTAACCAGCTCAGTAATACCCCTCTTTACAATATTTTTAGTCAGTTTAGGATCTTCCAGCTGTTCGCAAATGGCTACCCTCTGTCCTGCCCGTACCAGTTTAGGCAGGTAAGTATCAAGGGCATGAAAAGGGAAACCTGCAAGCTCAATAAACTTAGCGGAACCATTAGCCCGTCGGGTAAGAGTTATCCCAAGAATTTCAGAGGTTTTTATAGCATCAGTTCCGAAGGTTTCGTAAAAGTCACCAACCCTGAAAAGTAAAACTGCATCCGGGTGCTTACGCTTAATGCTGAAATATTGCTTCATCAGCGGTGTTTCAACAGGTTTTTCTAAACTATCGGGGAATTCCGGCATATACTTATTTAAAACAAGTTGATGTCAAATTTAAGATATTGATAGCTTTGTTAAAATTTATTTATCGACTAATTGTGAATAAATAAATGCATGACAATTTTTTACAATTTGAATTACAAGCATTTAATTAAATTCAGTTACTTTACATATGAATTACCTCCGGCTTTGGTTTTAGATACAAATATTGAGTCCCCGTTTTGTGAAATGCAAAACGGGGACTTTTTTATTTAATGTAAATAGTAATCCCTGGTTAAATTTTTATAATCCTGTGTGTAACTGCCATCGTCATTGCGTATAATTAATTCATGGGATTCATAAGTTTGCTTGGTTCGCGACAGTTCCATTACAACCCTGTTTATATCCTTCGATTTATAAGGTTTTATATTAACTGCTCTGTTACAGTACAATCCATAATTCATGCTTATATCAGCAAATTCCTTTCCTTCCTTATACGGTAAAATAAGTGCAAATTTTCCTTCTTCAGAAATAAGTTTTTTTACACATTCCAATAATTCACAGTTAGACAAGGTATCGTTATGCCTTGCACGGTTACGTTTTTCATCTGGCGATTTAAGTGAATTGGAAAAATATGGTGGATTACAAATAATAAGATCATAACCAATTTCTCTGGCTGAATATTCCTGAATTGAAGTATTGATTACCTTAATTCTATTGAACCATTTACTGTTTTTTACATTTTCAATTGCCTGCAGGCAGCTGGATGTATCGATGTCTATTGCATCTATTTGCACCTGGCATCGCTGGGCCAGCATTAATGCCAACAGACCGGTTCCGGTGCCAATATCAAGAATACATGAAACATCATCACATTTAACCCATGCTCCAAGTATAACACCATCGGTGGTAACTTTCATTGCACACTTTTCCTGATTTATTGTAAACTGCTTAAAATGAAAGTAATTGTTTGGCATAAATTAATATATCATTTATTATGTTTAAAATTTAATGTATTTTTTTTACACAAAAATTAATTTATATCTGAAATTTGATTATCTTAATGAACAAATATTTAAATAACCAACATTATGCAAACTACTGATATTAAAAACCCTGTATGGGAAAATTTAGTATTAAATAAAAAACAAGTAAACCTGAACTTTTTAGCTGGTAAAATATTACTGTCACGATGTCAATTGTCAGTATCCAGAGACCCCTCTCCTGAAGTTATAGGTAAAGCAGTTAAGGAAATATTTGACCTGTACTTCCAAAATAAAGATCTGCCTAATGCCAAAAAAGACCTTGAGCTTTTGTTGAACTAATAGTGATAATTTATATATGTTTTAAATCATAAGTTAATATAATTATAAAATTTAGATAATGAAAAAAGTGATGTTTAAACTCGAGGAAGTTATTAGTTTAATTAATCAGGGTAAAATTTTAATATTGGCCGGAGATGAAGAATTGCTTAAACAACTTCCTGAAGGAAAATGGATTGGCGGTACAATTCCTTATTTTATGGCTGAAAATGGTGGATTAGTTTCAAAAAATCTTATCCAGGTAATTGAGATACCATCCTTTGTTAAAAACATTTCTGTTAAAAGTTATAATACTTCCTCAATTCATAATGTTTATAGGGATAGTTATGACCACGGATTTTCAATAATAATAATCCCTGCTTCAAGTGAAACTCACTTGTCATTCGCGATAAATGCCCCTGAATACAAAGATTTTGCCTCAAAACCATTAATTGGATGGATTTCTGGTGTTTTTTTGGATGATTTGGCAACACAAACACCTAAAACTTTCAAAGGATCAGGTAAGGCTATTAGTGAAACTGATGCTGTGGTAATTCATATCCATTTACCTGAAAATAAATACGCTGATATAAATATTATTAACATTTTCCAACAAGGAAATGGTGATACTATAGAATTTACAGAAACAGGTTTTTCAGCTAAGCGTGCAGTTATTAACGGTAAAGAACAAATTTTTTCAGATTATGTCAATGACAACCATTTAGATGTCAAATTACCTCTGGTTGCTGATTACAATGGAACCATGATAAATATCAGTTTCCAATCAATAGACAATGAAAATAAAACTGTTAAATTTTACGCTCCTGTTTTCAAAGGAGTATCTTATAAGCAAGCAGCTCCGGTAAAGGACTATATTAAAGATTTCACACAGCATCTTAAAAATGTAGATGAGCAAAATATAGTTTTTTCGTGTAACTGTATTTTGAATTATTTATATTCAGAACTGGAAGGCAAAAAAACAGGAAATATTACCGGGCCAATAACATTTGGGGAGATAGCCTATCAACTACTTAATCAGACTATGGTTAATCTGGAAATTAATGACCTATAGTAGCTAATATGAACGTTGAGGCGACTTAAAGACTTATTTTAATGGACTGGTTCTCCTGAAGGTCATTATTGCCTGTTTTCTTAGTTCCCATGCCATCTAAAGAAAATTCTGACAACTTTAATTTACCGTGCAATAAGATAAGAAATGCCGATCTTCCTTCAACCTTACAGGTTCCCCAGGCAGATCCGTTACTCCAGAAATATGTCCCAGGTACTGATGTAAAAGACATGCTCCTGTTGACAGCCGAATAATGAAAACCAGAGAGTGCCAAAACAGCTGCCCAGCTGGCCATGGCTCTGGCATAATGATGTCCGCATTCCGGTTCGTCAAAGGGGTTTCTTTTCAGTCCGTCAAAGCGATTTCGAATGCTTCGGATGCATTTTAAACCATCTGCGGTTTGTCCTTCATACAACATACCTATGGCCGCAGTATATTCAAAACCGGTCATCGATTCAGCAAAATAGGGAAATGGAACTTTCAAACGGCCATGGGGCCAACTGGCCATGATAAGCCCGCTTTCATTCCCCATAATGTATGAACGCATATTGTTGAACAGAGGAGAGAAATCATTTATAAAGTTATACTTCATAATAGTTGTTAATGTGGTTCTGACATTTGATGGATTTGCAAGGTATCCAAGTCCACATATATGTGCCATATACTGACCTACAAGCTGATCAACCAAACATCCTTCTCCCAGCTGGTATTCCGGGTTCTTTAAATCTACCCTGTTCCATCCTGAACAGGTACCTTTTGCAAGCAATTCAAAGGAGGCAGGTGGCATTATCTTTTGAATATAGTATTCCCCGTTAAACAGATTTTCATCTGTCCATTTACTGCCTTTTTCAAAAAGATTGTGGCATTTTTTTGCAAAATCCTTGTCCTTCATAAACTTAGCCATTTCTTCTCCAGCCCTTAATGCCCCGAGATACCAAAATTCCATCTGAGGGTTTGGACCATAGTATTCCACATCCATGGTGTTGTGCTGGCAGCCTTCCATCACACCATCCTGGTTACTGTCCCAGCCACCACTCACCCAGGCAAAGCTCAATGCCAGTTTAACTTTAGGCCACATCGACATTAGAAAGCCATTATCCCCTGATAATTGCCAATCGCGGTATATCTTCATTATACAACCCATTTGACCGTCTGCTGCTGCTACTTTCCAGGTTCTCGCATTAGTCAAAGGTAAAGAAGTCCTGAAAGACATCAGTCCTGACGAATCCAGGGCATAATTAAATTCCACGTCACGCATTGACCGGGCAAGGTCTCCAAACAGGAAAGCTGTAGCCTGTTCATAGTTCCATACGTGGGTGCAGGAGCCAAAGCATGAGCCAACCTCATCAAATACACCTTCCCAGCCCATCATGTGGCCGTCTTTAATCCTGAACACTGTTTGTGATCTTAAGGTACTCAGGTTAAATAAAGCAGCTTCCTTCACTTCTGCTGGCAGGGTAGAGCATGCAAAAGCCTCAAGGAATTGCAGGGTTTTATTCTCAAGGGATGGTATCCGGGGAATTATTTGCATGGCAGCATCCCACGCATCAGTATATTTTGTGCTGTAATAATTACCTGCCAGTTCATTTGACCAGGCATACCGATTTGGAAAATCCCAGGTAAGATAAAACCTGAAGATTTCTTTTTGATTTGGGGGTATAACTTTCTTCATGGCAAGAGATGCCATAGGATCATCACCACTGAGTTTATCTTTGTCTGTCAGCTCACCATCCGCACTGAAATCATCCCAGAAATCCAGTGTCGCTCTTTCCCAGTCATTTGTAACAGAAGAACGCCGGTAACTAATGCCATTTATGCCATCTGTCAGCAAGGCCATTGTTCCCCAGGCACCATCGGTTTTTGCAACGCTGTCAGAATACATGAAAATACCACTTACATTGTTTTGTTGCCTGAACTCATTACAATTTTTTTTATCCCCTGTGGGAATTATATCTCCTTTCCAGTCCCGGTAAAACTTACTACCATCCCTTCCTATAAAATTACGCATGGTTCCGCATACAGAAACCTTCATGGAATCATTTGTGAGATTCGTAACCTCATAGCTTAGAACTGCTACAGGAAGACCGCTTGCGTCTGCATCACCCGGAACCAGAGGGTTAAATCCTGTAATTCGTACTTTAACCGGCAAGGAGGGATCGGAAAGGTTGACTGTCCCGGCTGGGTATGAAGCATCAAAACTGGCTTCTGCAAAGCGTGGCAAACCATGCTGATTAACTGACCTGCCTTCCGCATGCTGGTATTCACTGGGATGAACCGGTCCAATAAGTGCCCTAGTAATTGAAGGGTGGTTTTCTTCTTTTATATAAATGGCAAAAAAAGGTGCGTTGTTGCTTCCCTTTTCTACCGTAGTATAACCTATACCAGGTTTGTTCATTATCTCCCAGTCACGTAGTTCACCTCTTCCCCCCAGGGAGACAGTCCCAGTTCCAATGCCACCCAGAGGCAGTGCAACATTCACCAGGTGGTCCTGATCATAATGCTTAATTACAGGCCAGTACGAAACCTGTGACTGTGCAGAAAGAATGAACGAAAAGAGAGTCAAAATTGGAACCATTGCAAAACATTTCCCACACAAATCAATAGATTTCGGACGGGTGAGCGAAACTGGCATTTGATCAGGCATATGCTTTTTGATGTTTTGAATTAAACAAGTTCGTTTCATCCGAAAATAATTGATAAGTTTATAATTGATTAATAAGATCTTATCGATTATACCTGATAAAATATTGATTTCAAAAGCATCATTTATAATCGATTTAAATGGCCGGATGGAACTCGTATTATTTCTATGCGTGTTAATGTTTAAATTTAAAGATGCCCGTTTCATTGGAGTATAAAGTTTAAATTTATTTCATTCTTCATATATTGTTTCATTTTTGCACTATACCAGGCTGTTAGATAGAATGCAATTTATGAAAATTTTGTTATTTTAATCCCGGAAATAATAATATAAATCAGGTAAATGCTATACTGATTTTACCTTGGCTGTGATGCAATTTGATGTTTTTAAACTAAATCCTCCTGATATGGAATATTAATTAATTGGAAATAATGTAACCTTCAGGATTTGCAGACTAAACAATAAAATTACCGGACATTTGTATTATATTATAAAATTTATTAATCTTGTAATAACAAGTTCCAATATAAATCTATCTGAATAATAATTACTTACATTGCCTACATGTAATAACGAGGATAATTATTTTAAAATCATGTTATACAGCTTATGATACGTACACTTTTTTTAAACTTAGTTTTAGTTATTTCCGGTGTTACAGGCTTTGCCCAGGTAACAATACAGAAACTGACAGTTGAAAATCTAAACAATCCGATTGGGCTGGATGCCAGACAACCCCGTTTTGGCTGGCAATTGATAAGCAATAAACGTAACTGTAAGCAAACTGCTTATGAAATCAGGGTTAGTACTTTAAAGGAATCTTTAATAAAAGGGAATAGGCTTTTGTGGATGTCCGGGAAAGTCAACTCCGATGAGTCGGTCCATGTTTTATATGGAGGGAATACGCTTCAATCCGGTAAAAAATATTTCTGGCAGGTAAAAGTCTGGGACAATGACCAAAAAGCTTCATCCTGGAGTGCACCGGCTTTTTGGCAAATGGGATTGTTGAAAACCTCGGACTGGAAAGCCACATGGATTGTACCTGGTTATAAAGAAGATACTGTAATGAGGCCTAGTCCTTTATTCAGAAAATCCTTCATGATCAAGAAAAAAATTATTTCCGCAACCGCTTATATTACCGCTCATGGCCTATATGAGGCCCTGATCAACGGTAAAAGGGTCGGAGATCGCTATTTAACCCCTGGCTGGACATCATATAACAAACGACTTCAATACCAGGCATATGATGTTACCAATCTGCTAAATGACGGGAATAATGCTGTTGGCGTTACTCTTGGCAATGGCTGGTACCGGGGAACCCTCGCGTGGGAAAATCACTTCAACCTATATGGTAAAGATATAGCCTTATTGTTTCAACTGGATGTGAATTATAGTGACGGAACTTTTGAATCGATCGTTTCAGACGGTACCTGGAAATCATCTACAGGCCCTATCCGGTATAATGAAATATACAATGGCGAAACATATGATGCCATGCTGGAGAAAAAGGACTGGACACTACCTGCTTATGATGATTCCAAATGGAATGGCGTAAAGGTTACCGGGTACTCCCTTGATAATTTGGTAGCAACCTGGAATGAACCTGTCAGAAAGCATGAAACATTTAAACCAGTTAAAATAATAACCACTCCCAAAGGGGAACATGTGATAGATTTTGGTCAAAACCTTGTAGGTTGGGTTGTTGTGAAAGCCAAAGGTAAAGCCGGTGATAAAATAACCGTATCTCATGCTGAAGTTTTAGATAAGGAAGGAAATTTTTATACTGCAAATCTCAGGATGGCCAAAGCCCGGGATAATTATATTCTGAAAGGAGATGCCGAGGAAACATTTGAACCACATTTTACCTGGCATGGATTTAGGTATATAAAATTAGAAGGTTATCCCGGCGAAATAAAAGGTGAAAATTTCCTTGCAGTGACATTATATTCCGACATGGAGCCAACCGGATCATTTACATCTTCCAATGAGCTGATTAATAAACTTCAACATAATATTCAATGGGGCCAGAAAGGTAATTTTCTGGATGTACCTACCGATTGTCCGCAAAGAAACGAAAGGCTTGGCTGGACAGGAGATGCACAGGCCTTCTCAAGAACAGCCTCATTCAATATGAATGTAAATAACTTTATGGCAAAATGGTTAAGGGACCTGGAAGCCGATCAGGTAAATGGTGCAGTTCCTTTTGTTATTCCTAATGTTCTTGGTACAGCTGTGAGCAGCGCCGGCTGGGCCGATGTTGCCACTATCGTTCCCTGGAATATGTATCTTGCATATGGTGACAAAAAGATATTGGAAAACCAGTACAATAGTATGAAAGATTATGTGGAAAGTATCAGAAAAGTTGCAAAAGATGACCTTTGGAATAAAGGATTTCATTTCGGCGATTGGTTATTCTATCGACCAATAGATGATAATGACGGCCGTTCTGCAGTAACCGATAAATATCTCATAGCCCAGTGCTTCTATGCCAACTCAACACAATTGCTTATAAATGCTGCCCGTGTTTTGGAAAAGAAAGATGATATAAATACCTATTCTGAATTACTTCAAAAAATTAAGGATGCTTTTGTAAAAGAATATGTTACCGGGAGCGGTAGGTTGGTTTCCGGTACACAAACGGCCTATGTACTTGCATTGAATTTTGATATGTTACCGGAATCCATGCGAAATCAGACCGCAGAGCGTCTGGTGGCAAATATTAAAGATTATGGAATGCATTTGACTACCGGATTCCTTGGGACTCCTTATTTATGTCATGTTCTGACACGTTTTGGATATACCGACATTGCTTATAAACTGCTGTTGCAGGAATCCTACCCATCCTGGCTGTATCCTGTAAAAATGGGAGCTACTACAATCTGGGAACGCTGGGATGGCATAAAACCCGACAGTACTTTCCAGACTCCGGACATGAATTCCTTTAACCATTATGCCTATGGCGCCATTGGAGACTGGATGTACCGTGTAATGGCTGGGATCGATACCTACACCGATGGTCCCGGATATAAACATATTCTGATAAAACCACATATTGGAGGCGGATTTACCAACGCTTCTGCCAGCTTGCTTACCTACTATGGCAAACTCAGCAGCGGATGGAAAGTGGATGGCAATAAGATATTTATGGATATTGAAATTCCAGTAAATACTGAAGCTACAGTATTTATTCCTGCCAAAAGTGCAAGTGAAATTGAAGAAAGCGGAAAATCACTCACCTCTTTAAAGGAAATAAAAGTAAGCGGGAAAGAAGAAGAATATGTCAGGGTTGAGTTGGGCTCCGGAGTATATCATTTTTCATTCAATTAAAAAAAATTGAATTTAGTAACCTTATTTTTGCATTAAGTCTTGGAAAATATAGGAACGGACAATTGCAAATACAGGGAAAAAATCAGACAACGAATCCCTGATATGTAACCTGGGCAAAGAGGGTTCTTTGAAGGCATGGGAAATTTATTAGTAGTTGATAGTTTCTGATTTGAAATATTTGCTTCTGATTGAGAATTTAGCTCTATTTATAATTTTTCAAAAGATATTCTTCTGCTTCAAAGGACCATAAATTATTGCTTTCCCTTACAATATGACTAAGTTCCCTGAAAAACGGATCTGTTGTACCTTTTTTCTCAAAATCTGAAATAGCAGTTAATTCCATATTAATATGTGTATAAATGAGTTTTTTACCTCCCGGTATATCCGGCAAATGAAGAGTAGTATCGGGCACAGAGTTTAATCCGCCTATATGAGTGACTAATCCAGCCGGGTTAAGACCTTTTGACAGGTAATACAAAGCCTGGACTATATCATCATTGTTTCCGCCAGATGTACCGACTATATGAGTAGATTGGTAATGAACATTATAAAAATTAAAGGGTGCCTTAAAATCAGCATTGGCAGGACCGGCAAAAAAGTTTAGACATCCGTCAAATGCAAGTATTTCATCTGCCTGGGAAATTACTGAAGGTACAGGTGCAAATACAAATACATCATCAAAACCTCTTCCGTTAGTAAATGATTTCATCATTGCCACAGGATCAGGAATATTGGCAGTATTGAAATATTTTAATTCTATTCCTTTTGAAGCTGCTAATTTCACGGAATAAAGCTCTGAAGCACGGTTGAGGCGCAAGTCATCAATGTCTGTTACAACAAGAAATTTCGGTTTTCTGTCTTCCCGGTTTATTACATAATTGATGGCTGCAAGCCCCATTGGCCCAACTCCGGCGAGGATAGCCATATTTCCGCCATCCGTAATACCCATATTGTGTACGTATGAACCGTGTACACTGTGATAATTTGCATTCATTGCCCCGATAACGCATGATATCGGCTCTGAAAGTGCTGCCGGATAAAATCCTTTTCCGGTATAAGGAAGAAGGCAATCCTGCCCCATAACCTCTGAAGGTATAATAACATAAGTGGCATCTCCCCCTATATACCTGTAAGAATATCCAGGGGCACCAAGAATACCAACTGGTCCTTTTTCATAGTTTAATGCCGGCTGAATTGCAAATTTGTCCCCTGATTTAAATTTACCTGCCCATTTGGAGCCAACCTCCACTAATTCTCCTGCAAACTCGTGCCCGATTATTACCGGATTAAAAGCTACATCCTTTGGAATTCGTTTATGATCAATCCCTTGTTTGGCAGCCTTATAAGAAGACATGCAAATTGAGTCACAGACCACTTTAGCCAGGATCTCATCATCCTTAATCACTGGCAAGTCAAATTCTTCAAGTCTGAGGTCGTTTTTACCATAAAGGCGTACAGCTTTTGTGAGCATGGGGTTATAATTAGATTTAGAATATTAAAGAATATTAAAATGTATTTATCCTGTCAACCGGATGCAGGTTTAAATTGTTCAGAAGGAACCAAATAAAGAAAAGTTTTCAGTATTGCAGAAAAGTTCTGAATAAATATAAAAATTAATCCGGTTTGTTTCAATTTTCCTTTCCAGGTGAAGAATAGGCTTCCCTTTTTTAATCTTAAGGTAGTCAGCTATTTTATCAGATGCAGGTATGGCCTGCAATCTTTGTTGGCCACCAAGAACTTCAATGCTGTAATGTCTTCGCATGACATCAAAAAGAGACTTATTTTCAAAGGAACGGGAGCAGAACCTGGGCAGGTTTACATTCATCAGGTAGGTAAGATCATAAAACAAGGGAACCTCATTTATAAGGCGGATACGTTCTAAATAAATACAACCCGATTCCTGTTCAGCCTGTGCTAGTTCATACATGAAATTTTCCGGCCAGTTTATAATAACAGGGCCATTAATTATAGTTGTCCTTAAGTTTTTATTCCCGAGAGCGCTGGTAGTACCATAAATTGAAAGTATTCCGACATCTTTTGGAATACGGTGGACAATACTTCCCTTGCCCTGGTGTTTACGAATAAGACCGTCATGTGCCAGCTGCTGTAAGGCATGCCTTACTGTAGGACGTGTTATATTATGCAAACGGCACAACTCATTTTCTGAAGGTAACATATCTCCTTCCTGATAAACTTCTTCGAGAATATGTTTTCGCAGTAATTCATAAATTTTTTTATGCTCCGGAATACGGAAGTTTGCTTCTGCCATAACAATTTTTTTATTAAAAATTCAAATAACTTGTATTAACAAGTATTTTTTATTTTTTTTCAAATATATACATTTTATATGCAAATATTCTTATTTTTGTCTTGAAAAAATACAAGTAAATTGTACATGTAAATATAAGTTAACCTTTTCATTTTAGTTCATGGCCACACCCGTTATTATGCCCCGTCAGGGGCAATCTGTTGAAAGTTGTATTATCACCCGCTGGTTTAAATCGCCTGGTGAAAATGTTCAAAAGGGAGATATCCTCTTTTCATATGAAACCGATAAGGCATCGTTTGAAGCTGAAGCTTCAGACGAAGGTATTTTATTGAAGCATTTATTTGAAGAAGGCGATGAGGTCCCTGTCTTGCATATAGTAGCCTATATTGGAATTATTGGTGAAGTAATTCCTGAAACTGTCTCTGAAACTAAAGTTGTCAAGGATGCCGGTAATTCTTTAAATATTAATGATCCTGTTCCACAAGTTAAAATTGAAACAACAGACTCAGATTATAGTTCACTATATGAAAAAACTGAAATAAAAATATCTCCCAGGGCAAAGAATAAAGCTGCCAGACTGGGACTGCCCATAAACAGGATAAATGGAACAGGACCTGCCGGGCGAATCATAGAAGAGGATGTATTAAATGCATATCAATCGCTTAATTCAGCAACGCTGCTTGCCCGGGAATCAGCAAAATTAAACAATTTAAACATTCCTTCCAAAGGAACAGGTTTAGGAGGAAAAATTTTAACGACAGATTTGCAAGCTATAAACTCCCATTTAGATGAAAATTCTGAATTGGTTAAAATATCCAATGTCCGCAGGATTATAGCTCAAAAAATGCACGAATCGCTGCAGAATTCTGCACAACTCACACACCATACAAGTGCGGATGCCCGGGCCATCCTTAAATTGCGAAGCCAGGTAAAAGAAGCACAGGAAAAGGGATCCCCGGTGAACATTACTATTAATGATATGGTATGTTTTGCTGTTATTAAGGCCCTTAAAAAACACCCTGATGCCAATTGTCATTTTCTTGGCAACAGCATAAGGAAGTTTAATAAAGTTCACCTGGGTATTGCTGTGGACACCGATAGGGGTCTTATGGTACCTGCTTTAAAGAATGCCAGTGATCTTAGCATTGAGGGGCTCTCTAACCAGCTTAAATCCCTTGCCGGAAATTGTAAAAAAGGAAACGTTGATCCTGAATTACTGGCCAGCGAAGCAGCTTCTTTTACAGTTTCAAATCTTGGATCATTCGGCGTGGAAATTTTTACACCTGTAATCAACCTGCCACAGGTAGCTATTTTGGGAGTAAATACTATTATTTACAGACCTGCTGACTTGGGAGACGGTGTTTTCGGCTTTATCCCCATGATCGGATTATCATTGACCTATGATCACAGAGCTTTGGATGGCGCACCTGCCTCAGCATTCCTGAGAGAAATAAAAATGGAAATTGAAAAAATGGAATTTTAATATGTTTGATATAGGTATTATAGGTGCCGGACCTGCAGGTTATGTCGCCGCAGAACGGGCTGGCCAGAAAGGATTGAAAGTAATCCTTTTTGATGAAAGAAAATTAGGCGGGGTTTGCCTCAATGAAGGTTGCATTCCCACTAAAACAATGTTATACAGTGCTAAACTTTTTCAGAATGCTTTAGATTCAGAAAAATATGGAATTAAATGTTCTGATATAAGAATCGACTATGGAAAAATAATGGAACGTAAAAATAAAATAGTTGCCCGCCTTGTAGGTGGAATAACTGCCAGTATGAAAAAATTCAAAGTCGAAATTGTTTATGAACATGCAGAAATGATTGAAAGAGCAACCGATCATATTATTGTTGCAGCAGGAAACCGGAATTATCCCTGTAAAAATATCTTACTTGCTTCAGGATCGGAAGCACTGGTTCCTCCAATAAAAGGACTTATCCGGGAAGAAATTCTTACAAACCGTGAAATACTTCAGTTGGATTCCATCCCTGAATCTCTGACAATTATTGGCGGAGGAGTAATTGGAATGGAATTTGCCGGCTTTTTCAATACCATGGGCACTAAAGTAACAGTAATAGAGATGCTTGGTGAAATCCTCGGTCCCACCGATAAGGAAATAAGTGCAATGCTTCGGTCAGAATTTTCAAAGAAAGGAATTGTCTTTCATCTCAATTCAAAAGTAGTTGAAATAAAAGGCAGGGAAGTATTTTTTGAAAATGATGGAAAAACTCACTCGGTCATAAGTGATAATGTATTGGTCAGTGTAGGTCGTAAACCCATAATCAGCGGCCTGGGCCTTGAAAAACTGGGTGTTGAAATCAGTCGCGGAGCTGTGAAAATTGATAATAAATGCAGGACTAATATTCCTAACATATATGCAGCAGGTGATATAACCGGATTTTCACTACTTGCTCATACAGCCAGCCGTGAAGGTGAAGTAGCTGTGAACAATATATGTGGAAAGCCGGATACTATGAGGTATAATGCTATTCCTTCCGTTGTTTATACCAACCCTGAAATTGCTTCAGTAGGTATTACTGAAGAAGAGGCCAGGAAACAGAATATCAAATACAAAATACGAAGCCTTCCAATGAGTTATTCAGGTCGTTTCATAGCTGAAAATGAAGGGAAAAGCGGAATTGCCAAGATCCTTATCGGTGAAAAATACAATGAAGTACTTGGAGTGCATATAATTGGCAACCCGGCTTCAGAAATGATTTACGGTGCAGCATTAATGATTGAAATGGAAATGCGCCTTCAGGATTTGGAAGAAATTGTATTCCCTCATCCTACTGTTTCTGAAATATTGAAGGAAACAGTATTTGCATTTCACGACTGACTAAAAATTAACAATTAGTGAATAAAAAATATAAATTATTATCAATATGCCTAAAAATCTTTTTTTAGATCCTGTAGAAATAAGAAAACCAGGGGAACTAAGTTTCGGGAAAATCCCCATCAACCAATATAACAAATCTGTTTCGGATGAAAAGAAAAATTATTCCAACAAAGATTTCCTGAGAATATATCGCGACATGGTTATTATACGTGAATTCGAAACCATGATAAATAAAATAAAGACAACCAACGAATATATGGGAATTAAATATGACCATCCTGGTCCCGCACATTTATCTATTGGACAAGAAGCATCTGCGGTAGGAATGGCCTATAACCTGGATATTAATGATTACATTTTCGGATCACACAGGAGTCATGGGGAAATCCTGGCAAAAGGATTATCAGCAATTCATAAACTTGATGATTCCGCTCTTGAAAAAATAATGAAAGATTTTTTTGGTGGAAATACTTTAAGAGTAGTTGAAAAAAATCATAAAGGCAGTATGAAGGATCTGGGAACCAATTTCCTCCTTTATGGGACGCTAGCTGAGATATTTGCCCGTGAGAATGGGTTTAACAAAGGTATGGGTGGATCAATGCATGCCTTTTTCACTCCCTTCGGAGTGTATCCAAATAATGCTATTGTGGGTGGTTCAGGTGACATTTCAGTCGGTGCAGCATTGTATAAACGGGTTAACAAAAAACCAGGCATAGTAGTATGTAATATTGGCGATGCATCTATGGGCTGCGGACCGGTTTGGGAGGGTATCATGTTTGCTACTATGGACCAGTTTAAAACTCTTTGGGAGAAAGATTATAATGGTGGCTTGCCAATTATTTTTAATATTATGAACAATCTTTATGGCATGGGTGGACAGACCCTGGGAGAAACTATGGGTTACCAGGTACTTGCCCGGCTAGGGGCAGGTATTAATCCTGAAATGATGCATGCTGAAAGAATAGATGGTTACAATCCGCTTGCTGTTATAGATGCATTCAAAAGGAAAAAGAAGATAATAGAAGACAGAAAAGGACCGGTACTTATAGATACCTTAACTTACAGGATTAGCGGACACTCTCCTTCTGACGCCTCGTCTTACAGGTCTAAAGAAGAGATTGAAGCCTGGGAAAGAGCCGATTCAATTTCCGATTTTGGAAAGCAACTCACTGATGCAGGAATTGCAAACCAGAATTCACTTGATGAAATAAGAAACAACGTAATTGAGAAGTTGAAGCAAACCCTCAATCTGGTTATTGATAAGAGTATTTCACCTTACCCTGATCTGGTTAAAAATCCTGAAGCCATCGGGAATAGTATGTTTTCTGGTCTCTCCATGGACAAAATGGAAGACCGTCCATGTGATTCATTAATTCCTTTGGAAGAAAACCCAAGGGTTAAACAACTTAAAACCAAAGAACGTTTTTACCTCGACAAGGATAATAAACCGGTTTCCAAGGTCAGGTTATTTCAGCTTCGGGACGGAATTTTCGAAGCTATTATTGATCGTTTCTATAAAGACCCTACATTGGTCGCCTATGGAGAGGAAAACAGGGACTGGGGAGGTGCCTTTGCAGTTTATAAAGGTTTAACTGAGGCTATGCCTTATCACCGTCTCTTTAATTCTCCGATTTCCGAGGGTGCTATTGTTGGCACGGCTGTGGGTTACGCCATGTGCGGAGGTCGCGTGATAGCAGAAATTATGTATTGCGATTTCCTTGGCCGATGCGGTGATGAGGTATTCAATCAGCTTCCAAAATGGCAGGCTATGAGCGGCAACGTTATTAAGATGCCGGTTGTTATAAGGGTGTCAGTCGGATCTAAGTACGGGGCTCAGCATTCCCAGGACTGGTCTTCTCTTGTGGGTCATATTCCAGGCCTTAAGGTAGTATTTCCTGTTTCTCCTTATGATGCAAAAGGTCTCATGAATGCAGCCCTGCAGGGAACTGATCCGGTTATCTTCTTCGAAAGCCAGAGAATATATGATATGGGTGAAATGTTTCATACAGGGGGAGTTCCGGAAGGCTATTATGAAATTCCGATTGGGGAGCCCGACATTAAAAGGAAAGGAAATGACATCACCATACTTTCTA
Source organism: uncultured Bacteroidota bacterium (assembly GCA_963766305.1). Lineage (GTDB taxonomy): Bacteria > Bacteroidota > Bacteroidia > Bacteroidales > JAAUTT01 > JAAUTT01. The sequence goes on from CAVYAE010000068.1 coordinate 24,260, forward strand.
TAGGGTCTACGCTTTATACAGCTATAAAAGCTGCAGATATATTGCAGGACAAATACGAAATATCCGTGAAAATTATTGATGCACGTAGCTTATGTCCTTTTAATTATGATCTGGTACTTGAATCAGTAAAAAAGACAGGTAAAATTTTGCTTACCAGTGATGCTTCAGCACGCGGATCCTTTCTGAAAGAAATGTCCCATACTATTACAGAACTGGCTTTTGACGACCTCGACGCACCACCGGTTGTAGTAGGTTCCCGGAACTGGATTACACCTGCCTATGAACTTGAAAAATTCTTTTTTCCACAGCCGGAATGGATAATTGATGCCATCCATGAAAAAATTAAACCACTTAAAAATCACCAGGTAACCAGCAATTTTACCAGAAATGAACAACTCAGAAGAAATAGAAATGGTGTTTAACAACTAAAATATGAATTTTTTAAAATCATTTCCTGCTGAAACTGAACTACTAAATGATCTGACCATATATCAGGATCATAAAGTTAACGCACATATACATTCACCATATTCGTTCAGTGCATTTGTCGATTTGAAGCAAGCTTTTGAACTAGCCGAAAAGGAGCGGGTCCGTGTACTGGGAATAAATGATTTTTGCGTCACTGATGGTTATGATGAATTTTATAAGTATAGCCTGAAAACAAAGATATTTCCCTTATTCAATATTGAGTTTATTGCGCTTTCCACCGATTTTCAAAAACGTGGAATCCGTGTTAATGATCCGAATAATCCCGGCCGTATCTACTTTAGCGGAAAAGGGCTGGATTACCCTTGTATTCTTTCAGATAAACATATTGCAATGATAGAAGCGTCAATTCATGAAAGTCAGATACAGATTGAAGTCATGGTTGACAAAACGAATCAATGGCTGAAAGAAATTGAAACAGGATTTCAGCTTGACTTTAACGAAATAAAGAAAAAACATGCAAAAAACCTGGTAAGGGAACGTCATATTGCTAAAGCCTTAAGAGTGATGATTTATGAGAAATACATTAGTAATGAGGACAGAAAATCATACCTGAAAAGATTTTTTTACGGAAATGAATTAATCTCCAAACTTGATGATTATGCCTCAGTTGAAAATGAAATTAGAAACCGTATTCTTAAAGCGGGGGGAAAAGCTTTTGTTGAAGAAAATGAAAAGGCCTTCCTGGATCTTAATTCAGTTACAGATATTATAATTAATGCCGGTGGCATACCATGTTATCCGGTTTTACTGGACGATCCCAAAGGGAACATAACCGAGTTTGAAAGGAACTACGAAGACTTGTTTACAGAATTGAATAATAGAAATATTTTTTGCATCGAATTAATACCTGTAAGAAATGAATACTCTATATTAAAGAAATTTGTAGAATTCTTCAACAATAAAGGATTTATAATCCTTTTCGGTACAGAGCACAATACCCCTGAATTAACTCCATTGACAGTTACCTGCCGTGGTCAGAGGGAACTTGATAATGAATTAAAAAAAATTTCTTACCAGGGAGCATGTGTGATTGCCTCCCACCAGTATATGCATGTACGGGGGCTTAAGAGCACTGTTTATAATTGGAAGCATCTTGATCAAAGCGAAAAACAACGATTAACTGTTTTAGGAAAATCAATTATAGAAAGGTTTATTAAAACATAAAAATATGGATAAAGATCTGGAGGAATTAATTGAAATCTCTACTTATTACGGCAGATCAAATGAATTTGTTATAGGCGGAGGAGGTAATACTTCATTTAAGGATAATGAAACACTTTATGTCAAAGCCAGTGGTACAGAACTGTCCAAAATAAGTAAGAATGGATTTGTTAAAATTGACAGGGAAAAATTAAATGAAATTTCCGCCAAATCTTATCCAAAGGATGAATCCCTTCGTGACAGGCTCCTTACTGAAGATTTACTCAAGTGTTGTATCAATAACAAATTTCATCTTCGCCCTTCTGTTGAATCACCTCTTCACCATCTTATCAATTATAAATTTGTTGTTCATACTCACCCTACATGGATAAATGCCTTACTTTGCAGTAAAGGGTGCGAAGATTATATTCATAAAAATATGCCTGAGGATATATTATATATACCTTATATCAATCCGGGCTATGTGCTTTTTAAAACTGTTCATGATGCAATAGGGTCATACAGGATAAAGTATTCCATTGATCCGAAGATTATACTTGTTCAAAACCATGGGGTTTTTATTAGTGCGGATTCCACAGCAGAAATATATAAACTTTATGAACATATTCTTCAAAAAGTAAAGAATGATATTAAAATTGAACCCAATCTTGAAGTACTACCTGTAAATTCTAAAATTTCAGAGGTACTGCCATCGATAAGAATGCAGCTGTCTGAAGAGAATGTGAAACTGGTAAAACTAAAGTACAATAAACTTATTGATCACTTTATTCATAAAGCCGACAATATAAAATTGATAGATCTTCCTTTTACTCCTGATAATATTGTTTATTGCAGAACACATCCATTGTATATTGAATCTACCGGTTCATCAGATGAAATAATTTCCGAGTTTAATCATAAACTTAAGGAATTCAAAAAACGATACAAGTACAGCCCTAAAATAATACTGATAAAAGAAATAGGCATGCTTGCTGTGGATGATAACAGTAAAATGGTGGAAACTATTTCAGAAGTTTATGAGGACCTTATGAAAATAAGCTTCCTTTCTGACACTTTTGGAGGTCCTCATTTCATGACCAATTCTCAGATTGCCTATATCGAAAACTGGGAATCCGAGAAATATCGGGAAGGTTTGTCAAGGGGAAATGAAAAAGGAAGGTTGCTGAATAAGGTTGTGATTATCACAGGAGCAGCACAAGGTTTTGGATCGGGCATAGCGCAGGAAATGATTCTGGAAGGAGCAAATATAGTTATTGCAGACTTAAATGAAATTAAAGGCGAAGAGTTTGCAAAAGAATTATCCAAACTGACAAAAAGGAACAAAGTCATATTCCTGAAAACAGATGTCAGCAATGCTTCCTCAGTCAAAGATCTGATAAGGTTTACGGTAATGGAATTCGGAGGTCTTGATGTTTTTATAAGTAACGCGGGAATTTTACATGCAGGCGGCCTGGAAGAAATGACACCGGAAACCTTTGAAATCATGACTAAGGTGAATTATACCGGCTATTTCCTTTGTGCCAAATATTCTTCTGAGGTTCTTAAGATTCAATCTAAATATAAAAAAGATTACTTCAGTGATATTATTCAAATTAATTCAAAATCAGGATTACGTGGAAGTAAGAAAAACTTTGCATATGCAGGAGGAAAATTTGGCGGTGTTGGTCTAACGCAGTCCTTTGCACTGGAATTAATGGAATACAGGATCAAAGTAAATTCTATATGTCCTGGCAATTTTTATGAAGGTCCACTCTGGTCTGATCCGGAAAAAGGTCTTTTTGTACAATACCTGCGTGCAGGTAAAGTGCCCGGTGCTAAAACAATAGAGGATGTCAGAAATTATTATGTATCACAGGTACCTGCCAAAAGAGGATGTACGGTTAAGGATATTATGAAAGCCATTTATTATGTTATTGATCAGGAATATGAAACAGGACAGGCAATTCCTGTAACTGGCGGACAGGTAATGCTAAATTAATTAACAATTACTAAAAAAGGAATTTACATATGAAGTCTATCCTCGGAATTTTGTTGATGTCAATTGGAAGCCTGGGTGCAGCCAGTTTCTATGTTCCATTGAAAGGGATTAAAAAATGGTCTTGGGAATCGTACTGGATTGTCCAGGGAATAGTTTCATGGGTTCTTGCACCATGGATCTTTGCTTATTTTACTGCACCTTCCGGAACCCTTTTGGATATTTTAAATAACTCTCCTGCACAAGCCAAATGGCAGGCTGCAATTTTCGGAGCACTGTGGGGTGTAGGCGGATTGACCTTCGGCCTCAGTATGCGTTTTCTGGGAGTGGCATTGGGACAATCAATTGCTTTAGGATTTTGTGCTGCTTTTGGTACAATTATTCCTCCAATTCTCAATGGACAGAATTTATTTTCTTCTTCGGCCGGAATACTGATTCTGGTTGGAGTATCCATTTGCATTGCAGGAATTGCTCTTATAGGTTATGCCGGAAGTCTTAAAGATAAAGGACTTACTGAAGAGCAGAAACGGGAAGCAATTAAGGACTTTGCATTAAGAAAAGGCTTAATTATTGCAGTACTTGCCGGTATAATGAGTGCATGCTTCAGCCTTGGTCTTGAAAAAGGAGATGCTATCAGACGTTTAGGTGAATCTGCCTACCATGTAAATCCTCTGTATTCAACTAATCCTGTCCTGATTTTCATCTTATTTGGTGGGTTCATTACAAATCTGGTATATTGCGTTTACCTTAATATTAAAAACAAAACTTATACTGATTACTTGTCAGTTTCAGGTTCTGTTTTCACAAATAATATTCTTTTTTGCCTGCTTGGTGGTACTTTATGGTTCCTTCAGTTTTTCTTTCTGGGCATGGGTAAAAGTATGCTGCCGGATAGTATGAAAATCTTCAGCTGGACAATTCTTATGGCTTTGAATATTGCTTTCAGCAATATCTGGGGAATCATTCTCAAAGAATGGAAAGGCACCAGCAGCAAAACAAGATTGGTTTTACTTGGAGGTATAATAGTTCTGATATTATCAACCCTCGTTATAAGTTTAAAATAATATTAAGGGTATTATTATATGCCGCAGCTTCCTTGGTGTAATTTATATTTTATTACTGATATTTTCAATTAAACAAACTAAATTTTAAAATAATGAACAAAGAACTCATTTTGAAAGCTTATGAAGCCGCCAGGGCCGAGTATGCCCAATTAGGTGTTAATACGGAAGAAGCTTTGAATCTTCTGGATAATATTAATATAAGCCTCCATTGCTGGCAGGCAGATGATGTTGCCGGTTTTGAAACGGCTGATGCAGAACTTGGAGGTGGAGGCATAGCCGTTACTGGTAACTATCCGGGGAAAGCCAGGACTGTAGCCCAGTTAAAGGCCGACATTGAAAAAGTACTGACTCTCCTTCCCGGAAAACAAAGATTTAATCTGCATGCCATTTATGGGGATTTTGGGGGAGTAAAAGTAGATCGTGACAAAATTGAAATAAAACATTTTCAGGCTTGGATTGATTGGGCCAAGAAATTAGGAATTGCACTTGACTTCAATTGTACCTGCTTCTCTCATCCCCTTTCAAATGACGGTTATACTCTTGCAAGCAAGGATCCTCAAATTAGAAAATTCTGGATTGAACATGTTAAACGTTGCCGCCGTATAGGAGCTGAAATGGGAAAACAACTCGGAACTCCATCCATTCATAATCTTTGGATTCCAGACGGATCAAAAGACATGCCTGTTGACAGGTATACCCATCGTAAACTTCTAATGGAATCACTTGATGAAATATTTGCAGAAAAATTTCCTAAAGAACATCTTAAAGATTCCATAGAATGTAAATTGTTCGGCATAGGATCAGAAGCTATGGTGGTTGGTTCACATGAATTTTACATGGGCTATGCCATTAAGAATAAACTTCTTCTGACTCTTGATAATGGCCATTTCCACCCTACTGAGCAGGTAGGAGATAAAATTTCCTCCCTTCTTTTATATGTTGACGAAATTTTACTTCATGTTTCGCGTGGTGTTCGCTGGGACAGTGACCATGTTGTCATACTTAATGACGAGATAGAATTAATTACCCAGGAAATAGTTCGTTGTAAAGCATTGAACCGGGTTAATGTCAGCCTCGATTATTTTGATGGTTCCATTAACCGTATTGGAGCCTATGTTATTGGTGTACGTGCTGCTCAGCAAGGTTTCCTTTGTGCTCTTCTTGAACCAACCGAACTGATTAAAAAGGCTGAAGAATCTGGTAACTATTTCAAAAGACTTGCTCTGTTCGAAATTATGAAATCCAAGCCGTTCGGAGCTGTTTACGATTATTATTGTCTTAAACATAATGTGCCTGTAGCTCAGTATTATATTGACGATATTGAAAAATATGAATCTGATGTTTTAAGAAAAAGATAAATCTCACTTTTACAGATTTAAATTATCAGGACAAAATCAAAGTAGGCCTTTAATCACTTAATTACCATAAAATAATATGGCTCAGAAAGTAATTGCAGTTTTCGATATAGGAAAAACAAATAAAAAGATTCTCCTTTTTGATGAAAAGGTAAATGTTGTATACCAGGATGAACAGATATTTAAAGAAACGGTGGATGAAGATGGTTTTTCCTGTGACGATATCTTAAAGGTTAAGTCATGGCTGGTGTCTACTCTTGAGCAATTATGTGAAAACAGAAAATTTGAGGTAACTGCTGTAAATTTCGCAACATACGGGGCCAGCCTTATGTACCTTGATGAACAAGGACAAGAGCTGACCCCCGTTTACAACTACCTTAAGCCAATGCCTGAAGAAGTCCTGTCGGGATTCTATCAACGATATGGAGGAATTGAAGAATTTTCAAGAGCCACAGCCTCTCCGGCCCTGGGAATGCTTAACTCAGGCCTACAGGCTTTATGGCTAAAGAGGACCAGACCTCAGCTATTTAATAAGGTCAAGTCTGTTTTACATTTTCCCCAATATATAAGTTACCTTTTAACCGGTAAAATTACATCGGAATATACATCCATAGGTTGCCATACTGCTATGTGGAATTTTGATCATATGCAATACCATAAGTGGATTTCGGACGAAGATATTCATCTGCCCAGGCCCGCTGAAAATTCTACCTGTTATCCAGTTAATGTAAAAAACAGGGAAATGAAGATAGGAATAGGAATTCATGACAGTTCTGCCTCACTTGTACCTTACCTTAAAAACAGCAATAGAAAATTTATCCTTGTATCATCAGGCACATGGTTCATCCTGATGAATCCTTTTAATGACGAACCACTCACTGCAGATCAACTTCGAAAGGACACACTTTGTTATCTTAGTGTTCAACAAAAACAAGTAAAGTCTTCACGTTTGTTCCTTGGACATATTCATGATGTTAATGTAAAACGGCTTTCTTCTTATTTTAACCAGTCTGAAGATCAATTTAAAAAAACAAGGGCTAATGAAGAAATTATTCATTCACTAATCTCCGGAAAAAATGATTCACAAAAGTTTTTCAGACGTGAAATTCCTTTGGACTATATTGATTCTGAAATCGATCTGAATGTCTTTGTTTCTTTTGAAGAAGCTTACCATAAGCTTGTTATAGATTTAACTGATCTGACAATTGAATCCTTAAAGCTCATTACAGCTGAGAATGATGATACTACGGAAATATATGTTTCAGGCGGATTTGCCAGAAATGAAATATTCCTGCGAATGTTCGCCGCCAGACTTAATAATAAAACACTATATACCTCAGAAATTGACAACAGTACTGCTTTAGGGGCAGCCCTTACAGTTTGGGATTCTGCCTTTGATTCACCAATACCATTTCTCGACCTGGGACTGAAAGCCGTTTCACCTTTTTAAATCCCTCAGAGATACAACAAATGAACGCTCTGCAAATTTGCTGTGGTGTTAAATTTTAGAGAATATGAATAATATCAGCGCTTTAATTTTTAAAATAAAAATATGAATGAAGTCCTTAATACAAGACTCATGCATCCCCGGGATCAGATTAACATGATTATCCGCAGGATATACATGAGGGGTATGACTACAACATCCGGCGGAAATATTTCAATCAGAGATGAGCAAGGAGATATATGGGTTACACCAGCCGGAGTAGATAAAGGATCCCTGAGGCCGTCTGATATAATGTGTGTCAGAAAAGACGGAACAGTTACCGGGCGTCATAAACCTTCTTCAGAATTTCCATTTCACAAGGCAATATATGAAATACGCCCTGATATAACTGCAATTATACACGCTCATCCACCTGCCCTGGTTTCATTCAGTGTTGTCCGGGAAATTCCAAATACCAATATTATAGTACAGGCAAAGCAAATATGCGGACCAATTGGTTATGCAACCTATGAATTGCCGGGAAGTGCTGCCTTAGGTGTCCAGATTGCAAGGGAATTCAATAAAGGTTTCAATGCTGTTATAATGGAAAACCATGGAACCGTAGTGGGTGGAAGTGATTTGGCGGATACTTTCCAGCGGTTTGAAACTCTTGAATTTTGTGCAAGGTCAATCCTCTTCGGTGCTTCAATTGGCAAGCCACATTATCTTTCCAATGATGATATTGAAAGTTTTGAATCCCAGGTTCCTGATCTTCAATCAGTAATGGAAATAGTTGATCACCCGTCTGATGGACGTGAAAAAAGGCTGGAAATCTGTAAAATAGTGCATAGGGCATGTGAGCAGGGTCTGATGATAAGTTCTTACGGAACGGTTTCCATGCGCTGGAGGGGAAATGATTTCCTTATCACTCCCACAAATGTTCCTCGCTGGGATCTTCAGATTGAAGATATAGTACAAATAAAAAATGGTAAACGTGAGCCCGGGAAAAGAGCCAAGCCGGTCAACCTGGCTCCACCAGGAAATTTATAACCTAAATCCTAAAATTAATTCGGTAATATTCACACAATCGCCTTATCTAATGGCATTTGGAGTTACAAATACCTTACTTGATGTTCGTACCATCCCGGAGAGCTGGATCTTTCTGCAGGACATGCCTTTACTGGAATTTGGTGCCCAATTCAAGGGAAGAAAAGATATTCCTGATATGCTGGCAGATAGTAATCCGGCTTTGATAATACGTAATGATTCCGTACTTATTACCGGGGACAAACTGATTCAGACTTTTGACCGTCTTGAAGTTGCAGAATTCAGCGCAAAATCACTTGTACTCTCAGCTCCATTCGGTAAATTGGTTCCAATAAATGATACTCAGGTTGAGGAGCTAAGACGGGTATTTTTAAAATCGTGATATCTTTGGCATTTATTACAACAACATTTTTAACTTAACATTAAATGACAAATAATACAATAGTAAACAGAGCAGCGGACAATATCCGCATTTTATCGGCAGCAGCTGTTGAAAAGGCAAAATGTGGACATCCTGGCGGAGCAATGGGTGGTGCAGATTTTATTAATATTTTGTACAGTGAATTTTTAAGATTTGATCCTACGGCACCTGACCTGGCCTTTTCAGGGACCGTTTTTTTGCGGATCCTGGACATATGTCGGCATTATTATATTCTCAGCTGACATTACTGGGAATTTTTAATGTGGATGACTTAAAACAATTCAGACAATGGGGCAGTTCAACTCCCGGCCATCCGGAACTGGATATAAAAAGGGGCATAGAAAATACTTCAGGCCCTTTGGGACAAGGTCATTCAATGGCTGTGGGCGCTGCAATAACCGCTAAATTTCTTGCTGCACGTTTTGGTGACTGGATGGATCATAAAATATATGCATATATATCCGATGGCGGCATACAGGAAGAAATTTCCCAGGTAGCGGCCGTATTGCAGGAAATCTTGGTCTTGACAATTTAATCATGTTTTTCGACTCAAACAAGGTTCAGTTATCCACTGAAACCTGGGAGGTAACTGAAGAAGATACTGCAATGAAATACAGATCATGGGGATGGGAGGTACACACTATAAATGGTAATGATGCTGATTCCATACGAGAAGCTCTTATTAAGGCAAACTCTTCAAACGGAAAACCTGTGCTTATTATTGGAAATACAATAATTGGCAAAGGGGCCCTGGATAATAAAGGCGATAAATTTGAAGGCAAAACTTCAACACATGGAATGCCATTAAGTGAAGCAGGAGCCTCAATTGCAAATACAATAACAAATCTAGGTGGTAATCCCGAGGATCCTTTTCAAATTTTCCCGGAAGTGAAGGAGTTGTATAAAGAAGTAATAATAAATAAAATAAATGCTGCACACAAGAAAAAGGAAATTATAACCAAATGGGAAAAATCACAACCGGAACTGGCAGTTAAATTAAATAATTTCTTTGCAGGAAACATACCTTCAATAGATTATACTGCTATCCCGCACAAAGAAAATATCTCAACCCGTGCAGCATCCGCTGAATGTGTTAGGTTATTATGCACAGCATATTGAAAATATGATAATTTCATCGGCTGATCTTTCAAATAGTGACAAAACGGATGGATTTCTAAAACGTACAAAGGCATTTCGGAAAGGGGACTTTTCCGGAGCATTTCTTCAGGCAGGGGTAAGTGAATTAACCATGACGGCAATAACCAATGGTATGGCATTACATGGTGGTGTGATTGCTGCCTGTGCCACCTTTTTTTGTATTTTCAGATTATATGAAACCTGCCATAAGGCTTTCAGCTCTTATGGGATTACCAGTGAAATTTATCTGGACACATGATTCATTCAGAGTTGGGGAAGATGGCCCTACCCATCAGCCAGTTGAACAGGAAGCTCAAATTCGTTTACTTGAATCACTTAAAAATCATCATGGCAAGAATAGCCTTTTAGTTTTACGACCTGCCGATTCCTGGGAAACATCGGTTGCATGGGATATGGCATTACAAAATAAAGAAACACCTACAGGACTTATATTTTCAAGGCAAAATATTAAAGATATCCCTTCAAAACATGGCTCTTCAAGAAAAAATGATGCCGGGGAGGCTAAAAAAGGAGCTTACATTGTTATGGAAACTGATGTAACACCCGATATTATATTGGTTGCAAATGGATCAGAAGTATCCACGTGCTGTGAATGTGCTGCAAAGTTAAATGAGAGAGGTATTAAGACCAGGGTGGTTTCAGCAATCTCTGAGGGGTTATTCAGAAATCAGGAATTATCCTATCAGAAACTTATTTTACCTGAGGGCATTCCTGTATTCGGATTAACAGCAGGATTGCCAGTTACCCTGGCCGGACTTACCGGACCTTATGGAAAAGTTTACGGAATGGAATCTTTTGGTTTTTCTGCTTCATATACAGTTTTGGATAATAAGCTTGGGTTTACTCCTGATAATTTAGTTTCGCACATTGAAAGATATATTGAAGAGTATATTAGTAAACACTCAAAAAACTGATGATTTAGTTTAGGATAGTTATAGTTCACACTTCCCTGGCGCGAGCCCCGGTAGTTTTTATGTATTCGATTTAACAAGTTCGAATACCATTAATAAATTACATACGTTTTTTAACTGCTCAGGTGTGAACCCCGGCAGTTTTTTATAATTTTTTTTTGTTAATAATTTCAACGAATAAATTGATATAAATTACAAATTCTGACTATTATTAAAGAGTTCGCTTTCAAAATGAACCTGAATCCCGGGTATAAGGAAGAATACAGAGCTGTGTACTACTGGTTATTAACGATCATTAATATTCCAATAGATTATAGACCGTTGTTTATCTATCTTATAATAAGGAACCAATGTAATAGTTTTTGAATCCCCGCCAACACCTTTAAAAACCAATGGTTTTCCAATCACCGGTGTAACTGAATCATTTACTTTCCGCCCTTTGATGTTTAATGAATTATTAATATCTGAAGGAACAACATAATCTTTATAATCCAGTTGAGAAATTGCAAATGGAGCTGGTGCTGCTATACCTTCAGTACCCATATCTCCGGCCAGAACGATGGGTCCGTACATTACAGCGGCCATATTGTGGTTATCATTGGTTACTGACAAATGTAAAGACATTGGAAAGGTTACGTCAATGTTATCACCACTCTTCCAGTTTCTGTTTAATACAATATAGCCAGCAGGTTTTTGATTAATTTTAATAGGTTTCCCGTTTATTTTAACAATGGCACCATTTGTAGCCCACGATGGATAGCGGATGAATACCGTCATTTCCCCATTTTTAATTTCCTTTATGGTGAGATGTGTGGTTGACTCCTCCGGAAATTGTGTCTGCTGAACCAGTTTCAATCCTTTTTCATTCCATGTCAGTTCTGAAGGAATAAAAAGATTTACATAAATTCCATTTTCATTATGATAGTATATTCCTTCAGCATATTTGGCATGATTTTCAAAACCTGTGCCCACACAGCACCAGAAAGAATTTTCTTTATCGGAGTAGGTTTTAAATGTCCCCGGTGTATAGGATAAGAAGTATGTAACCATACCTGTTTCCTGTTCCTGTGAAGCCAATATATGATTATACAATGCCCGTTCATAATAATCGGCATACCTGACATCGGCCGTCCATGTAAAAAGGTGCCTTGTCAGCTTTAACATATTATAGGTATTGCATGATTCGGTAGTTGCCCGTGAAATATGTTTTGATATCTGATCTGGCTGAAAGAAGAATTCGTAATCACTATTGCCTCCGGTAACATAAGTATGATGATCGATAACTGTTTGCCAGAAAAAATCTGCAATCGTTCTTTCTTTGTCATCACCTGTCAGTTCATAGCCTCTTGCTTCACCTGTTATTTTTGGAATCTGAGTATTGGCATGCAATCCTGCCAAATTATCCTCCTTTTGGGACAATGGATCCAGAATGCTGTGATGAAAAAAGAATTCAGCCAGTTTTTTATCATGTTCGTTCCCTGTAATTCCATATAGGTTATATGCTGCTTCAATCATGCCACCAAATTCAATTTTATGCATAGCCGCTAATTGCTCATTCGTAAGGTTTTCTAGTTTATGGTATGCCCAATTACTCATTTTACAGACAATGTCTAAAGCTTGTTTATTACCTGTGTACAGATACATATCAATCAATCCCGCCATGATTTTATGTATTGTGTACCAAGGCGCCCAGGTTGGACGTCCTTCAATGGCACGATTAACAAGGTTCTCTGGAAATGCACTCAAATAACCTCCCTGGTTCAATACCTGCTGAATTTTGGACAACTCATCTACAAGGGAATCACCTTTGATCTTATAGGCCGATGTACCTGTTGATGCGTACATAAGAGCTAAACCTGACAGTACGTGTCCCAAAGTATGTCCCCGTAATTCACAATCTAAACTTTCCCATCCTCCCAACGGCTTCGCAGAAGTTTCCATACCGGCATTAACGTACCAGCTATGGAGTAAACGATTATTGTTTATGCTCAGCAGCCATTCACCATCACGTTCCATATTTTTTTTAAAGCGACTGTCAAGAAGTCTAACATCAGACAGATCAAAACTGTATGCTCTAATTTGTATTAATGGCTTTATTGCCTGAAGGGTTAAAAACTGGCCAGGATACTGAGAAAATACAGATACCTGATATACCCATATTAAAAATATTATCAAATAAATTTTATTGACATGTAAAATATTTATTCTCATCTGGTTTAAGTAATTTTATAATGAGTAAACAAATCATTTTTTCAAGATTATAGCAGTATAAAATTGGCCCTTATATCATTGGTGATTGTTTTCTGCCACCGGATCAGTATTCACCCTAAGGATACAGGTAGCTTCAGGTAACCCTTCAGCTCTGGCTGTTACAACTATTTGTCCTTTATCCCTTCCGGAACGGACTACCAGCAGGCATTTACCATGATATGTCCTGTGGACAGATGACTGATAAGATTCTTTATTGTAAGTGTCCCCATTGCAAACTCCTGCAATGACTCCCTCTCCTTTTACTTCAAAATTGATATTCACGTCAGCATCGGGGACAATGACACCATTAATATCTGTGAGTTTTACCTTTAGATAAGATAAATCCAGTCCATCTGCTTTTAGCTCGGAACGATCAGGTTGAAGCAATATTTTAGATGGTTCACCGGAAGTAATTAAAGTGTGCTGATCAACAATTTTGCCTTTGTTACGACCAATAGTTTTCAGTACACCAGCCTGATAAGGTATTTCCCAGGTGATCACTGAATCTTTGTAGTTTTTCAGAAGTTTACGACCCTGAGATTTTCCATTTAGGAGAAGTTCTGCTTCTTCACAATTGGTGAAAGTGTTTATTTTAACCTTTTTATATTTACTCCAATTCCAATGATCCTCCACGGGGTACCAGCTCCAGCTTTTGGCTGGAATACGCTCCCAGCGGTTTACAACAGAAGTATCCTGTTCAAAGACCATGGAATGTACCATAGGCTTTTTTGAAAAGAAGGATTCATGCAGGTACCCCAGCGCAGTCATTTCATCGGACAGATCATAAAATGCCCATGTCCATGTTTTTGCCGGCCATTGTGACTCACCAAGGTAGTCGTTGGCACTCCAGTAATAATATCCGATTACGAATGAAGTATCCAGTTCAAGCCATGCTATCTTCCTTAATTTATTACCCAGGTTGGTACTCGCTTCTGAATTAATAAACATTAACTGGGGATAGTTTTTATGGTCCAGGGTAAAAAAATTCTGGGTATAATTGCAGCTCATCACATCCATATGGAAAGCCATGGGTGGAGGGGTACTTTTCATGAACTCCTGGAAATTTTTATAGTTTTCCCATTCCACGTACCATCCTTTGTTACGGCTGGGGAAAAGTGCTGCAGTAACTTTTCGGGAAGGATCAAATGAATTTACAAGACTTTTAAGATATTCCAGCCGGGTTACTCCATAATCCGGGTTTGCAGCTGCTGTTTCAAACTTCTTTTCAAAATCGCCAAACTGAGAGTTTACTTCATTGCCAACGCTCCAGATGTATACCGAGGGGTGGTTCCTGTCGCGTCGTACAAACCGTTCGATGTCTTTTTTGCATCCTTCCCCGAAAGAAATGGAACCGCCATAATATTGGGAAGTCCATTTATCATAAGCTTCGTCAAAAACCAGGATTCCCATTTTGTCACACAAACTCAGAAGCAGTGGAGAATGGGGGTTATGACTCAGTCGTACAGAATTGCATCCCATGTCTTTAAGAAGCTTAAGCCGGTGGGCATATCCGCTTTCCAGGGCTGCACTACCTATACATCCCAAATCGTGGTGGAGGTCCCCTCCCACTGCTACTATTTTTTTCCCATTCAGTATGAGACCTTTCTCCGGACTCAGGGTTATTTCACGTATTCCGAATTGGGTTTGGTAAAGATCGGTTTGTTGTGTATCGTCGAATACCCTGGAAACAGCAGTATATAAATTAGGATTTTCAAGATCCCACAAAGCAGGATAAGGTACAATCATTTCCTGGCGGAAAAGGTATTTCTCACCAGGGTTCAATGGGGCTGAAGCTCTGGCAACAACCACCACATTACCGTTTTTATCCAGGATATCTGTTTGCAGGTTAACATTTTTAATGGTATCAAAGGCATTGGTGACTTCCGTTTCAACTATTACAGTGGCATCCTCAAGAGAAATTTTAGGAGTAGTAATGCAGGTGCCATCCATAGGGATACTTATTTTATTGATATATTTCAGCCAAACATCGCGGTATATGCCTTCTCCGGTATACCAACGCGATGTGCCCCTGGTGGTATTATCATAATACACTTCCAGAATATTATCCTTGCCCGGGTGTATATAGGGAGTAATATTGTATTCAAACCCAAGATATCCGTTTAATTCCCGTCCCAGCCATTTACCGTTGATCCAAACCTGTGCATCTCTGTAAACACCATCGAACTGCACCCACAATTGTTTTTCCTTTGATAATGCCTGAACAGAAAAGGTTTTCCGGTATAATCCCGATCCATAGGGAAGCCATCCATTCGACGAGGTGGAGTAATCCCTTGAGAAAGTTCCGGATATGGATGCATCGTGAGGGAGCTGGACAGTCTCCCATTTACCGCTGTCAGTAAGCGCACCTTTTTTGAATTGCCAGTCGAAATTCAACCTTACAACCTGTCGTGATTGTCCGGAACAAAGGGAGGAAAAAATAGTCAACCCGACCAGAAAAAGGCATTTTATAAGATTATTCATAAAAACAGAGATTTGTCAGGTATATCCAAATTGTGTTATGTGGTATTTGCAAATACTCAAAAACAACAATCAAATTACACAACATTACTTTGTAAAAATAATTAAATTTCGAAAAAAATTTCTATTAATTTCCAATCCAGGTCACTATATTTGTTTATCTAACCAACTGAAAGGTTATGAAAAAACTTTTTTAAAAATGAGCAAATTCAGTATACAATGAAATTGCTGCTCAGTGTTGTTTTAGTACTTTTTTCTTTATGTATCTGTGCACGGACTGGCATATGAAAGCAGGCCCATTAATGACACCCTAAGCGAAAGATGTGGATACGGCCAATGTATTGGCTGAATACCCCGCGATAATTTAACTTTCCCTGATGTTTAGAATGTTTTTATAAAAAAATAATATAAATAGCAATTGTCTTGATTGTTTTGAAATTCCTTATTTAAATAACTTATGATTAGAGGAGTACTTTTCGATATGGATGGCGTTTTGGTGGATTCAGAAAAATTTATGTGCAATGCCGCAATCCTGATGTTTAAAGAAATGGGAATAGAGGTTAAACCTGAGGATTTTATCCCATTTGTAGGCACCGGCGAGAACACATACATTGGAGGAGTCGCATCAATGTATGGTGTTTCGGAGGACATCACAAAAATGAAAGACAGAGCATACCAGATTTACGATAAAATCACAAGAGGCAATATTGATCCTTTACCTGGAGTATTGAGTTTTATCGCAAAATGTAAGAAAAGAAACCTGAAAATAGCCGTAGCCACAAGTGCGGATAAAGTTAAAATGATCATCAACTTACGAGAAATTAAATTACCCGAAAATACTTTTAACGCAACTGTTAATGGCCTTGAAGTAGACCGTAAAAAACCATTCCCGGATATTTTCATCATAGCAGCCGGGAAATTGGGTTTACAACCTGAAGAATGCCTTGTAGTTGAAGATGCAGTAAGTGGCGTTGAAGCCGCCAAATCATCCGGTGCAAAGTGCCTGGGGCTTACAACCAGTTTTACAAAGCAACAGCTGCATAAAGCTGACTGGACAGTAAATTCCCTTGATGATGCTCCTGACGAGGTATTGAATTGGTAATTGGTTTTCAGAAGCTAACGTAAATATTGAATAATAAAGGAGGCTTATTATGATCAATAAACAATGGAAAGATAAAATTTCAAATAATTCACAGCTGGGTGGCATCGAGTTGTCCACATTGGATAATGGGTCAGGACGGGGATGCCGTGTGGCCTGGTTTAATACAGGCAGTGGCCTTCGCTTTAAGGTAGTGTTGGACCGTGGGATGGATATAGCAGATGCATTCTTTAACCAGCACAGCCTGTCATGGATAAGTCATATTGGAATTACTCAGCCCAACCCATCTACTACAGCGGGAATTAACTGGCTGAACAGCTTCGGAGGAGGGCTGCTAATAACCTGTGGTCTTACCCATGTAGGATCTCCAGAAAATGATGAATTCGGGGAGCGGGGCCTGCATGACAGGATCAGTAATATTCCCGCATACCTTCTGTCAATCAGTCAACCTGACCTGAACAGTGAGTTTCCGGAAATGAGTATTACAGGTATAATAGTTCAATCCACTGCAGTGACTGGACCACATTTGCAACTGAAACGAACTATCTCTGCCAGACTTGGATTTTCTGCCTTTAAAATAACCGACGAAGTTACCAATATGGGAAATACACCTGCTCCCCATATGGTGTTATACCACTTCAATTTTGGATGGCCTTTAGTCGATGCTGGGACAGATATTATCTGGAATGGCAAATGGCAATCCCGTGGAGGCAAACAAGATGATTTTATTTTTAACGAAAAAAACTATCCGGCCTTGAAGAAATGCCTTCTTCCTATAAATGAACATCTTGGAGGTGGAGAATCTGTTGGTTTTATAGATCCTGAAGCTGATGACAAAGGAATGTGTGAATGTGGGCTTTACAATTCCAACATTGGGATGAAAGCTATGATATATTTCTCTAAAAACCAATTGCCCCATTTAACCAACTGGCAACATTTCGGCAAAAATGAATACATGACAGGTTTAGAACCCGGAACAAACCCTCCTATCGGCAGAACGGCAGCCCAAAATAACGGAACACTCATATATCTCCAACCCGGTGAAACCCGAACATATATGATAGATTTAAATGTCTCATTAAATTTATTATAATAAGTTAAAGACGTTATTAACCATAAATTTAAATTATTCATGTTTTTCTAAAATCAATATTTCAGCATCGGTCTTGGTCCCATTTCCATTACAAGGCTTCCGCCGTTTACAATATCTTTATGCATGAAAAACAGGACTTTGAGTTTTTTACCATTCAGATCAGCCCGTTGAATGTACTTATTTACAACTGAACAGTTATGTGCGATTATGGTGAATGTTTTTCCATTTTCCAGATGAATGCATATTTTATTGAAAAAGGGGCTGCCTATGGCATATTCCCCGGTACCGGGTCTTACGGGGTAAAATCCCATTGCAGAAAGCACATACCAGGAGCACATGGCACCTCCATCTTCATCCCCTGGTAAGCCTAAGGGTGTATCGTCGAACCATACTTCCATGACCTGTCTTATTCTGCGCTGTGTTTTCCAATAATCTCCTACATAATTATATAAGTATGGAATATGGAAGGAAGGTTCATTTCCGGCAACAAACATTCCATGCAGCCCGGTTGCATCAGGGAACTGCCCCATAAACTTCCATTTGCCTATCTGAGGTCCTGTATTGAACAGGTCATCGAGTCTTCTGCTGAAATTGTCTTTTCCTCCCATCAGTTTAATAAGTCCGGGGATATCATGAGTAACAGACCAGGTCCAGGTCCAGGAATTATTTTCCGTAAAATACATTCTACTGCCATACCATGCAGATAGCTGAGGATCGAAAGGTTCCATCCATCCACCATCAGATAGTTTTGGCGACATGAACCCGGTGGCAGGATTATATTGGTTGCGGTAAAAGCGGGACCTTTTCATAAAAAGATTGTAGTCCTCTTTTTTCCCCAGTGCTTTGGCAAGTATAGCAGTGCAGCCGTCATCCGTGCTCTGTTCAAGTGTTACAGACACTGATTGTCTTTTTTCCCAGGGGTGAACTTCAGGATAAATTTCTACGCTGTCAGTTGGAAGGGCAGGAAACCACCCATGTAAATTATAAAAATCGTCAAGTTTTGTTTTTGGTCCGTTCCTCCATGGAAGAAGTGTTCCTTCCAGAGAATTTTTCCTTATTCCCTGGTAAGCTTTCTCAAGGTCAAAACCTTTTAGGCCCTTCGCTACGGCATCTGCAAACAATACAGCAGAGTGGTTACCAAGCATAAAAGGTTCGTCGCCGTAGACCTGGGGAAATAAAGGCATCCAACCCGATTGCTGGTACATACGTATATATGATTTTAACTGATTCAGCTGCACGGAAGGGCACAGAATGGTCATCAGCGGGTGAAGGGATCGATAGGTATCCCATAGCCAGTCGTCAGTATAAAAGGGATCGCCATTATCCTTGTGAATCTGCTTGTCGTATCCGGAATAATATTTCCCGTCTTCTGAAATGTTTACCATTCTTTCAAATGCGCGGTAAAGTGAAGTGTAAAATATACGTCTTTCCTTGTCAGTCCCTCCTTCAACCTCAATTTTGCCAATACACTTTTTCCAGATGGAATGACTTTCTTCTTTCAACTGCTCAAAAGATTTGTCTTTGGTCTCTGTATCCAGGTTTTTCTTTGCCTGCTCCACTGAAATATATGATATGCCAGTTCTAATTTCCAATGCCAGTTTACCTTCATAAATAAGAACGGCAGAAGGGTTTATACTTTCAACCACTTTGGAATCCCTTGCACTGTCCTGACTGAATAAATGAATATGCTTTACCGGATAATTGAGCTCCGAATAGAAATACATCTTCATCCCGGAGAATTCCTGCCAACCACTAAGACTTTTGTCTGAAAGCGATTCAATTCTGGCTTTTCCGTCGAACCGCATCAACAGGTTGTTTTCACCTGACCTGTTATAATTAAAAGAATAGATTACTGCCCGCTCAGTGGTTGTCCAGGCAGCATCCACATCCGGGTCCTGAAGCCAGACCTTATGGTACCAAGGATGAACTTCTTCAAGGGAGTGATCGTAAAGGGAAGCAAGAGTATCTTTATTAAGAGAAACCTTTCCCGTGGAAGGCATAAGTGAACCTGAATGTTCAAGGCGGTATGCTATTATGTTCAAAGGAAACCCATAAATTTTATCGGACAGGTAACGATCAGAAAGGTTTGGCTCCGTAAGAGGAAAAACACGAACCATTGAATTGGGACGGTGAACCGTAGGACCAGGAGTGGTAAGCAAAGGTGCCACTCCTCCAATATTAGGATCTATATATTTTGTATCATCCGAATTACAGTCAGTCAGAACTGCTGCCAGAATAAGACTTACGATCAAATACAGGTTTTTCATGAATCAGAAGGAATTTAATTTTACTTTAGGCCCAACCATCACACACCATACACTTTTTTAGATGTTACCCCATCGAGTGGTTCATTTGAAGACAGATGAAAACTATTATTGCACCACAAATTAAAATCCCGGTTTTGATAATCTGCAAAATCATAGGAAATAGTTCCCATTTTTTCCTGAGTGAGATGAATGATATGTTCATCGAGCTGAATATAATATTTCTAAGTTAATTTTAAGATTTTTTGTTTAAGTTTTAGATTTCTTTGTATTTCAATAAATTTCTTTTGGTCAGATTTTCATATTTTATAATGCCGGATAAGTTTTTGGATTATGGGTTATTTATATTTATTTTTTGGATGTTTTGTGGAAGCAAAAATTTGTGTATGAGTCTACTAATTTAACTATAAATACGTCAATATCAAAAGAACATCATGTATATTTGATTATAAATTTATGCCATAAACTTGGTATGTTCCCTGCATTATTCCTTTTAGAAATAAAGATTTAACATAATATTATACAACTATTAAACCAATAAAAATGAAAACAATGAAAGGGGCCTATTTACCAGGTAACAGTACTGTAATACTGAAAGAAGCGGCCATTCCTGAACCCGGCCATGGCGAAGTTTTATTAAAAATTAAATCGTCTACTATTTGTGGGAGTGATATAAGAGCCATTTATCGCGAACATTTAGGTAAAGGTCCGGAAGGTTACCAAAATAAAATTGCCGGTCATGAGCCTGCAGGCCAAATTATTAAATGTGGCCCTGGCATGCGCCGGTTCAGGGAAGGTGATCGGGTGGTCGTTTACCATATCTCAGGCTGTGGCCTTTGTAATGATTGCAGACGCGGATATATGATCAGTTGTACAAGCCCTCTTCGTGCAGCCTACGGTTGGCAGCGCGATGGCGGTATGGCACCATATATGCTTGCGGATGAGAAAGATCTTGTTTTATTAAGCAATGCACTTACTTATACTGATGGTGCACAAATAGCGTGTGGATTCGGTACCTGCTATGAAGGTCTTCAAAAAATTGGTATCAGTGGTAATGATGCTGTGTTGGTTGTGGGATTGGGTCCTGTTGGCCTGGCGACATTAATGCTTGCTAAAGCCATGGGAGCCCAGAAATTAATTGGCATCGATACCGTAAAGGAAAGATGTGATATAGCCATGAATAAAAAACTGGCGGACGATGTATACACGGCCGGACCGGATGTATTGGAAAAGGTATTAAAACATACATATAATAATCAAGGTTTTGAAAAGTCAATAGACTGTTCAGGTAATACAGCCGGAAGACAATTAACCATTCGTGCAACACGCAAATGGGGTAAGATTGCATTTGTCGGTGAAGGTGGTTCAGTTGAGTTTAATCCAAGCCCGGATATCATTCATTACCAGAAAACAATATATGGTTCCTGGGTTACCAGCATTTGGCTTATGGAAGAAATCGTTGAAAGAATTACCCGTTGGGGAATTCACCCGGAAGATTTGGTTACACACCGTTTTACATTAGATCAGGTTGACAAAGCCTATGCCTTGATGGCAGAAGGGAAATGCGGAAAGGTTGCTATTGTTTTTGATGAAGAAATTAAATAAAATCCTTATGACTAATAATAAAAATGGATTATTTAAAGCTGCACCGGATGGAGTGGATCCGGCATTGATTCCATATAAGGTTTTGGCTGATGGTACCAAGGTACCTGCCATTGGGTTAGGTACGTTTGGTTCTGATAATGTTTCCCATTTGCAGGTTGCAGGAGCAGTAAGAGAAGCTATCTTAGCAGGTTACAGACATATAGATTGTGCTTCTGTTTATGGGAACGAACAAGAAATAGGATTTGTCATTAAAGATTTGTTAAATAGAGGTTTAAAAAGAAGTGAATTGTGGATTACTTCAAAGGTGTGGAATGATATGCATGGAGAAGGCAAGGTGATTGAATCATGTAAAAAAACCCTGAAAGACCTGCAACTTGACTATCTGGACCTTTACCTTATTCACTGGCCGTTTCCAAATTACCATGCACCCGGGGTTTCCGTTGAATCACGTGATCATAATGCAAAACCATATAAACATGAAAATTATATGGTGGCATGGAGGCAAATGGAGAAACTGGTTACCACGGGTATGGTTAAACATATAGGTACCTCAAATATGACCATTCCAAAATTAAAACTATTATTAAACGATGCCGGAATTAAACCTGCTTTTAATGAGTTGGAAATGCATCCTCATTTTCAACAACCTGAATTGTTTAATTTTATCGTTGAGCATGGTATTCAACCAATTGGATACTGCCCGATTGGATCACCCGGGCGTCCTGCCCGTGACAGAACGCCGGATGATACCATCGATATTGAAGATCCTTTAATAATTAAAATTGCAAACAGATTAAAAATACATCCTGTTTCAGTATGTATTAAATGGGCCATACAGCATGGTCAGATTCCTATTCCATTTTCTTCAACAAGAAAAAACATTTTAAGCAACCTTTATGCTGCGGTTTCAGAACCGCTCACAGATAATGATATGCAAGAAATAAAGGGAATAGATAAAAATTGCAGGCTGATAAAGGGTCAGGTCTTTTTATGGGACACCGCTGCTGGATGGGAAGATCTGTGGGATATCAACGGGAATATAACGATAAAATAAGATCCTTTAGGGGAATAGATAAATTGGTTCCTTAAAATATAATTAATTCAAATTTTCGGATGGTGAAATTTACCTTTTAATTATTGCGAAGACATTTTTAATCTGGTGAACAGATAAACCAAATAATTTTTGGGTAATATCAGAAATCAAATCTTCATTACCTTCAAAATGAAAAATACGTTGTGTGTGCGTCAAACTCTCACCGGGTTTAAGAAAGGCCGCAGGTGATGAACTTTCCAATTCATAAAATGGACCTAATTGAGACCCGTCCTCCAAAGGACCGTCATTATATGAATTTATAACATCTCCTGAAAAAGGATCGGATTGACTTCCCCATTTTGAGTTTACGTATTTTGTGTTTCCTGTATGCAGTTCGCACCAGATTATTGTAAGAACATTGTGAATTGCATCATAACTGCCATAAAGGTTTTTTGCCCTGTCAGAAGTAATTCCTATTTTACTTCTGAGTCTTCCATCAGCTTTAAACCAGATGATCCCATCTTTTACGATTAACCTGTCAGGAGGTACTTTTCCGAAATAATCGTCATTGACAACAATTCCCGAAGCTATGTCCTGGTTATAAGGGATAAAAATGGTGACGCCGCTTGACGGATTAAACATTGAAAGCATCCAAACGGATAAAGCTCCGGTTTTTTCTGTCCATTGGGTTTTCCCCTGGTTGGAAATACTATTCTTTGTTTGGTATGCAACAAAAGATAATTCATTTTTAAGATCAATACCTAAACTATGTTCAGCTTCGCGGCGGGTGAGAAGTTTTATTTCACGGTCTATTTTGATGCTGAAATCATTTCCCGAAAAATTTTTAAGATTACAACTTTTTGTAAAAGATGCTACTGTGGGTGTTTGTTTAAACAGATCAAAAGCAACTGTATCCAATACAGATGGTACCTGCCAGTTGGAATATTCCTGCTTAACACCAGGTCTAAAATACAGTGAAAACGGGCCGCCTTCGGGCCCTAACCATAATCTTTCCTCACCACCAAAAGCATTAATATGTTTGGCCGGTTTCCCTGAAGCAATTAGTTTATAATTCAGCCAACCATAGCTGAACCCACCATCTCCGCTCGCTGTACTAGTCATCACACGGGCCTGCCACCCTGGTATTATCATTATCATGGCCGATCCGTGATTTTCAGACAAAACAAGAGGTTTTGCATATTTATTTATAAAATTCAAATCGTACTTGAAAGTTCCATTCGTGTAAATTTTATTCATATTTGTTTTAGTTTTGGGTGGGTTACAGGCAGCCACAGTACATAAAATTATTAAAACCGATATGGCTTTCATTATTTTATTGATAATTTTACTGTTAAGCATGTAATGATAAATTTTGTTATTTCAAAATTCAATTAACCAACTTATTCTTTATTAAGTTATCAGCTTAACCTTATGCCCATTTAAAGCAAAAAATAAAATATAGGCAAAAAGGGGAACCGGGACTAAAAAACCAATTGCCATGGAGGAAACGTCGGCAATCCATCCCATTAACATCGGGAATATTGCTCCTCCAACAATAGACATTACTATAAAAGAAGAAGCTTTCTTTGTTTGTTCGCCTAAATTATTTATACCCAGTGCAAATATGGTAGGAAACATAATTGACATCATGAGGAAAGTTAAAAATAAAGCAACAATAGACAACCATCCCGACCCTAAGCTGATAATTGGCAAGAGAATAATGCATATCAAAGCATTAATAGCCAATATATTACACGGTTTAATATATCGCATAACCCAGCTTCCTGAAACCCTGCCAACCATGAATAATCCAAAACCACCGAGGCCCAGCATCATAGCTGCAGTTTTATTGTTAAAATGAGGCTGAAGGCTCTTATCAGTAACATAATTCACAAAAAAGCTAAATATCCCTGTTTGCGCCGATACATAGCAGAACTGTGCAATTACAGCCAATACAAAATGCCTTTGCTTTATCAGGGATATCAAAGGTTTCTTTATTGCTTTATCATCATTTCCGTTGTGCATAGGCATTTCTTCGGCAATCTCAGGCAAAGGGGTCATTATATAAATTACTGATATTATCAATACAAGGGTACCAATAACAGCGTAAGGCATCATCAGTGAACTTAATTTATTTCCGGATGCACCTCCATTATTTCCAAGAATAAACAGACTTCCTATAATCGGACCTATGATCCATGCCAGTCCATTGAACGACTGAGAAAAATTAATCCTCCGTTCTGCTGTTTCTTTTGGTCCAAGCCTCGTAGTATATGGGTTTGCAGCTGTTTCAAGTGTGGTAAGCCCGCAGCCAAGCACAAATAATCCTGCAAGAAACAACCAAAACGATTGCACAATGGAAGCAGGGACAATCATATATGCCCCAAATGCAAAAAGCATAAGCCCCATTATAATTCCTTTCTTATAACTGAATTTTTTTATAAAAAGACCAGCTGGAAGTGCCATTGAAAAATATGCGAAGTAAACAGAAAACTGAATTAAACCGGATTTTGACTTTGATATATGCAGAACATCCTGAAAATGTTTATTTAAAATATCCAGCATACCGTGAGCCATTCCCCATAGGAAGAATAAAGACGTAATCAGTATGAAAGGAATTAAGTATTCCCTGGTAGTTAGTTTTGTATGTTTCATTTAAATGTAAATTAATCTTTTACAAACTAATATTTCAGAAGTTGTCAGTAATACCCCAATTAAAATTTTGACGTAAGGTTCAGGATTAATTATTTGTTGTTTTAAATTTGAAAGTTGCCGGGGGGCAATTCCATCCGGAAACTTCAAAACGGATTTCACCAGGCAGAGAGTTTATTCCTTTCCTTTCTATGTTAATAGAGACAGTCTTGGATTCCCCCGGAAGCAGGGAGATATAATTGTCACTGTAACTTGTCCGTAAAATATCGGATTCATCTGTATTATTGATACGTATATAAAAAGCCAGGTTACCCGAGGGGTTTGAAATACGTATTGAACCATTTGCCGTGCCTGATTTATCAATTTTTATATCATTTTGCAAAAGTTCAATTTTAAGAGGCACCTTTGGCATTTCATTTATTTCCTTAAAAATATTATTGAAGGATTTTGTATTGCCTTCTTCTGCCACTGCAACAGGATAAATACCATCTGATATCTTAATTCCTGATTTATCTTTCAACTCTACTGTAAGAAATAATGTTTTCCCTTTCATTGTTTCGGGTATCAATAACCCTATATCTCCTATTTTTGCCGAACTGTTAATTCCTGCCTCTCCTTTGCCTTTTTTTTCCGACAATGTTTTACCCGCAGCATTTAACAGCCTGGCTGTATATGCTAAACCTTTAACAGCTTCCTGTTTGTCGTTCAGAAGGTATACATCCGCCTTGAAAGTTTCTCCGGCATTAATAAGATATTTTTCAAAATCGGCTGATATATGAACCGGCCGTGCAGCACGTTTCAAAAAGTAATAGGAAGGTTTGGGTGTCCCGTACCAGTCTACAATTGACCAGGATATGCATGGCCATATATCATCATACTGCCATACAAGCATTCCGCTGTTCCGGAATTTATTAGACCTGCAAAATTCCATATTAAATTCGTTACCTATAGCCTGGTAAAACTGATTTCTTGTTATGAATTCATTATAGTTGGCCGACTCTCCGAATTCATTTGCATAACGCGATAATTTCCTTACATGCTGAAAATTTAAATTGTATTCACCATGGTATTCAATAAATTCAGTATCCAATGGCCATAATTTTTGAGGTGGTGCAAACTTAATATAGTTTTCGGGAACTGGCAGAGAGTTTATTCCAGCCTCACTCCTGAAAGGATGAACAACGCGGTAGCTTGTATAGGGTTCCTGGCCATGCCATACACCCCAGTAATGATCGTCGCCCATGTAGGGAGAAGCACGGTGAAAATCGCGCTGCGCATCGAGTTTCTTAATCAGTTCACCGAGGTCGTCAATAACTGCCTTGCTGCCTTTGTCGTCGGGGTTAAATTCATTGCCGCCGCACCAGAAAGTAAGGCTGGGGTGGTTACGTATGCGTATAATGGCCGATTCTGCCCCTTCAAGGAAGTTAACACGGTCAATTTTAGAAAAGTTCTTGTTACTTAAAAATTCCTGCCATCCAAGAATTCCGTATTCATCACAAAGATTATAAAAGTCATCTGTTTCATAAAGCCCTCCTCCCCATATGCGCAGTAAATTAAAATTTGCCTGCTTAAAAAGTCTCAGTAGCCAGTCATACCTGTCCTTATCAAGTCTGAGGAGCTGATCCACAGGGATCCAGTTACCTCCTTTGGCGAACATCTTTTTACCATTTACAAGGAAGGTCCATGGATATGAGCCCTCCCCCAATCCAAGGTAATAAACACTATTGGGCTTGTTAGTTGCAGAGGTAGAAGCAATATTTTCATTTGCAACCAATTTTAGTTCACGGATACCGAACTGAGATGCTATACTATCAGAAATGAGGTTGTTGCTATATATCTTAAGTTGTAAATTGTAAAGATTTTGCTCGCCCATACCATTGGGCCACCATAGTTTGGGATTCTTAACCTCTACATTAAATCTCAATGTTTTGGTTTCACCTGCTGCCAGTTTAATTATTTCAGAATGTTCTCCTGCTTTATCCTTACTGTTTTTTGCTGTTATGACTCCTGCTACCCGGGCATCCAGGGATTGATCGGTAAGGTTCTGAATATCCACTTCAACCTTGCAATCAGATTTATTATCAGTTGGTAATTTTGATTGAATATATGGCTTACTTAATCGTACCGGTCCGGTAATTTTAAGTTTCACAGGTTGCCAGATACCAATTCCAAAACAATGAGGACCCCAATCCCATCCGTACATACATTGAGCAATAGAATACAACTGATCGCGGCTGTTGGTCCACCATGTAAGTCCATCCTTAACTGAATTTTCCTTTGCATCAGGAGGTGCAGTTAAACAAACGACCAAACTGTTTTCCTCTCCGTATTTTAATAGTTTGGTAACATCAAAACTACGCGGGTTTAACATTCCCTTCAGTTCGCCAACACGCTGTCCGTTCAACCAGCAATCTCCCTGGAAAGATGTGCCTTCAAATGCCAGTTCTATAAATTTCCCGTCAAGAGCCTTATCAACATTAAATTTTTTAAAGAACCACCATTCTTTTTGTTCCACCCACATCGATTTTTCATTATCATAACCATAGTATGGGTCGGGAATTTCTTTTGCCTGGAGCAGTGCTGTCCTCACTGTGCCCGGAACCATGCAGGGTAATGCATCTTTTGGTTCCAAACCGGGCTGGTAAACCTTATCCTGATACCCTATACCAATAGAGTAATCTTTCATCATCCAGTTTCCATCCAGGTCGATAGTTAATTTTGTTTTATCGGACTGGTTAGCAATCATATTCCCGGCTTGACCCATTAATTTTTCTGTGTTTAAGAAATAAAATAAAGCAATAACAATCACTGTAAAAGCAATATAATGTGGTTTAAATCTGGTATTCATAGTCTATCTAATTTAGTTTGCAGAGTTATTATTAAATCTTTTTATATCAAAGTTAATCGTATTTCATTACATTTATTTATAAAGAGGTCCATAAGTTTTGCAAGCCCTGTAATCTGCTCCTTCTTTATCCATTCCAAAGGCATTCCAGGAACCTGGCCTGAAAATTTTGTCGTTGTCAACATTGTGCATACATACCGGAATGCGGAGCATGGATGACAGGGTAATCAAATCGGCACCTATGTGTCCATAAGATATTGCTCCATGATTGGCTCCCCAGTTTGCCATTACGGAATAAACATCTGTAAAAGGTCCTGTTCCAGTGAGCCTTGGTATGAACCAGGTAGTAGGCCATGTTTTATCCGTTCTCTCATTAAGTATCTTATGCACATGTGCGGGAATATCAACACTGTAACCCTCGGCTAGCTGAAGTACAGGACCCAATCCTTTGACGAGATTAAGACGGGTCATCGTCACCGGCATACCTCCTTTTGACAGGAACCCGGATGAGAAACCACCTCCCCTGAAATATTCACTACTTGCAGGATACCAGGTGACAGCATCAAGACATTTTTTAACTTCCAAATCGGTTATCTCCCAAAATGGTTTTATAACAGGTTTCCCATCTTTGGACTGCTGTCCTGTGCCATCCAGGGTTGCTGCTCCTGAATTTATAAGGTGAATCAGGCCATTTGAAGACAGTCCGTCAGGTATCCAGCCGGTAACACGCTGAATAGCCTCCGGGCTCCAGTATGTACGAACATCTGCAAAAATCTGGGCTGTATTGGTTAACAAATGTCCAAATAACATGGGTATGCCATTTAGAGAGTCGTTTTCTGTAGCCAGCAAAAATGGCTGGCGTATACCATTCCAGTCGAAGGAAGAGTTCAATATTGCCTCAGCAAAATCGCCATTAGGCATAAAATCGGTCCATTGACGCTGACCCTGAAAACCGGCAAGTATGGCATTGTGACCCAGGGCCTCCTCACCAAATCCCAAATCTTTAAGCCTGGAATTACCAATCATCAGGTCGCGGATAATTATGGTCATTTTAACCACATATTCCCATATCTCGTCCTTTCGTTTGCGGGATTTTTGTTTATCTGTCGGGTTAAAGTCAGCACCTTCCCTGCAATTGGCTTTTATCCATATCATGGCCTTCTCAAATTCCTCTTTATCGTATATGCCTTCATTAACCCGCCGTATAATCTCCGACTTATCTACACTTTCGTTACGCATGCCAAAATATTCCTGAAATAAATCAGGATTAACTATGGAACCTGCTATACCCATAGAGACTGAACCTATAGACAGGTATGATTTACCCCGCATGGTTGCAACAGCAACAGCAGCCCTTGCAAACCGGAGAAGTTTCTCCTTTATATCGGTTGGAATGGAGGTATCATTGGCATCCTGTACATCTTTTCCATATATACCGAAGGCAGGCAGACCTTTTTGGGTATGGCCTGCCAAGGCCGCAGCCAGGTATACGGCACCCGGACGCTCGGTTCCATTGAAACCCCATATGGCTTTAATCGTATGCGGATCCATGTCAATGGTTTCCGAGCCATAGCACCAGCAGGGTGTGACTGTAATTGTAACCTTTACCCCTTCGCGTTCAAACTTATCCGCACATGCTGCTGCTTCCGGCACACGTCCAATTGTTGAATCCGCTATAATGCATTCAACAGCACTGCCATCCGCATGACGAAGTTCCTGAGAAATTAATGCTGCTAAGTTTCTTGCCATTGCCATTGTCTGATTTTCAAGCGATTCACGTACACCACCCATACGTCCGTCAATTACAGGACGAATTCCAATTTTGGGTAACCCGCCTTTAAAGCGGATTTCTGATTTATTGGTATTTAAATTGTTAGTCATGATTTTAAGTAATTTTTATTATGAATTATTTTTTGTTAATATCTCAAGCATTTTCGTTTCCTGTTTAACCCATACTGAGGTATCTTCAGGTAAATAAGTTGTTGATTCAAAAGACTGACGGACAATCTGCCTGATCTCAGCCAGAGATGATACATATCCCAGTGCCCTGGCCTGGATCATAATATTCCCCACAGCAGTAGCTTCGCCAGGTCCTGTCACTACTGGTATCCCAAGTGCATTTGCCGTTAACTGGCAAAGAAGTTTGTTTTTTGATCCCCCTCCTATTATATATAACTTATGAATGGGTGCCGGAGAAAATTTTCTTAACTGATTCATTACACTGCGATATTTTATGGCAAGACTATCGAAAATGCACCTGACATATTCGCCATGGGACAATGGAAGGGGCTGTCCGGTCTTAATACAGAAGGAACTTATGGCAGATGTCATGTTCAGTGGATTAAGAAATTCAGGTGCATCAATGTCTATCAAGAATTTAAATGGTTCAGATTCAGATGCCATTTGCACAAGCTGGTCATAGGTATACGACATGTTTACATCCCATACGTTTTTACATTGCTGTAACAACCATAACCCTACAATATTTTTTAAAAACAGGTATGTGCCGTCAACACCGCCTTCGTTGGTGAAATTTAGTTCTGCGGACTCTTTATTTATGACAGGCTGTTTAAGTTCCAGGCCAATGAGCGACCATGTTCCGGAACTGAGGTAGGCCCAATGTTCATCTTCTGCCGGAATAGCCGCTATGGCCGAGGCTGTATCATGTGAGGCAACAGATATGGAAGGAATAAAACCCAACCCTGCCTGTGAACATATACCCTTATCTACATTTCCTGAAACACATCCTTGCTGAATAACATCCTGCATTAACTTTACCGGTACACCAACAGCATCAAAAAGATCCTTATTCCATTGCTTTTGTACCGGGTGAAGCAGCTGAGAGGTAGCAGCTATAGAATATTCGGTCTTCTTTTCTCCTGTAAAGAAGTAATTAATCAGATCAGGCATAAACAATAAATCCGAGGCAGCGGACAATATAGGGGAATCCGACTTCCTTAAAGCATACAACTGAAAAAGAGTGTTGATCTGCATTGTTTGTATACCGGAAAGCTGGTAAAGGGTATCAAGTGGCATCACATTTGCAGTAAAATCCTGCACTATGCCGTCGGTGTGATGATCCCGGTAGGAATAAGGCATGGCAAGCAGTGTGCCGTCCCGGGCTAAAAGTCCAAAATCCACACCCCAGGTGTCAACAGCCAGTGCTTCAATTTTAGATGTATAGTTTAAACTGCATATTTCCAAAGCTTTATTAAGTTCTGTAAAAATAGAATAAACATTCCAGTGAAACCTGCCTTGTATATTTACATAACTGTTTGGGAACCGATAAATTTCCTTTACCTGGAGGGCTTTGTCAACAAGTGTTCCCAGTATCGCCCTTACACTTTCGGCACCCAGATCAAAGGCCAGGAAATAATGTACCTTCATAGATAGTAGTAGTTATTAATGCTGTGTTAAAAGTGTTTTTAACTACAACCAAATTTACTACAAAGTCAATATTTTCACCTATATAAATATATCAAATTTGAGGAAAAGAGAATTATTTTAAGTTTTTAGTTCTTTATAGACCCCCAGTCCAAACAAGGCGAAATCGTATTTTACCGGATCTGCCGGATCAAATTCTCTCAAACGGGCTGTAATTTCTTCAACCGCAGTCCAGTCATTTTGTTTTCTTAACAGAAGCCCGAGTTTTCTTCCAACATTACCGGTATGCACATCCAATGGCAGATAAAGGGCTGAGGCCGGTATACCCGTCCAGATCCCGAAATCCACACCCATATCATCCTTACGTACCATCCACCTCAGGAACATGTTTAACCTTTTTGCAGTGGCCCCTCTGGTAACATCAGAAATATGTTTCTTTGTCCGGTTTAAACCCTGTATTTCAAAAAATATATTCCTGAAATCTTCCAGGACTTTTACTATCCTGGGATCTTTTTTGTATGACTGCTCGAAAACCTGTCTGAGACCTCCATGATTTTTATATATATTTCGTAAGGAATAAATGAAATAAAAACAATCTTCTCCCTGAAATGTCCTGTGTTTAAAGCCAAGTAATTTTGAAATTTGTTCTTCAGAGGCATTCATTAAAAAATCGTATGGAGAGTTGTCCATCAGGTACATTAACCTGTTCAGGTTATTGATGATTGATTTGCGGAGTCCCCAGGCAATTGCTGCGGAAAGAAAACCAGATATTTCTATATCCCTGTCAAGAGTGAATCTGTGCGGAATTTGTATAGGATCTGATTCAATAAACTCCATATTGTTGTATTGAAGATATTTGTAATCCAATAACTCTTTAAGTTCCGACTGGTCCATGGTAGTGCTTGGTACTTAGTTTTTAGGGTCTCGGGTTGGGTGAACTTTTGTTTAGATGTTCAGGATTGATTTGTAATTCATTTGCACATCTTCAAATTATCATATCTTCAAATTATCCGCCCATCCTGCATCTGAATCATACGGTCGCTCATTTGGGCAAGAGACATATCATGAGTAACAATTACGAAAGTTTGGTTATACTTATCCCTTAAGGAAAAGAAAAGATTGTGAAGTTCCTGTTTATTAACAGTATCCAAGTTACCTGATGGCTCATCTGCAAACACTACCATAGGGTCATTTATTAATGCCCTGGCTACAGCAACCCTCTGTTGTTCTCCACCGGACAGTTCATCAGGTTTATGAGTGAGCCGGTTCTTAAGACCCAGAAATGTCAGTAATTCAGCAGCTTTCTCAAATGATTTTTTCCTTGGCTGTTTACCTATCAGTGCAGGAATACAAACATTTTCAAGTGCTGTGAATTCAGGTAACAAATGATGAAACTGGAAAACGAAGCCTATATGTTTATTTCGGAATTTTGCAATATTACGTTCATTGAGATTGTGAACGTCATTGTCACTAATCCATACCTTGCCGGTATCAGGCTTACTCAGGGTGCCCAGGATCTGCAAAAAAGTTGTTTTTCCTGCTCCGCTGGCACCTACAATTGAAACTACCTCTCCTTTTTTTATTTCTGTATCGATACCTTTGAGTACCTGTAATGATCCATATGATTTTGTTATATTTTCGCTTCTAATCATTACTGTATTACAAGTCGTATTTAAGAGTTATTCTTTAATTTGTTTATTTAAAAGTAGTTTAGTAGAATAGTGGGGAAGCAGGAATGGGAACTTAAATCGCAATTTGCAATTCGATAATCGCCAATCTTTTAAATATCACCACTTAATAATTTATAATTTAGTACTTTTGGTAATATCATCCTTAACATCTTCCAAATCTTTTCTTACTCCTTCAGTACTTTTAGTAAGTTCTTCCTTAATTTCATCTGAGGCCTTCTTAAATTCACGCATAATTTTTCCAAGTCCGCGTGCAACTTCGGGAAGTTTTTCGGAACCAAAAAATATAAGTGCCACCAGAGCAATCAGTAATATCTCTCCGCCGCTAGGTCCCATGATTTTCCTGATCTATTTTTTCTTTTCCTTTTTTGTTACTTTTTTATTTTCAGTAGCCATTATAATATCATAGGCAACCGGAGTAGCATTAAATACTGAAGAATATGTACCTGTAATAACCCCCACCAGTAATGCAAAAATAAATCCACGAAGTATTTCTCCACCGAAAATGAAAATAACAATTAATACAACTATTGTAATACCTGAAGTATTAATTGTTCTGCCGAGAGTGTGATTGATGGCATCATTTATATTTACTTCAAGTGTGCGGGCAGGGTACAATGTCTTATATTCCCTTATCCTGTCATAAATAATAACAGTATCCATAATAGAATAACCTATAATTGTTAACAAGGCGGCAATAAAAGACTGGTCCACTTCAAGACTGAAGGGCAATATACCCCAGAAAAGCGTAAACATGGTAATTGTAACCAAAGTATCATGGAAAAGAGAAACAACACCTCCAATACCATACTTCCAGTTTTTAAAACGAATTGCTATATATATAAATATAATTACTAAGCCGAAAAACACGGACATAAAGGCTTTCCATATCAACTCATTGGAGATAACAGGGTCAACCCTGTCGGAAGCGAATTGTCCTATTTCTTTTTTCTCGTCCTGGCTGACAAATTGCTCATATGTAATTTCTTTATGGAACTGTGATTTAATTCCGGCAAAAAGTTTGGATTCAGCCAATGAATCCGATTTGGTCGATTTGTCAGAAATCAGATACTTTGTAGTTATTTTTACCTGGTTATCCTTACCAAATGTTTTAACTTCAGGCGCTTCCCCAAAACTTTTTGTCAAGGCAGCCCTTATATCAGATGTAACCACCGGATGATCAAAACGGACCTGGTAAGTACGGCCACCGGTGAAATCTATACTCGGATCGAGTCCTCTCACAAACAGAGAAATTATACCTATACCTATTACTATACCTGAACAAACATACATTATTTTTCTAAGGCCTATGAAGTTAATCTTTGCCTTTGTCATTGCATTAATGGTATACCTGTTACCAAGAGTAATTCTTATATCCCTGTTAAGCATCCATTCAAACATTAACCTTGCAATAAATATTGAAGAGAATAATGAAAGCAGTAAGCCGGCAATGAGGGAGGTGGCAAAACCCTTAACAGGGCCTGTTCCAAAAAGAAACAGTACTATACCCGTTAAAATGGTAGTTACGTGCCCGTCTATAATGGCTGAATATGCATGCCAGAACCCGTCTTTCACCACCATTCGTTCACCCTTGCCCGCACGGACTTCTTCACGCATACGCTCATAGATGATAACGTTACCATCAACTGCCATAGCCAGTGTTAATATAATACCTGCAAAACCCGGTAAGGTAAGAACCAGACCCATGGAAGCAAATACCCCGAAAAGGAAAAATACGTTTGTAAACAGGGCGACGTTGGCTACCAGTCCGGCACGGTTATAATATAACCCCATATATAATAATACACCTATAAATGCAATGATAAAAGAAATGAATGCATTCTGTATGGATTCCTTACCTAAAGACGGACCTACCTCTTCGTCCTGTATAATGTGGGCAGGAGCCGACATTTTACCTGATTTTAATATATTTGCAAGGTCAGTAGCTTCCTCAATTGTAAAATCTCCGCTAATCACGGAACTTCCGTTGGGTATTTCCCCGTTAACCCTTGGGGCGGTACTTACTCCGTTATCAATTACAATAGCAATATATTTACCAATGTTTTCCTTGGTTAACCTGTCCCAGATTCTGGCACCTTCACTGTTCATATTCAGTGTGACTTCAGCTTCAGCCCTATTCTGGCCGAATTCTCCTACTGCATTTGTTACAACACTGCCATCAAGAGGAGCTTTACCATCGCGGGTGGTGATTTTAATGGCATACAAATAATAAATTGACTGCTTTTTATCCCCTTTTATTGGCTTTAAGCTCCAATAAAAGCGTGTGTCACTTTTAAACAAGGCACGTATAGGTTTCATGCTGAGGTAAGCATCTATTTTAGCGGTATCACGTGCGTTTGCTTCTCCTATCATAGCCCCTGGCAAAAGACTTTGCCCTGAAAAATAAGGATGAAGTAAGGAATACGGTGCGGTGCCAAAAAACGGAAATTCCTTTGATGCCCTTGATGCCAGGGCGGAAGTGTCTCTTCTGGCTGTATCTTTTTTCTGTATTTGTTTTAATAATGATAACCCACTATCAGTATTGTTATTTTGTTTTTCAGGTGTTTTAACTAAGGCAGTTACTGTTTTAACCTTTTGAATGGAATCAGTTTTGGATTTTTCTTCCTGAACCATCGCACTTATTTTCTTATTGGCAGCAACCAAACGGGGATATAATTCCTGGTTTTCGTAAGTATTCCAGAATTCAAGGTTAGCAGTCCCCTGTAACAGTTTGCGGACACGGTCTGGATCCTTCACCCCGGGGAGTTCAACCAGTATACGGCCCTTGGTGGACAACTGCTGGATATTTGGCTGTACAACACCAAACTTGTCGATACGTGTACTTAATATTTTAAATGAGTTATTAATTGCATCGTTGGCTTCTTTACGAATGACACTGAGCACTTCATCGTTGGTTGAATTGTAATTTACCCTTCCCTTTAGTTGAACAGTGGAAAAAATGCCTGCCAGTTTTGCGTTTGGATCAACTTTTTCAAATGCATTGCCGAAGAGAGTAACGAAATCGACCCTGGGTGAGGTAACCTGCATCTTCTGCGCTAAATCCATGGCTTTAACAAATGTACTGTCAGTACTGTAATTTGCCAGGGAACGAATTACATCGACCACCGAAACTTCAAGAACAACATTCATACCTCCTTTAAGGTCGAGACCAAGATTAATCTCGTGTTCCAAACATTCCTGATAAGTATACTTGCGTAAACCTATAAAATTATAAACCACTTCACTCTTAATTGAATCAAGATAGTATTTAACCTTGGCAGGATCACCCTGGGCATATTGTGTTGCTTTATTTTCTACTCTGGCTGTAAACCATGTAAATGATAGCTGATATAAACAGGCTAATGCAAGTGCAATAGCAAATAACTGAACAGCTCCTTTATTTTGCATTTGATGATTTTTGTTAAAAGATTATTGTTTGAAAAGTTAGAGCGCAAATATAAAAATTATTTTTGTTTTTAATTTGAAACATTATTTTAATAGTAGGTTGTTCATATTAATGGAAAGCAGGATAGTTGGATAGCAGGAAAGCAGTAAGGCATAAAAGCAGAAGAGCTGTTAATCTCTGGATTTAGCGTTCATCGTACTTTTAATGTCAGATTTTTTTCCCCGTAGTCAATTCTTGCTTTATACTTTAATAATAAATCACTGCCAATTAAACCCCATATTGATTTGGAACTTATTGATTTGTATAAATTATTTATAGAGGAAAGATCTATCAGGACAACATTAAGGTCATTTATTAAAAAGTCTCCAATTGTAAAATCCCGTATAGTGCCATTTAGGCTTTCCATAATTTCGGCCGTGATCCCGGCAGACTGAATATCAGGTTGTAATACAGGATTTTGATCAAGAATTTTGCCTATATGTTCTATAGCAAATACTGACTTTGATGCTCCCGTGTCCAGTATAAAATCGCATGTTTTACCGTTAACTGACCCTGCTACGAACAGGTGAAAACTATGTCCGTCAAGCTCAATAATTTCTATTGGGATATTATATGTTTTGATATTAAATTTACTAAAATATGACAGGTTATAATTATACAAAGTTAGGAATTAATTAATTCCCCGGATTATAAAAATAAATTAAAAAAAATTTGCAAATAAGATAATTGATATTTACATTTGTACTTCACTAGTTATATAGTACACTATTAAATTAATTTACTATGATAGATATTAAAAACCTTACTTTCGGATATCAAAGGAAAAATATTCTGTTTGATAACATGAATATCAGTATTCCATCGGGTAGTATTTATGGTTTACTTGGGAAAAATGGTGCCGGCAAGACTACCTTATTAAAACAAATTGCGGGACTATTGAACCCCGGAGACGGAGAATGTATGATTTTAGGTCAGCATTCCAGGTTAAGACTGCCTTCTGTATTGAGTAATGTATTTCTGATTCCAGAAGAATTTGAACTTCCCCAGATTAAAATTACCACTTTTGTGCAAGTACATGCTCCTTTTTATCCGGGGTTTGATAAGGATTTATTTGAAAAGTACCTTGATGAATTCCAGGTAAAAGGAGATCCGAAAATTACAACCATGTCTTACGGGCAGAAGAAGAAATTCCTGATAGCTTTTGGTCTGGCGACCTGTACCAGGATCTTGTTACTGGATGAACCAACAAATGGCCTGGATATTCCCTCAAAAAGTCAGTTCAGAAAAATAATAGCTTCATCCATGAATGATGAAAAGATTATTCTTATATCCACACATCAGGTGCGCGACCTGGCAAGTCTCATAGACAATATAGTTATTCTGGAAAATGGAAAGATACTATTTAACAGAAGTATAGCAGAAATTTCATCCAAAGTATCATTTGCACAGACAAATGACTTAACGGATCTGGATATTCTTTACTCTGAAGATATACTGGGAGGTAAATCAGTTATTTATATAAAAAACAGTGATGAAACAGATATAGACATTGAATTACTGTTTAACGGAGTTGTTTTCGAAAGTGAAAAATTTAATAACATCTTTAAAAATTAATAATAATGGAAAAGAATAATTATTTTGATATAAACCGTTTCAAATCATTACTTATCCGGCAGGTCAGATTTGGTACAAATGGAATATTAACCGGTTTTGGAGCTGTTTCAGGTATTATTATAGTAATTCTGACATTCACAATAATACCTGGTCATGTAAATTTAAACAACAATATTTTTTACGGAAATATAATGCCTTACTTCTATTTGATGGGTTTTATCTTTACAAGCAACGCATACTCTGAACTGAAGACGCCCCAAAGAGGTTATTTATTTCTGACCCTGCCTTCCTCTACTTTGGAAAAACTATTAGTTCCCTGGCTCATAACCTCGGTTGGATATATATTGGCATCGATGGTTGCTATAATAGCTATAAATATTATACTTATAGGCATATCAGCAGCTTTTTCAGCAGGATATGTGCCTTTCTTTAATCCATTTGATGCTTCAGTAATGCATATGTTTGCAGTTTATTTGGTTACCCAGTCAATATTTGTATTAGGTGCTATCTATTTCAGGAAACAAAATTTTCTGAGAACTATATTGGCACTTTTTTTAATAAGCCTTATAATAGTTTTTTATACAGGTATAACCTCACGTATAATAGTATTCCATAGTTTTTATACTATGAGGATAGATGAAAGTACCATACCTGATAACGTAAGGGATTTTTTCTTAAACACATTTGTCCCGGTAATTAAAATACTGTTCTGGGGATTAATGGCTCCGTTTTTTCTTGTGGTTTCATATTTCAGATTAAAAGAAAAGGAGGTGTAATTATGGATTTTGCTAATAAACAACCTATATACAAACAAATTGCCGGTTATTTCTGTGAAAATATTTTAAAAAAGGAATGGAAGTCGAATGAAAAAATTCCTTCTGTTCGGGAAATAGCTGTTCTGGTGGAGGTTAACCCTAACACCGCCATAAGAGCATTTACCTACCTTCAGGATCAGGAAATAATATACAATAAAAGAGGCTTAGGGTATTTTGTTGCTGAAGAAGGATATAATAAAGCTCTTGAAATGCGAAAGACGGAATTTATAGAAAAAGACCTGCCGTATATTTTTAAAACAATGGATTTAATAGGACTTACGGTTGATGACTTAATACAGCTTCATATGAAGCTATCATAATGACTGAGGATTGGCGAATTGCAATTGGTAAATGGCAATTTTCCCTTCCTGCTTTCCTGCTTTTCTGATTTTAAATAACCATATAAACGATTAAACATATGAAAACAAGTAACTTAATTCTATTAATATTTTTTATTGCTGCACTTCTGTCAATAACTGCAGTATTATTAGCATTGCGAAGCTTCAATGACAGGGATAGCGAACCATCTGAAACATCTTCCAGGAGCATGGAAATGCAGTTAAAACTGTCTGAATTTAATAAAATAGATGTGCATGGCAAATTTAATATTCACTATAACCAGGATACTGTTCAAAGAGTAATGGTTAAAGCTGACAGTAACCTGATTGCCCTTTCAAAATTAGAGGTCCGCGACAGCACCCTTTTAATTACAACGAGCAAAAAACTGAGAGGAAATAAACAAATTGATTTGTATATCTCAAGTAAACTGATTAAAGAAATAAAATCCCGGGAAGGAGCAACATTTAAAACTCTTGCCAAAATTAAATTAAAGGAATTAAAGATTGAAGGTTCTGATGGTTCAGTTTATGATATTGATGGTGACTTCACAGACCTCAATTTGGAAGTAAGTACCGGTTGTGTTGCAAACCTGACCGGTAATTGTAAAAATATGGATATTGAATCCAGTACAGGCTGTGTTATTAAGGCGTCGGGCCTGGTTTCAAATAATTTGAAAATTTCATCAAGCACCGGTTGTGTGGCCTCAGTTAATGTTACAGGTGATCTGGAAGTTGAGGCAAGTACAGGCACAGTAATTTCCTGCAGTGGAAATCCAAAAATTAAAAAATGGGATGTCTCAACAGGAGCAGTGGTGAATAAATAATATCTGTGCCAGAAATCATTAAACATAAGCTTTGATTAGCATTTTTTAATATCTTAATCAATTACGTCAAATTATGGAACTTAAGATTGAAGAACTTAATAAAACTTATCCTGGCGGAACCCAGGCTTTAAAAAATGTAACACTTAACATTAAAAACGGGCTGTTTGGCCTGTTAGGCCCAAATGGTGCCGGCAAATCAACTCTTATGCGTACTATAGCAACATTACAGAATGCCGATTCAGGAAGTATTTGGCTGGATAATGTAAATGTACTGGAACAAAAAGATGAGGTAAGGAAATGGCTTGGCTACCTTCCACAGGAATTTGGTCTATACCCCAATGTATCGGCAATTGAAATGCTGGATCACCTTGCCATACTAAAAGGAATTGCCAGCAATCGTGAAAGGTCTGAATTAATTGATACTCTTCTTAAACAAACAAATTTGTATGACATACGGAAAAAGAGATTAGGTGGCTATTCAGGAGGTATGAAACAACGCTTTGGCATTGCACAGGCACTTATTGGAAACCCGAAAATCATTATAGTGGACGAACCTACCGCAAGTGTTGATCCCACAGAACGCAACCGTTTCCTTAACTTACTTAGTGAAATTGGGGAAAACATAATTGTAATACTTTCCACGCATATAGTAGACGATGTGAAAGAACTGTGTTCCCAGATGGCGATAATCGACCTCGGTCAGGTTAAGTTTGAAGGACATCCTGTGGATGCTCTTAAAAAAATTGAAGGTAAAATTTGGAAAATAACAATAAATAAAGAAGAGTTTAAAAATTTGTCTCCAAAATATAACCTGATATCAAATAAACTGAATTCGGGCAATATAGAAATTCATGTATGGAATAATGAACAGATGAACAGTGGGTTTGAATTATCCGTTCCTGAACTGGAAGATGCTTATTTCGCAGCTTTAAAAGGACTGGTGTTAGGTTAATATTGTCCAATATTTAAATTTACAATCATGCTTAATAAAATAATTTCTTTTGAACTAAAATACAGGTTGCACAGGCCGGCTACATATATTTATTTTTTCATCCTGTTCTTTATGACTTTTTTGTGCATTACAACCGATGCAGTTATAATAGGAGGCGCTGCAGGAAAGGTTTTAAAAAATTCGCCATATACAATTGACCAGATCGTATCCATTTTAATGATTTTTGGAGCCATGATTTGTTCTGCCGTAATGGGTATTCCGGTATTCAGAGACTTCGATTACAAATTCCATGAAATAATATTTACAACACCTGTTAAAAAGTGGCAATATCTGGGCGGACGATTTATAGGATCTTATATAATAACAGTTATTATTTTCCTGGCCGTTCCCC
Organism: uncultured Bacteroidota bacterium; assembly: GCA_963766305.1. Taxonomy (GTDB): domain Bacteria; phylum Bacteroidota; class Bacteroidia; order Bacteroidales; family JAAUTT01; genus JAAUTT01. Next base: position 65,998 of record CAVYAE010000068.1, read on the forward strand.
TGGCAATAATGCTGGGAAGCATAATGCCATGGATAGACAAGGAAACTATTGGTCCATTTATGATTAAGTCTTACCTGTCTCCATTCATTTTATTTATTATTCCCAATACTCTTTTTATGGGGATAATCTTTTTCTCCATAGGAAGTCTTTTCAGAAGACAACTGGCTATATATGTTCAGGGGGTAGCCTTTTTTATATTATACATGATAATAATAAATTATATAAAAGATATAGAACACGATCAAATATTTTCCATTCTCGATCCATTTGGTTTTGCTTCCTTCCTAAATGTCACAAAATACTGGACACCAATTGAGAAAAATACAATAATAATTCCTTTTACAGGATATATATTGTATAACCGCTTGTTCTGGATAGGCATATCATTAATATGTGCCGCAGTGTTTTATAAATTGTTCAGTTTCTCAAAATATGGTTTACAGCTTAAATCAAAAATCAAAAGTCATGTTGAAGAATATGATAAACCTGAAACAATTAACCGGGATTTGCCTAAAGTTCATATTGATTTTAACATTAATGCCGCAATAAAACAATTTATATTTTTGCTTAGGTTCAATTTCAAATTAATAATAAGAGGAATTCCATTTCTTGTAATCACGTTTTGTGGTATTTCCTTTCTGCTGATAAATTCCAAATATATAGGTTCCATGTATGGTACCTCATGTCTTCCGGTAACATATATGATAATTGAGATGCTGACCGGTAATTTTATTATCTTTCTTATTATCATCACTACATTTTATTCAGGTGAACTTATCTGGAAAGAAATTGACGTCAGAATTGCACCAATAACTGATGCCTCACCAATAAAAAGCTTTCAGATTCTGGCTCCTAAATTTGCTGCCATGCTTTTGGCAGAGGTTTTTTTACTGTTGCTACTAATCATAACAGGGGTATTCATACAGGCGGTTAATGGCTTTTACGATTTTCAGCTTCCGGTATATTTTAAATTTATTGGCTTAAACATTATTCCCACCTTATTTCTGATTACCCTTTTAATATTTTTTATCCATACCCTGGTTAATAATAAGTTTTTGGGACATGCTATTGTAATTATTTTTTACCTCACTGATGCTTTTCTAAGCAGGAATCAATTAGGTCACAATATGCTCTGGTATGGACGGGCGCCATCTGCCAGTTATTCAGCAATGAACGGTTTCGGCCATTTTATTTTTCCTATAAATGTTTTCAACGCCTACTGGCTTACCCTGGGAATAATATTTTTTTCGCTGGCTGTATTGTTTATAAAGAGAGGTACAGATACGATATTTATAAGCAGGCTTAAAGAATTTAAAAATCTATATGTAAAAAGCAGTGCACGTTATATAATTCCTGTTTGCATTATAATATTCATATTATTGGGAACGTATATCTATTACAACACATTTAAATTAAATATCTACCGTACTGATTATGATAACAGGAAAATTGCAGCAAATTATGAAAGAAAATATAAAAAATATCAGAACAGACCCGGGCTATCTATAACAGATGTAAAAGTAAATGTAGATATTTATCCCCAAACCCGCAGATGCAATATTATCGGAAGGTATATACTTAAAAACAAGAGTAGAATTCCGATAGATACAGTGCGTATTTCTATTAATGAAAATGCTAAAATAAACCTTGTTGATTTTAAAAATGGGACAAAAAATATATTGTCTGATAAGAATTGTGAATATTATTGGTATAAACTAAACAAACCTGTATTACCAGGCGACAGTACAACTTTAACTTTCAGTCTTGAGTACTTTCCTAAGGGATTTGAAAATAATGGAGGCAGCACTGTGATCGTTTATAACGGAACATTTATTAATAAAGGATTTATGCCTTCCTTAGGCTATCAGGAAGGCAAAGAGATTAACGATGATAACGACAGGAGGAAAGAAAAACTACCTAAAAAAGTGTTTACAATGCCTCCTATCGCTGATACCCCCGCATATAACACAGTTTATGGCTTTCACGATGCAGGCTGGATAAAATATGAAGCAACTGTAAGCACTTCAGCAGATCAGATTGCTCTTTCACCAGGTGAACTTGAAAATGATTGGATTAAAGATGGCAGGCATTATTATCATTACAAAGCCCATTGTCCCGTCTGGAACTTCTACTCCTTTCTAAGTGCACGTTATGAAGTGTTTAAAGATACTTTTGAAGGTGTTAAGATTGAAATTTACTGCCACAAAGGAAATAATTACAATATTCAGCGTATGGATAAGGCCATTAAAAAAACTATAAGTTATTGCAGTAAAAATTTCAGTCCTTTTCAAAACAGGATAATAAGAATTGCGGAATTTCCCAGATATGAACTTTTTGCCCAGTCCTTTCCAAATACCATCCCTTTTTCGGAAGGCATGGGTTTTATTATGGATATTGACAAAGAAAATGACATAGATATTCCATTTTATGTCACCGCACATGAAGTTGCACATCAATGGTGGGGACACCAGGTTATGGGGGCCTACGTTCAGGGTGCTACAATGACTGATGAATCACTGGCACAATATACTGCACTAATGGTTATGGAACATGAATACGGCAAGGCCAATATGAAGAAGTTTTTAAAATATGAAATGGACAAGTACCTCCGGGGCAGGGCTTCGGAGCATAAAAGGGAATTGCCATTATACATTAACGAAGAACAGGGATACATACATTACAACAAAGGAAGCCTTGTGTTTTATGCCTTACGTGATTATATAGGTGAAGATAAATTAAATAAAGCCTTATCAGAATATGTTCACAGGTATGAATTTCAGGAACCACCTTATCCCACTACAATTGATATGATCAGGTATATTTCAGCATTTACTCCTGATTCACTTAAATATATTATAAAGGACCTGTTCGAAACAATTACATTATATAATAATAAAGTGCTGAATGTTACATCGAAACAGATAGCTGACGGAAAATATAAAGTAGATATGGATCTGGAGGTTGTAAAACTGAGGGCCGACAGTTTAGGTAATGAAAAGAAGATTTCAGTAAACGATTGGATAGATGTAGGTGTATACGGGAAAACATCAAAAGGTAACGATACGCTTATTTACCTTGATAAAAAACTTTTTAAACAAAGCAATCAGCATTTAGAAGTCGTGGTGAATCAAAAACCTGTAAAAGCCGGTATTGATCCATTATTCAAATTAATAGACAGGGATAATACGGATAATGTCAAAAATCTTTAGTATTAATATTTAAAATTATTATTATGGGAACAAGTAACAAAATACTTTTAATTTTCATTGCTGTAATTCTTATAGTTATCGGGATATGTTTATTTGCTTTAAATAAAAATTTCTCTTTACACAGTCATTACTATAAATTTAAATTCAGCACTTCGGGAAATAGTTATTCTTTTATTGAAAAATATAAAGTTTCAGAACCTGTGAATATAAGTATATCAACTTCCGGTGGTAACATTTCGGTTTTTGGATGCGATATCATTCACACTGACAGCTCTTTAAATAAAATGAAAGGGGAAGGTAATAATTCCAATGGCTGTAAAGGAGATTCTCTGGAAATTTCATTTATTGTTGAACAAGATGGCAGAATACTTTCAATGAATCTGCAGGATTTGAAAAAAATAGCAGATGTGTATATTGAGCATTCTGAATCTAAGGTTAATATAGACATTAAAAGAATCTATGAGAGAGAAACCAGTGTAGGATTTAATGTTAAAGCGCCTGCAAAAACCTCCGCCAGACTGGTTACCAGCGGAGGCAATATCTCAATCTCCAATATAACAGGCAATCAAAATGTTAATACAAGTGGCGGTAATATAGATATAGACAGAATTACAGGTGAAGCCCAGGCAGGAACCTCAGGTGGCAATGTCTCCCTTTCAGCATCAAAAGCAAATATTAACGCCACCACCTCGGGCGGTAATATTACAATTGGTAAAATTGACGGAAAACTTGAAGTATCAACTTCCGGAGGAGACATTGATGCTAATTCCATAACCAGGGGTTTATTGGCAAACACCAGTGGCGGTAATATTGATGTAAAAAATGCCCGGGGTACTGTCGATGTAAGAACCTCAGGAGGATCAATAATGTTGGAAGGCTTGACAGGACCGGCTATAGCCTATACAAGCGGTGGAGATATTTCTGCAGACTTAAATCAGATAAAAGATAAACTTGAACTTGAAACTACAGGAGGGTCAATTACTGCCACACTTCCAAAGGGACTTGGATATGATCTTGATTTATCAGGTGAAGAGGTCTCAACTGTTCTGGCTAATTTCCAGGGAAGAACATCACAAAACAAAATAAAAGGTAAAATGAATGGGGGAGGAATTCTCATTCGCCTTACCAGTTCCGGAGGATCAGTTAATATTAATTACAAATAGTATAAAAAATGTGAGAGGTTAAAGAATTTACCTTTCCCGCTTTACTACTATCCTACTTTCACACTATATTTATTATATTTGAGAGAATTTTAACATTACTGTAACATGGATTATTACCGCCTGGAATACAATGAAAAACAAGGCGAGTTCAGATATGATTCGTTTTTAAAACGTAAGGATAACCCTTTCGGGTGGGAAACCATTGCTATGGTTATAGCACTTGATGATATTAAAAAATTTATAGATTCCGTTCAAAAAACATATCCACAGATCAATTCCGGTGAAGGGGAAGCCTTTCCAAAAAATGATGTAATAAGAAGATTATTTAATGATTTTATGGGAATCAGTGAATTGTAAATAAGAGTAGATAATTTTATTACCGTTGGTTATTTTATAAAATGATCTTATGAAGTTAAAAATAATTCCCCTTTCACTTTTGTTTTTTAATTGTTCTATAACATTAAGTATTGCTCAACCGGTTATTAAAGGTTTCAAACTTCAGAATTCAGTTGTTAAGGAGTACGAAAAATCCGAATGGGATATACAAATTAAAGCAGCTTTTACTAACCCTTTCGATGCAAAGGAAATAATTCTTGACATGCTTTTAACCTCACCCGCTGGAAAAGAAATAGCTTTACCCTGTTATTATGTTAAAGGCGATACCATAATGTCTTACTGGAAAGCAAGATTTACTCCGCAGGATACAGGCAAATACTTTTATACTTTCAAATTAAATTCAGCTTATAAAAATTATTCGGCTTCCAAAACGACCTGGTCCGGGGCCGGAGAATTTGTTTCTGTTGCCTCCGGTGAAAAAGGGTTCCTGCATAAAAATGATTTTTGGACTTTTAAATTTGATAATGGTAAGTTATTCAGAGGTATTGGAGAAAATGTATGCTGGGAATCCAGGACATTTGATGATTCAAAAGTGGATGACAAATACTATGTGAATCAAAAATATACATACGATTATTTTTTATCATCTTTATCAAAAAACGGAGCCAATTTTTTCCGTACATGGATGTGTACCTGGAATTTACCTTTGGAATGGGGACAAGTTGAAAATACTAACCGATATACAAATTCTAACGAATATTTTAATCCATCAGGAATAAAAAGAATGGATGAATTGGTTGCAATGGCCGATTCCCTTGGAATGTATTTTATGCTTACCCTTGACTTTCCAGGCACCCTGTCAGGCAAAGGCTATTGGCTTAAGAGCCCCTATAATAAGGCAAACGGGGGCCCTGCCCTTAACCCCCAGGAATTTTTCACCTCTTCCATGGCACGGTCACGTTATAAAAATAAGCTCAGGTATATAATTGCCAGGTGGGGTTACAGCACAAGCATTGCAGCATTTGAGTTTTTTAACGAAATTGATCATGTTGTCTTTGGTCCCGGGGACAGCGTTGTAATACCGCACCCCATTATTACCCAGTGGCACGATGACATGGGGATGTACCTTAAGAATACTGATCCTTATGGTCATATGGTGACTACCAGCGTTTCACACCGAGATATTATGGGGCTTAACCAGTCGGCATACATAGATTTTAACCAGAAACATATTTATAAGCATACAGACAAGGTAATGGGTACAATTAAAACCTACTCTGAAGAATACAACAAGCCTTATGTGATTGGGGAGTGCGGCTATGAGTGGGACTGGAACCTCGATTTCAGCAAAATTGCCACTGAATGCGACTATGACTATAAAAGAGCATTATGGTACGGGCTTTTCTGTCAAACTCCTATACTTCCGATGAGCTGGTGGTGGGAATTTTTCGATCAGAGAGGTATGACTTCCTATTTCAGAGGAGTACGCCAGATATCCGATCAGATGCTGGCTTCAGGAAATGGTTCTTTTGAATATATGGATATTGATGCCGGTCACCTGGAAGCATATAGTGTAAAATGCGGGAATAATATATATGTTTATCTCTTAAATAATACCAAATCGGAGTTAAGGCCGGATTTAAAACTCAGTATAAAATTTAATAACAATACATACAAATTACAAAGCTTTGATCCCGTTTCGCTTGATTACAAGGGATTGGGCACGGTTAATGCCACAAATAAAGAATTGGATTTAAAGAACATCTCACTTGAACCTAAAAAGGAAATGATTCTGATATTTACTAAATTATAAATATATCAAATTACCTTATACCTTAAAATTACTTTTTTCCTGTTTTACGGCCATGAGGTATTAAATTGTAAATTGTAATTAAAAAGTAATTTATTATATGTAATTTGCTCAACTGCAAATTATTTCCTTCCTCCCCCAAACCCTTTTTCTTCCAGATCTTTTGAGACTTTTATTTCCTGCTCCGTGAAAAGCTTATCACCAATGGGTAATATAAGTTCCTTATTGTTGTTTTTCGGATTTTTTATTTCAGCAGATATGGGATAGGCATTCATAAGTTCAGGAGGATAAGGCCTTAAAAGTTCTGTTATTTTCCCTAAATCTGTGCCTGTATTAAGCCAGGTGTTATAATGCTCCTCATTCAAAATGACCGGCATTCGGTGATGTGGAATTTTTTTCAGGACATCATTGGCAGTAGTGGTTATAATAGAAAATGAATATAAAGGCTGGCTGGTACCTGGGGCGTTCCACAAATCCCATACTCCGGCAAAGGCAAAAGGGCGTTTTTTTGTATAAACAAGATAAGGTTTGTTGAGACCCCCGGTGGTGGTGCCTTCAATAAAAGCACTTGCAATTACAAGGCATCTCTGTGAACGTATAGGTTTTCTAAAGGATGGCTTTATAATTATACCTTTGGCCCCTGTGTAACGGGGATCGTTATCCTGGTTATTGTCGCCTTCAGCGCGGGCGTTGAACAGATACATCGGTTTTTGCGCCCAGTTGGGAGTCATCCCAAACTGAAATAACTGCAATTGGTTAGGCTGATCAGAGGTTATCACCGGGGCTTTTTTCCCTGGTGAGATGTTATATTCAGGTTCCAGATTACCATCAAACTGAACATTGAATTCTCTTTTAATAACTTCTATCCTATCGACCAAAATATATCTCCCGCACATAATAAATAATTATTAGTTGTTAGTTGCAACAAATCGGTGATGTTCATTTTATATCTGTAAATTTACACAATAAAAAAATGGTACGCATTTTGATATATACTGTCTCGCATATAATAATTGTTTTGTAAATAAAAAAATTAGTTTTATGAAAATGAAGTTTTTCAGGATAAAGAGAGAAGAGAATAGACTGTTAAGGTACCAAGATGATTCCTTAATATCAATAATTTAACTTCATTTTAATTTCAACTGTTTTTTTTTATTAAAAAACATTATTAAGTTTGTGTAATTATAACCCCGGAAATTTATCATTTAAAACCAATAAACAAATAAAATGAAAAAAAATAAATTAGCATTGTACGCCGTAGCCTTGGCAACAGTTGTTCTTAGCAGTTGCGGAGGTTTAAACAAGATGAAGGAATCGTCTAAAAATCTTAGCTATTCCTTGACACCCAGTCCTCTTGAAGTTAAGGGAGGTCAAGTTGAAGTTACTGTTCAGGGAACATTTCCGCCGAAATTTTTTAACACAAAAGCGGTACTCATTGCAACCCCGGTTATAAAATATAAAGGTGGTGAAGTTGCTCTAAAGCCGTTTACCGTGCAGGGAGAAAATGTTCAGGGTAATGACAAGGTAATTAAATATGCTGAAGGTGGAAGTTATACCACAACTGATAAAATTCCATATAAAAAAGATTATGAACTATCTGAAGTGGAAGTACGGGTTAAGGCAACGCTTGGCAAGGAAAGTGATGATTTTTTACCTGTTAAAGTGGGTGACGGAGTTATAGCAACTGAATACCTTGTAGTTAAGGATCCTCGGCCGGTTATTGCTACCAGCGAATATATACGTCAGACAACTGAAAAACTTGGAACTGAGATCAAATATCTTATTAACAAGTCGGATGTCAGACCATCAGAGATTAAAAAAGAGGATGTTGTTAAGTTCGATGAAGCTCTAAAATCGATTGATACCGATCCAAAAAAGGAAATTTCAGCAATACAGCTTTCAGCTTATGCTTCACCTGATGGGCCGATGAAATTAAATGAAAAGCTTTCTGTTGACAGAAAAGAAAGTGCAAATAAATATTTTACAACTACTTTCAAAAAAGAAAAATTAACAAAAGTAAAAGACGAACTTTTCACTTATCTGACAACAGCTGAAGACTGGGACGGCTTTAAAACACTCGTGGAAAATTCAACTATTAAGGATAAAGAATTAATCCTTCGTGTACTTTCTATGTATTCCGATCCTGATGTACGGGAAAAAGAAATTAAAAATATTTCAGAAGCTTTTGAAGAATTAAAAGTTAAGGTTCTCCCGGAACTTAGAAGATCAAAACTCAACGTTAGCATCACTGTTAATGGAAAATCGGATCAGGAACTCCTTACTTTGGCACAAACCAAACCCGATTCATTAAATTTGGATGAAGCTTTGTTTGTTGCAACTAAAATTGATGATTTGAATGCTAAATTGGCTGTATATCAGGCTGCTGTTAAAAAATATCCTAATGATTTCAAGGCAAATAACAACGTTGGGTATGTTCTTTACAAATTAAACAGGCTACCTGAAGCCAAAGCTGCCTTTGAAGCTGCTAAAGCAATTGAAAACAACAGTATAATTAAGAATAACCTTGGTGCAATTGCATTAACAGAAGGTGATGTTGACAAAGCCCAGGAATTGTTTACATCAGCACTGGGAGCTGGTGAAGAAGTAAATTATAACCTTGGAATTATTAATATAATAAAAGGTAAATACCCTGAAGCAATTAACTATTTTGGCAACACCTTTGAAGTTAACACCGCACTTGCTAAACTGTTAAATAAAGCTAATGATCAGGCACTATCAACATTAAACGGAATTAAAAGTGAAGATGCAATTGTTTACTATCTGAGAGCTATTGTAGGTGCCAGAACACAAAATACAGATTTGCTTTTCACAAACCTTCGTGCAGCAGCAGGCAAAAGTGCAGACTTAAAAGCCAATGCAGCTGTTGATTTGGAATTTGCCAAATATTTCCAGGATCCTACCTTTAAATCGATTATTCAATAATCAATACAGGTTAAAATTACAGGATAGGAAATCTTTACATATTTTAAAAGGCGACCACATAAAGGTCGCCTTTTTTCATTGGTACTATCCCGAAATGTGGTTTTTTTCCACAAAATGAAATGAAGGTGAAGAACAGATGATGATATCCTTCTCCTGCTTACCTGCCATCCTGCATTATTACCCACCTGCTATCATGCTCTCCTTCTCTTACCAAAGCTTATTGTGGCACAATATTAGAATATACCATTGTAACGTAAAACAAATATATATGAAACGAGCATCTTTAAATTTAAACACGCATGATAATAATGCGAGTTCCATCCGCCCATTTAAATTAAATTATTTTCGGATGAAACGAATTAATTTTTTAATTATCGGAATATTTGCTTTGGTGGCATTTGGTTGTAATCAAAGGGAAAAGCAAGAAATTGCAAGACTTAACATTGAAAATCAAAATCTTGTTAAAGCATCACAGTTGAAAGATTCTTCTGTAAACAATATTATGATTAGTCTTAACGAAATAGAAAACAATTTATCTGAAATAAAGGCCAAAGAATCGGTTATTTCGATAAAATCGAAAAACAACCAGGATCTCACGCCGGATGTAAGAGCCAGGATTAATGATGATGTAAAAGATATCAATGAGCTGATGACCAAAAATAAACAAGCAATTGTTTGGTTACGTAAGCAAATGAAAGATTCTAATCTTAAAATAGATGAACTCAGTAAAATGATTGAACAGTTAAATACACAGATAGCAGAAAGAGATGTTCAAATAGCTTCATTAAAAGATGATCTTACAAAAATGAATTTTTCAATAGCCAGTCTGAATGCATCCCTTGACACTGTTAAATCAGAAAAAGCTCAGCTGCAATCAACAGTTCAGGATAAAACGACAGCTTTGAATACGGCCTATTTTATTACAGGGAGTCAAAAGGAATTGCTTGCCGATAATATAATTATCAAAGAAGGTGGTATCATAGGAATTAATTCTACAACAGTGCTGAAAACCGATTTTAATAATTCCAAGTTCAGTAAAATTGACATTACTCAACTTAAAAATATAGATGTAAACAGCAAAAAAGTTAAACTTGTGACATCTCATCCCGCAGGCTCATATCAACTTAACCCAAATAAAGACGGATTAATTGAAAAACTTGAAATCACCAATCCTGAAAAGTTCTGGAGTACATCCAGATATCTGGTTGTCTTGATTAACTAATCATTTTCAATTATATATAAATCTGTTAGGTGATTTTCAGAAGCAATAATTTAACCTTATCGTTTATCCGAAGGTTTACGGGGACTATTAATTAGTCCCCGTTTTTTTATAACTTGCATTTAAATTCCGGAGTTCCGGCTTATGGCTCCTCGTTGCCCTAAGTTAAAATATTCTTGCCTTAAGAAACCTCTGAATTCATGCCAAAAAAAACTGGTTTGTCCTTTTTAAAACAGAAAATAACGCTAAGCTATTTTATGCTTGTTTTGGTGGCAATAATAGCAGGGTCACTGATCTATAAAGGCCTGGAAAATATACTTTTAGTTGAAAAATTAGGTTCGTACCCAAACCAAAAACTTTATGTAACCAATGATATACTAACCCTGATTTATGAGGCCGAATCTGATGCCCGAAGCTATTATCTGTTTCGTAAAAAACAAGATCTGGACAATTATGTATTTAAGCTAAATGAGATGAATAAATACATTAATTTAAGTTTCATCCTTTGTGCGGATAACATGCAACAGTTAAAAGCACTCCAAAATATAAGGGAGTTATCATCCCGGCAGCAGGGAATTATACATAAATTAATGGCCATAGATCATAAAAACCAACTCGATTTAATCTACCAGAGAGCACTTGATGAGGTTTATATGCAGGCGTATGACATTATGCCTGCCAATCAGCTTATCGTTAAAAATACAATCATACGGCACGACTCAATTGCTCAACCCAGGGAAAAAAGTAATTTTTTCGGCAGAATTAAAAGTATCTTTTCAGGCTCAAATAATAATCAGGATAAAAGTAATAATATCCATGACGAACAAATTGTAACTTACGACACCGTGGTACAATCGAAACCCATTCCTGACAGCCTGGTAAAAATCATGAAATCCACACTCGATAAACTTAAGATGCGGGATAATAATTTAAAGGCTGAAGTAATCTCCACTGAAACCGAGTTATTACACAGCGACAGGGTAATTCTGAATAAAATACGGGAAATAGTTTCATCGCTGCAATCTGAAGAATTAAAAATTTCAGCCGATAACATAAATAAATCTAAAGATATAATCAGTAAAACAACAACTAACATTATATGGCTTTCTGCAATATCCTTCTTACTGATTATTGTTTTCCTAATATTAATTTACGGGGATATAACCAGGAACAAACATTACAACCATATGCTTGAGTCCGCAAAGAGAAATTCGGATGAACTTGTTCGGGTCAAGGAACAGTTTTTGGCTATGATGAGCCATGAAATCAGGACACCATTAAGTTCAATTATTGGCTTTTCGGAACAACTCGACAGGACCGATTTATCCGAAAAACAAAAACAGTATCTTGGCAGGATAAGAAGGTCATCGGATTTTTTATTAAACCTCGTCAACGATACTCTTGATTTACTAAGGATTAATGCAGGTAAAATTCAACTCGAAACGATCAGGTTCAACCTGGCTGATATTATAAGAGATGTTTTCAATAATTTTATATTAACTGCAAGGGAGAAAAGTATTGAATTTACTTTGGATTATGATAAGGAAACCGATAATGATGTATATGGCGATCCTCTTCGGTTGCGGCAGGTGCTGATTAATCTTACAGGTAATGCAATCAAATTTACCGATAAGGGTTCAGTTCGTATAATAGCAAAATCAAATGGAATGGATGGAGAGAAACTGAAAACTACAATTAGTTTTATTGACACAGGAATTGGAATATCAGAAGAGAAACTGTCTTTAATTTTTGAGGAATTTGTGCAGGCTGAAGGAAGCGTTACAAGGCGGTACGGAGGATCAGGTCTTGGTTTATCCATTGCCAGTAAAATAGTCAATTTATATGGAGGTAAAATAGAAGTGAAAAGTATCCAAGGCAAAGGAAGCACCTTTTCTGTTCACATTGATTTTAAGATAGACCCTTCCCCGGATGTTAAATATGAAGACAAAGAATTAAATAACATAAAACAAAGTATCCGGAATAAGAAAATTTTAGTTGTTGACGATGATGAAACTCTTTTATTATTAATTTCATCTATCCTGAATAATTTGGAAATATCATCAGAAACAGCATTAAGTGGACACGAAGCCCTCAATAAAATATCAGGTAACAATTACGATCTTATTTTTACAGATCTGAATATGCCTGAAATGAACGGTTTTGAACTTATATCCAAAATCAAAACTATAAACCCTGATTTACCTGTGGTTTGTATCACGGCTAATTCAGTTATTGATAACAATGTTTTAAACACAGAATATGTTTCATATCTGCACAAACCTTTTAAAGAAATCGATTTAATAAAAAAAATTGCTGGCGAATTATTCCCTGATAAAAAAACCATTCTCGATAAAAACAAATTCAATTCCACATCACACCCTACGGATAAAGAAATTAATAAACCATACATGCTGGATGAAATTATTGATTTTGTTGGCAATGAACCTGCAACAGTAAAAAAAATTGTTCAGTCATTCGTTAGCAACACTTTAATAACAATTAATGAAATGCAGGAAATTTTGCCTTCAGGCAATTTTGAATTACTTTCAGGTAAAGCGCATAAACTGTTGCCAATGTTTAAACAATTCCGGATATCTGGGATAACAGCTAAGCTTGAACAACTGGAACAATACAAAAAACTGGCTTTAAAAGAAAAAGAGCTGACTGAAATAACAGAAACCGTAATTAAAGATTCACTTGGAATTATTAAATTAATAGAATATGAAGTAATTAATTAATGAAAAAATCAAATTTAATAGTTGCAATTTTATTTATATCATTTTCAGCATCTTATGGACAAAATAAAACAGATACGGTACCAGGACATAAGCTGCATTACGAAATCATAAATGGAGATACTGTAGCCACCGCCGAATTTGAAAATATTATTCTATATCCTCAGCCTGTATTTAAAAGCAAAAAGGATGAAATGAAATACTGGAGGTTGATTTATAACCTTAAAATTGTTTATCCATACGCAAAAATGGCAGGTGCAAAATTTAAAGAGATGAATGAACATTTCCTTACCTTAAAAACTGAACGGGAAAAGAATATTTATACTAAACAGGTTGAGAAGGAGATCAGGAAAGAATTTGAATCACAACTTGTCGATCTGACAGTTTCGCAGGGCCGTTTGCTAATTAAACTTATATACAGGGAAACCGGTAAAACCTCATACGAATTACTCAAAGAGTTCCGGGGCGACTTCTCAGCGGTTTTTTGGCAAACCATGGCACGTTTATTCGGATCGAACCTTAAAACAACCTACGACCCCACAGGCGCTGATAAACAAATAGAAGAAATACTTAATGCTATTGATGCAGGCAATTTGTAATGCTGAGTGCATTTACTGCTCAAAGAAGAAATCCTGTAATTCATATATGTCCTTGGTGGTTAACTTGGATGAAAAGTCGAAAAAGTCGTCTATAGCCTTTATTAGTTCATCAAAGGAGATATATCCGTCACCATCGAGGTCTATAGATTTAAACTTGTCGGGTAAAGGAACGGATGACTTACCCCTGTACCTGTTCTGTGCTTTGTGCATCAGCAGGAATGCTTCAACTTCTTTGCGGTCTATGGCTTCAGTATTGATTTTTGCAGCCAGGTCTTCAGGTTTAATCTGCACCCCGTCTTCATCTACCATGGCTCCGGGAGGTGTGTTAGGCTCCTTGTCCAGGTAATCAGGTACGCCATCACCGTCAGTATCATAAGGGCAGCCGGTTGAATCTACAGCCACACCCAAAGGTGTACCAGGACATTTATCATAAATATCATAAACCCCGTCATTATCCTCATCTCCGAACATGGCATAATCGAAATTATCTACTTCAGCAAAGAGCTTGTGCACCAGAATAGTTTTGGCGTCGGAAAACAAGTCGAAATGCAGACTTACATAAGAGTAAGTGAACATGTCCGTTTGTTTATTGGCATGGCCGGTTAACCAGGACATGTTGTCAATATTTTTTGTGAATGTGTAATGCAGTTCTTCGCCCAGGCGCAGGTTAATCCTGTCTGTAATAGTAAAATCAATACCTATGGCGACAGGTATGGCAAAGGTACTGCTGGCATATGACCCGTTATTCAAAGTCCTTAAATCGGTACTGTAATTATATGAACGTTGCAGTATAGTACTGGGCATAACTCCTGCATCTTTTTCCGGAATGTTGCGTATGGTTCCGTCGTCCCAGTAAAAGTAACGGTTACCGTTTACATCATTAAGATCTGTTTTTGAATTAAACTGGAGACTTTCAATACCTATAGCAATAAATGGGTCTAATCTTACCTTATTTTTATTTTCTTTGAATATATTTTCGAAATTATACTGTAAGTTCAACCCGAAGGATATAATGTTTGAACTAAAATTACGATTAAGAGCAGTATCAGTAAGTGATCTCTGATTAGCTATCAGGGTGCCGAGCATAAAGGTAAAATTAGCCCTTAAATAGTGTTTCTTGTCTATAAAGGTTGCAGCATTTATCCTGTAACCAGGAGTACCTACAAAAGGATTTCGAACATTATTATGTACATCCCCGTAAAAATTTAATGTACCAAAGGATACTCCTATCACTGGTTTATAAACCGGGTTTTCAACCTTTACTTCTTCACGAAGCAACGATTCGTAATATGCTTCGTCATCCTGGGAGTATAATAATTGTACCAACCCCGAAAATAATATGACAAGTAAAAGTTTTAATCTGCCCATTTATTTAAAAAATTATACCTCAAAGCAAAACAAAATTTACTTTCAGGTTTGTTCCTGACAGGAAAATGCAGGATGCAAGGTTCGCGCATCCTGTGTTATTTGTACCAGTGCTGACTAGTAACCATCAGAGCTTCCTGAACTGTAATTCTTTTACCTTCGTTATATGCTGCAACAAATGCATCTGCTATAGTTGTGGTATTCCAAATATGCACCCTGTAATCCCTGGCATCCTTGTATTTATTAAATGTCCCCACTGAATATTTTATCCAGCCCTCATGGTTCTCCCTGAATATAGTGGTATCGAGCTTAAACTTATGAAAATACCTTTTTACATTGACAGGTCTGTGTCCGGCAGCAAGTTGAACCCTGAAATATATGCCATTTATGGGTTCCAGCTGTGAAGATTTTTCCGTAGTTGGTGTTTTGACAGTTGCTGTAACAGGAGCTTTTTCTTTCACATTAGTATTTTTTACCTTTCCACTGGTATCAGCTTCCTTTTTTCCAACTTCTTTAGTGTTTTGGACTGTTGCAATGGCAGGTTTTATTACTTCATTGGTTTTATTACCTGCTGTTTCAGTATTTGCTGATGCAACAGTTGCACCTGGTACGGCAGGTGCCGATAGTATAGACTTTACCATATCAGCAGTGAGATTATCCAGGCTTATGTCCTTTTCAATTATTGGAATGCTTTGTGTTTTATCTTCAATGATATATGAAAATGTACCTTTTAATGCAACCTGTTTTGCATTGTTTTCATTCATAGGTATAAGTTTATATTTTACAGTAAAATATGGTTCCGATGGCAAATTCATCCATAAAAACTTAGCTTTGTTATCCTTGAATGTAAATATTCCTTCCTTGCTTTCAACATTTAATGCTGTGAAACCCGGGGGAATAGTTTCTTCAATTTTAGCAAACTTCTTTAATTTTTCCTTATTCAATAACAGGGTAATTACAAATTGATGATTGGTTTCAGACCATTCAGGTTTCTGACGTATACAGGCTACATCAGCTATGGTTACCGGCGTTTGTGAATAAATGGATTTACCATAGTCGGCTATGTCCACTATAAGGTTAGGATCAATGGTTGTTGAAGGAATAATATTTATATGCTGGGGTTCGAAATCCACCATTTTTTTTTCATTATCCTGTATATAAGAGAATTTCCCTGATACATCAAAGGTACCTTTAAGATGGTCGTTACAGTGAATATTAAAACTGAAGGTAATAACATCATTATCAGGAATTTTTAGCCAAATGAGCCTTATCTTCTGATCCCTGAAGGAAAAATCAGCATTGGCAGAATATCCGCTGACAGCTGTAATGCCTGGAGGCAGTTCCATCTGAAACCTGGCAAAACTATTAATATCCGATTTACTTAATGTAATCTGGATTTTTATATCACTTCCGGCATTGATTTGGCCGGGTACATCAGCAGTCATTGAAACATTGCCGGTAAAGGGCAGATGAATAAAAAGTATCCCGCAAAGCTGAAGCATAACGACGAAAAAACGGACTATATCCATATAGGTTATGCATTTAATTGTGTCAAAATAAACAAATTTATAAAAATGACAACACTATTATTCAAAAACTTATCTAAAGATATTATTATTGTTAATAATTAGGTATTTTGTTAATAATTTTGTAAGCTTATTTATTATTCAAACAACCTTAATTTAACATGAATCTTATAAATAATAAAAAAATAAACAGGTATTTATATATAGTAATATTTATTGCTTTAGTATTTGTCTTATATATTTTTGGGACCTCCTATCATCAGCCAAATAAAGAAGAATTACCAAAAAACGTTCCTGCAATGGTAAACGGGATTACTATCCCGGACAGGCTGGACTTT
This sequence comes from uncultured Bacteroidota bacterium, assembly GCA_963766305.1. GTDB lineage: Bacteria > Bacteroidota > Bacteroidia > Bacteroidales > JAAUTT01 > JAAUTT01. The sequence goes on from CAVYAE010000068.1 coordinate 83,241, forward strand.
TCAGGAGAAAAAGTACCTTTAAATTATTTTGATGTTAAGGAATCACTTGAAAGGGAACTATTAATTAATTCATACTGGCAATCCCAGACATTATTGATTATTAAAAGGGCGAACCGCTATTTCGGAGAAATTGAAGCTGAGTTAAAAAAGAATAATATTCCTGACGATTTTAAATATCTGGCTCTTGCAGAAAGTGGTTTCTTAAATGTTACTTCCCCTGCCGGAGCTGTGGGGTTTTGGCAATTTGTTCCTTCCACTGCCAAACAATATGGTTTAGAGATAAATAATGAAATAGATGAAAGGTATAACCTCCAAAAATCCACTGAAGCAGCATGTAAATTTCTTCAGCAGTCATATAATATTTATAAAACATGGACCATGGCGGCAGCTTCATACAATATGGGCAGGAAAGGTCTTGGCAAACAGATACAAAGGCAATTAACTTCAAACTATTATGATCTGCTGCTTAACGATGAAACTTCACGTTATATATACAGGATATTAGCCTTAAAAATTATTTTGAACGATCCCCAAAAATATGGGTTTAATTTATCAAAATCAGATTATTATCAACCAATACCATATACAGAGATAAAATTGGTTCAAACAGAAAAAGACCTGGCTCAATTCTCTATAAATAAAGGTACCAATTATAAAATTTTAAAATTACTGAACCCTTGGCTGCGGGATAATGTTTTAACAATAAAAGAAGGAGACAGTTATTCCATCAGGATCCCGGTTAGGGAATACGCCAACACGATACCATATTGCATAAAGAACAGCTGGATGTTATTGTAAATGAAAGCGATGATGAGCCGAAGTGATATAATTTCAGATTTTAGATTTTAGATTTTAGTTTTTAGTTTTTAGATTTAACTTTTATTATAAACCATATAAACGAATTTACGAATAAACGAATTTACGAATAAACGAATTTACGAATAGACGAATTTACGAATAAACGAATTTAGATAAACGAATATTACGAATATACGAATAAACGAATATACGAATAAACGAATATACGGATAAAAGGATATACGAATAAACGGATATAAGGATATACGAATATACGAATATACGAATATACAAATTTACAAATTTACGAATAAACAGCAGGACACGATTATAGTAATGAACGATAACATAAAACAAGATACGGATTTACACGAAGATTTTGAATCACAGTACATTAATGTTTCAGGGGCAAGGGTGCATAACCTTAAAAATATTGATGTTACCATACCCAGAAATAAACTGACAGTTATTACCGGATTAAGCGGAAGCGGAAAATCATCCCTGGCATTTGATACTATATACGCCGAAGGTCAGCGTCGTTATATGGAAACGATGTCTGCTTATGCACGTCAGTTCCTTGGTGGATTGGAACGACCCGATGTAGACCAGATAACCGGGTTAAGTCCTGTAATATCGATAGAGCAGAGAACCACAAACCGTAACCCAAGAAGTACAGTTGGTACCATAACAGAGGTGTATGATTTCATGCGTTTACTATATGCAAGAGCTGCAGAAGCATTTTCATATGTCACAGGAGAAAAGATGGTTAAGTACACTGAGGAACAAATAGTGAAACTAATTTCTGATACTTTCAGGGAAAGTCAGATCTATATTCTGGCACCTCTGATTAAAGGCCGTAAAGGTCATTATAAAGAACTGTTTGAACAGGTCAGGAGGAAAGGTTTTCTTAATGTAAGAATTGACGGTGAGATAGCTGAATTACGATACGGGTTAAAAACAGACAGGTTTAAAAATCATTTTATTGAACTGGTTATTGACAAACTGACTGTTAATGACGAACAACTTAAACGGCTAAAGGAATCGGTTCACACAGCAATGTTTCACGGTAAAAATATAATACAGATTCTGGACAAGAACTCGGGAAATGCCAGGTTCTATTCTAAAAACCTTATGTGTCCCACTTCCGGAATTTCGTATAACGAGCCGGCACCTCATTCCTTTTCATTTAATTCTCCGCAGGGAGCCTGTCCGAAATGCACCGGTTTGGGTGAAATTGCAGAAATTGATCTTGATAAGGTATTTCCTAACCCCAAACTTAGTATAAAAAAGGGAGCCATTGAACCTCTGGGTCCTTATAAGAACACCTTGCTTTTTATGCAAATAGAGTCTATATTACATAAATTTGGCAACGATTTAAATACCCCCCTGGAAGAAATTTCTGAAAATGCTATAAATACCATTTTATATGGTTCCGAGGAATCTTATAAACTTCTGCATTCTCAACCAGGTTCTTCTTCAGGTTATTTCCTGAATTTTGAAGGTATCTTAAATTATATTTCTGTACATCAGAGTGAGAATACTTCAAAAAAAGCTCAAAGCTGGGCCAATCAATTTATACGCCATATAACTTGTCCTGAATGTAATGGCAACCGGCTTAAAATGGAGGCTTTGCAATTCCGTATAGATGGAAAAAACATAGCAGAGCTAACATCCATGGACATAGGCAGTCTTAAAACCTGGTTTGACAAGCTGGAAAACAATTTAAGCGAAAGGCAGAAAATTATTGCGCGGGAGATAATTAAAGAGATAAGGACCCGTCTGGGATTCATGCAGGATGTCGGTTTGAATTATCTTTCCCTGAACCTTAACGCACACAGTCTTTCAGGAGGAGAAAGCCAAAGGATAAGACTTGCAACTCAGATCGGATCACAGCTGGTTAATGTACTTTACATACTCGATGAACCGAGCATTGGCCTTCACCAGCGCGATAATCACAAGCTGATAGCATCACTTAAAAAACTGCGTGATGCAGGTAATTCAGTAATCGTTGTGGAACACGACAAGGATATGATTTTATCAGCTGATCATGTAATAGATATTGGTCCGCTTGCTGGAATTAAAGGCGGCAATATTGTTGCACAGGGAACTCCGGATGACATTATGAAATCGTGTTCACTAACAGCTCAATATCTAAACAATGAAAAAAATATTGCTGTTCCCCAAATTCGACGCAAAGGTTCTGGGAAACATTTAATTATACATGGTGCACGTGGAAACAACCTTAAAAATGTTACTGTTGACTTTCCACTGGGAGTTTTTATATGTATAACAGGTGTTTCAGGTAGTGGTAAATCGTCTCTTATTAATGAAACCCTGCAACCGATTTTAAGCAAGCATTTTTATAAATCTGTCCTTGACCCTTTGCCTTATGAATCTATAGAAGGAATAGAATATGCTGATAAGGTAATTCAGGTAGACCAGTCGCCCATTGGACGAACACCCCGCTCAAACCCCGCGACATACACATCTGTATTCAGCGATATAAGAAACCTTTTTGCCATGACACCCGAGGCAAAGATAAGAGCTTATAAACCGGGCCGATTTTCCTTCAATGTTAAGGGCGGTCGATGTGAAACATGTTCAGGTGCCGGGTTACAAACAATTGTCATGAATTTTCTTCCGGATGTTTATGTTTTATGCCGCGATTGTGAGGGCAAAAGATATAACCGGGAAACACTGGAGATAAAATATAAAGGAAAATCAATAAGTGATATACTTGATATGACTATAAACCAAGCCGTTGATTTTTTTGAAAGCATACCATTTATAGTTTCAAGGTTAAAAGCTTTAAAAGAAGTAGGCCTAGGGTACATTAAAATGGGGCAGTCTTCTACAACCCTGTCAGGTGGTGAATCCCAACGTGTTAAACTGGCTGCTGAACTATCAAAAAAAGATACCGGAAATACTGTATATATACTCGATGAACCTACCACAGGTTTACATTTCGAAGATGTGAGCGTATTGCTGGATGTTCTTAACCGGCTTGTAAACAGGGGTAATACAGTTATAGTTATTGAACATAACCTTGATGTAATTAAAGTAGCAGACCATATCATAGATATCGGAATGGAAGGTGGAGGTGAAGGTGGAGAAATAATATGCACCGGTACCCCTGAATTTGTATCAAAAAATAAAACAAGTTACACTGCACAGTATCTAAGAACAGTGCTTTGAATTTTATAGAAAAAACATTATCTTAATATTCAACTTTCATATATAACTATATTCATAATTAATAATCAATAGTAAATTTTTAATAATCTATTACTTAATGTCAACAAGCGAAGAAAAAATAAGAAACGCTTTTCAGGAGAAAGCATGGAGTGAAATTAAATCAGAAGATTCCTGGAGAATATTTAAAATAATGTCAGAATTTGTTGAAGGTTATGAAAAAATGGCAAGAATAGGACCCTGTGTTTCTATATTTGGATCGGCCAGGACAGAGGTAGGAACTAAATATTATATACTTGCAGAAAGCATAGCATATAAACTCACTCAATTCGGATATGGAGTTATTACAGGTGGCGGACCGGGCATAATGGAGGCTGCCAATTTAGGTGCAAAACGGGGCAAAGGCCGATCAGTAGGAATGAACATACATTTACCATCTGAACAGGCTCCAAACTTTTTTATAGACACAGATAAACTAATTACTTTTGATTATTTTTTTGTACGTAAAACCATGTTTATGAAATATTCACAGGGTTTTATAGTATTACCCGGGGGGTTTGGAACATTCGATGAACTATTTGAAGCCCTTACTTTAATTCAGACCGGAAAAATAGGAAGATTCCCTATTGTTCTGGTAGGAAAAGAATACTGGCAAGGAATGGTTGACTGGATAACAAATGTAATGCTTGAGGAAGAACAAAATATTAAACCGGATGACCTGGAACTGTTTTCTGTGGTTGAAGACGCTGATGAAGCAGTAGAAATAATCAATCATTTCTATGCGAAATATATACTTAGTCCTAACTTTTAATTTTAGTTTAATTTAAGTAATTAAACAAGAGAAGATTATTTTAGTATTCTGCCAAAGCAAGAAAATTAAATGGTACATTTACAATGCTTTGGTAATCACTGCCTGCTTCAAGCATGTCTTCATCGTATTCATCATACAGCCAGTTAATAACAACTTTAGATTTTCCCTTTATCTGAAGTTGCTCAAGTAATTTAATTAAATGCAAAAGTATACGGCTCGACTTTGAATTAAAATATTCAAGCTGAATGGTCAATTCAATTTTTTCAGGAGGATAATTCATTAAACTGCATATCCAGTTCAAAGCCGGCTTGTAATATTCTGTTATATTTTCAGCAATTGAACGGCCACTGATAGATAATTCTCCGGTGGACTTAAAATAAATATTAGGAGTTTTGCAATTACAGTTTTGTTTAAGTAGTAAATTTTCCATAATATTATTTTTTAATTGGATCGACCTGTTTTAGAAGTATACGAAATAAATTAAAAAATGTTTGATATTTTTTAGTCAACTAACATAAATTGATTCAAATGAAAATTACTGATATAAAAGGAACTGTTGAACTCCATAATGGTGTAAAAATGCCATATCTGGGATTGGGTGTATTCCTGGTCAAAGATGGATTCGAAGTGACTCAGTCCATTAAATATGCCCTGGAAGCAGGGTACAGGCACATCGATACTGCTGCTCTTTACTATAACGAACGTGGCGTTGGTGAAGCCGTCAGAAACAGTAACCTGCCAAGAGAAGAAATTTTTATAACTTCAAAAGTCTGGAACAGCGACCAGGGTTATGACAATACCTTGAAAGCATTTGAAGCAAGCATGACAAAACTTAAAACAGAATATCTTGACCTTTACCTGGTTCACTGGCCTGTAAAGGGAAAGTACAAAGATACCTGGCGGGCTATGGAAAAACTTTATGCTGATAAAAGGGTAAAAGCTATTGGCGTCAGTAATTTTCTAAAACACCAGCTTACCGATCTGCTTGATGCTGTTAATATAGTCCCTATGGTAAACCAGGTTGAATTTCATCCCTATGTGGTTCAGCAGGAGTTGCTGGATTTCTGCAAATTAAATAAAATTCAGTTTGAAGCATGGAGTCCGCTTATGCAGGGTAATATACATTCCGTTAAACTTTTGAAAAATCTGGCAGAAAAATACAATAAAACCCCCCAGCAGATAGTATTAAGGTGGGATCTTCAGAAAGGAGTGGTAACCATACCTAAATCAACAAAACAGGAACATATTATTTCAAACTCCCAATTATTTGATTTTGAATTGTCTGAAGAGGACATGACCAGTATGGATAAACTTGACCGTGATCAAAGAGTGGGCGCCCACCCCGACCATTTTAATTTTTAAAAATTAAAATTTTTTTAAAAATATTAAATGTGAAAGCTCAACAAGAATATATTGTATTATTTGATGGGATTTGTCTATTATGTAACAATTTTGCAAAATTCATAAAAAGTAAAAACAAACAACATAAATTTATATTTGTAGATATACTATCTGACAGGGGACAGGATTTATTGGAAAGCTATAAATTACCAACCGATAATCTTAATTCCATGGTGTTAATTTATGGAGACAAATTCCTTGTCAAATCATCGGCAGTACTGAAAGTTATTAAAGAGTCGGATGGAATAATACGGTTATTATATTTGTTCATATTAATTCCAAAGCCTTTCAGAGACTTCGTTTATGACATCATTTCAACAAACAGATTTAGAATATCCGGAAAAGCTGACAGGTGTCCAATTGATTGAAAATAATTATGAATTTGAAATGTAATTTGGATCCGAAATTAACCACCATTATATTTTTCCCCAAATAGCAAACTTAGGTTTACATACAGGGACCTTCCGGGACCTGGTTCATAATACTTGGCTTCTGCCGCATTTATTGTAACAGATGTTATATATCGGACATTAAATACGTTTGATATTCCTGCAGAAAATCTTAAGGTTTTAATCCAATTATTACCAAAATTCAGATCCTCCTTGCCTATCACTAAATTTGTGAAAAGATATGGGTTAGTTCTGGCTGAGTTAGCGTCATTAGCGTATACCGTTCCGAAACTTTGGATAAGGGCAGAGCAATACCAACCTTGTTGTGAATGCAATCTCAAATCAGCAACATTACGTATCTGGTCAATCCCGGGAATTTTATTATAGTTATAATTGATCCCGCCTACAATGTAGTTGGTATACAAGGCATTAATATACGAAGTATTTAAAGTAACAGTTAATAATTGTAGCAGTTGCCATCCGATTGACATTTCCAGTCCAAGACGTGCCGTAGAACCTGCATTACGGTAATAATCCTGTCCCGGAGCAGAAGGTACCTGATAAGGAACCAGTTCATCCTTTGTATTAATACTATATCCTGTAAATTCATAATTTAAACCGGTATTAATTTTGCCCCGTAACCCTGCTTCAAATTCCAGTGCATGTGATGGGTTTAAATCGGGATTGAACCCACCAGCATGACCCGGTTGATTTGCAAGTTCTGTAGAGGTAGGAGTTTCAAAAGAAGTGGAAATGTTTATAAAACAATTTACAGATTTAGCCACATGATAAACCAAACCTGCTGAGGGACTTATCCGATCCATTATGCGGCTACCTGAATTGTTTGAATTTGTGGTATCTGTAAGGCGATCAGTAACTCCAAAATAAATAGCGTCAAAACGTACACTACCCTGAATATCAAATTTTTTTGTTACCGGAACCAAGGTCTGAAAAAAAATTCCCGTACCTGCTATTTGTTCGTCCTGATTGAGTATAATCATGCCTTCGGCACCTTCATTATTCAGATAGTTAATCCTGTGATTTAATCGAAAAGCCATTTCAGCCCCTACGCTCCAAGGTATCATGGTGCCACCTATTCTGGTTTTCAATCCATAAATAAAATCTAAACCTCCTGAGTTTTGAGGCAGTACAACTATTTTACCAATTATAGGATTATCAACTGACCTGGATATATCATATAAGGTTAATTTAAAAAAAGAAGAATTATTTCCCTGGTGGGTCCAAACGGCAGAAAATTGACCCTGATAACCGGATTGCCCGGCGGCATTGGACACACTTGAAGAATCTGCCATAGCAGGTTTCTGAATGCTTGCCTGCAAGGTCAGGGCACCAGGATTAAGAGCTGAGAAATTGACATATCCTGCCTGAATCTGCAATTCATCTTTCAAAGATAAAGACGATGTAAATTTCAAATAGCTGCGTTCATAATCAGCTGAGGCGTGATCGCGGAATCCTGAATATTGAAATTTTGTAAAATTACCTTCAATTCGCGAGTGCCATATTTTTCCACCCAGCGAACCATCCCATCTGTATAATCCGTTTGAACCAATTGTGGAGGATAAAGATGCAAATGCAATTTCTGAATTAATTGGAAGGCTGTGAAGAAATAAAACCCCTCCGGAGGCATTACCATATAAGGAGGAACCAGGTCCTTTCAACAGCTCAGCATAAGATATATCATGAAGATCTATCATTTCAAGATTACTTTGTCCATCGACAAAAGTGACTGGTACCCCATCGACCACAATCCTAACCCCACGGACGCCAAATTGAGTTCGTGCTCCAAAGCCCCTGTTAGTAATCTTGTCTCCTACAGCAAAATTATAACGGGCATCCACTTCCAGACCACCCGGCAATCCGGAAACGTTTTCAGCCAGGCTCAATCCCGGTGTATTGACCGGCACCTGCCGGATTGAAACTCCGTATGGAACCGAGGATATATTCACAGGAGTCCGCAGAGCGGAAACGATTATTTCGGGAACCTGAACCTGATGCAAGGTATCAATTTTCTGAACCTGATAATTGCTAACCTGTCCGGTTACCTGTGCTTCTGCGGGCTGACAAAATCCAATTCCTGATAAACTCCAGAATAAGAACCATAAATGAACTTTTGAAATGTTCATTCCAACTATTATATATATAGGAACAGATTTTTAATAGACTTGTATACCATAGCATTTGCTGCTTTGAACGATATTAATTCTAACAAATAATATTTGAAATAGTTTATACCTAGATAGCCTGACTGTTTTTAACCAAATTATAAATTAAATATCTGTCTTTTTTTATATTTTTTACAACCATGCCGACCAATAAAACATGCCAGGAAAAAAGTCCTTAAGCTGAACTTCGTTTTCAAAAATTCCATATACTGCTGACCCGCTTCCCGACATAGAGGCATACAGAGCTCCCTTACTGTAAATGAGGTCTTTTATCTCCTTAATTTCAGGGTGAAGAGTAAAAACAGTCTTTTCAAAATCATTGGCAATAACATCCTTCCACTGGCTTACAGGCAGTTTAATAAGATCCCGGATTTGATTTGCAGGTTTAAAAGGATTTACTCCCGCATAGGCTTCTGCAGTAGAAACAGATAAATTTGGCTTAACAATAACCAGATAGCATCCGGCCAGGCTGGTCTTGGAATTCAATAAATTCTCTCCTTTACCTGTACCCACCGATGGTTTATTCTCTATAAAAAACGGGCAGTCGCTTCCTAATTGTGCAGCATATGTTTTAAGATCTGCTGTACCCAGTCCCAGGTTAAACAATTTATTAAGCAGGGCTAAGGTATTGGCCCCATCTGAAGAACCGCCCCCAATCCCGGAACCCGGTGGAATTATTTTATGAAGGAAAATTTTGACAGGTTGCAGCCTGAAATCTTTTGACAAAATATGATAAGCCCTGTAACATAAGTTATTTTCCTTTTCTCCTTCTATTTTCATTCCTGTTAACTTCAATCCAACACCTGGTTCATGAGACTCACCATCAATTATTATTTCAAGTATATCACAAAGCGCAACAGGATAAAAAAAAGTTTCTATATCGTGGTAATTATCGGGTCTGCGTTCTAAAATATTCAACCCTATGTTAATCTTGGCATTTGGGAAACAAAGCATAATCTAATTTTTTACAAAAATAATTTTTTATTAACAACTGTTGATAACATAGATTGACAGATTGTTTATAATTCATACTTAAAAGAATTTTCCAGGGCCTAACCATTCCATATCTTTGGATAAGGATAAAATAAGACGTATGGCTAATAAAGAATATACTAAGAATCACCATGTTCTGCCTGATGTTGCCGGAAAAATTCCGCCCCAGGCAATAGATATTGAAGAGGCAGTGCTGGGAGCTATAATGCTGGAGAAAGATGCAGTTATTTCTGTTTTGGATATTCTGAAGCCTGAAAGTTTTTATAAGGATGTGCACCAGAAGATATACCAGGCCATAGTAGAACTGTCCATTAACCAGGAACCTATAGACCTGTATACTGTAACACAGCAGCTTCGCAATAAGAATATGCTCGATGAAGTCGGCGGTCCTTATTATATTACCCAGCTTACAGGTAAAATAGCTTCCGCGGCGCATATTGATTTTCATGCAAGAATTATTGCACAAAAGTATATTCAAAGGGAACTGATAAGGGTCTCAGGTGAAATTCAAAACCGTGCCTTTGACGATGGCATGGATGTGGACGATCTGATTGACTTTTCTGAAAGCGAGATTTTCAAGGTTGCCGAAGGAAATATTAAGAAAGATATGCAAACTGTGAATGTCCTCATTAAAGAAGCCATTTTACAGATACAGGAAGCTGGTAAACGAGACAACCATTTAAGCGGTGTGCCCTCGGGTTATACTAAACTTGACAGGATAACATCAGGGTGGCAGCCCTCAGACCTTGTAGTCATAGCTGCCCGTCCCTCCATGGGTAAAACGGCCTTCGTGCTTTCTATGGCAAGGAATATGGCTGTTGAGCACAAGCGTGGTGTAGCAATATTTTCTCTTGAAATGTCTTCTTTACAACTTGTTAACCGCCTAATCTCTGCAGAAACCGAATTATCATCCGACAGGATAAGAAATGGCAAACTGAACCATTCAGAATGGGAACAACTGGAACGCAAGATAAAAAACCTTGTAGACGCTCCGATTTATATTGACGATACCCCCGCAATAACTATTTTTGAACTTCGTGCCAAATGCCGGAGGCTTAAACAGCAACACAATATTGATGCTATTGTCATTGATTATTTACAGTTGATGACAAGCAATATTGATACCCGTGGCAGCCGTGAACAGGAGGTATCCCATATTTCACGTTCATTAAAGGCCATAGCCAAGGAACTGAATGTTCCGGTGATTGCACTTTCACAGCTGAACCGCTCAGTGGAAGTACGTTCCGGGACAAAACGGCCTCAGCTTTCTGACCTCCGGGAATCGGGAGCCATAGAACAGGATGCGGACATAGTATTATTCATCCACAGGCCTGAGAAGTATGGTTTCACGGAGGATGAAGAAGGAAATTCACTGAGAGGTGTGGCTGAAATAATTATAGCTAAGCACCGTAACGGCGCACTGGATGATGTTCGCCTGCAGTTTAAGGATGAGTTTGCAAAATTTGTTGAGTTTATTGATATAGATCCATTCATTATGGAAACAGCTGATATGCAGCCAATTATTTATGGCTCAAAGATGAACAGCGACTATAAGAACTCAGGAACCCCACCTGACTTTGACATGGGACCAGGGTTGGATGTACCTTACTAAATATTTGTCTGGCAACATATTAATTCCCCATTTCGGACATAAACTTTATCCTCATCAAACGTATCTCAGCTTCTGTGTATTCATCCTCGCCGAGCACACGGAGAGCCTCTTCGAGGTTTTCAGTTTCGGCTTCCTCAAGAAAGTAGTTGTAAATTTCTTCCTGGTGTTCCTCGTCAAGTACTTCGTTTACATAATAATCGACATTGAGTTTAGTGCCTGAATTGACAATTGCCTCAACTTCGGAAAGCAAATCGCTCATTTCAATATTTTTTGACTGACATATATCTTCAAAAGACATCTTTCGGTCTATTGCTTGAATTATATAAACCTTAAGACCTGATTTGTTGACTACCGATTTGACAACCATGTCCTGGGGACGGATAATTTCTTTCTCGTCCACATAAGTCTTAATCACATCGAGAAACTCCTTACCATAACGCTGGGCCTTCCCCGTCCCCACCCCTACTATGTTCTGCAGCTCATCTGTATTTATAGGGTATTGTATAGCCATATCTTCCAGGGAATTGTCCTGAAAAATAACAAAAGGCGGAATATTTTTTACCTTGGATATTTTCTTGCGCAGATCCTTTAAAATATTAAATAATTCAAGGTCCACGGTACTTGTTTTGCCACCAGATAAATCATCCTCATCGTCTCCTGTATATTCCCTGTCCTGTGTTAACAAAATAGGATATGGATTTTCAAGGTAGTTGCGTCCCTCGGGAGAAAGCTTCAATAACCCGTAATTTTCTATATCTTTTATAAGAAAATGTGCCACCAGGGTCTGCCTGATTACAGACATCCAGAATTTACTGTCTTTTTCACTGCCCGTTCCGAATATCTCAAGACTGTGATGATTATAAGATTTTATTGCATTGTCAACATTACCTGCCAGTATATTTGCAATATATTCCGATTTAAATTTCTCTTTAACCGCCAATACGGCATCCAGCACCTGTAAAATATATTCCTCCCCTTCAAACTGTATTCTCGGATGACGGCAGTTATCGCAATTCTCGCAATTATCAGGTTCGTAATCCTCCCCAAAATAATGCAAAAGCATTTTACGCCGGCACAATGCCGATTCAGCATATGCAGTGGTTTCAAGTAAAAGTTGCCGGCCTATCTCCTGCTCGGCTACAGGCTTGCCCTGCATAAACTTCTCAAGCTTTTGTATATCCTTATAACTGTAAAATGTGATGCAGTTCCCTTCTCCACCGTCGCGACCTGCCCGTCCGGTCTCCTGATAATAACCTTCAAGGCTTTTGGGAATATCGTAATGTATTACATAACGTACATCAGGTTTGTCAATACCCATCCCGAATGCTATAGTTGCAACTATAACATCACATTCTTCCATTAAAAAACTATCCTGGTTCTCAGCCCTGGTATTGGCATCCATACCTGCGTGATAAGCAAGTGCCTTAATTCCGTTGACCTTTAACATCTGGGTCAGTTCTTCAACCTTTTTACGACTTAAACAATAGATGATACCCGACTTGGCTTCATTATTCTTTATGTATTTTATAATTTCCTTGGTGGCGTCTATTTTGGGTCGTATTTCATAGTAAAGGTTGGCCCTGTTAAATGATGATTTATAAACAGTGGCATCAAGCATACCAAGGTTTTTCTGAATATCGTGCTGTACCTTTGGAGTAGCTGTGGCAGTTAATGCAATTATAGGTGCGTTACCTATTTCTCCAATTATAGGACGAATACGTCTGTATTCGGGCCTGAAATCGTGTCCCCATTCAGAAATACAATGTGCTTCATCAACAGCATAAAATGAAATGGTAACCTGTTTCAAAAACTGAATATTTTCCTCTTTGGTAAGTGATTCGGGTGCCACGTAAAGCAGTTTGGTTCTTTCCTCAATAACGTCTTCCTTTACTTTTGCTATCTGGGCCTTTGTTAATGATGAATTAAGAAAATGAGCAACACCATCATCCACACTAAAACTTCTCATTGCATCAACCTGATTTTTCATCAGCGCTATTAAAGGAGAAATAATTATTGCAGTGCCTTCCATTATTAATGCAGGCAATTGATAGCAAAGAGATTTACCACCTCCGGTGGGCATTAAAACAAATGTATCTTTACCATCAAGAACATTTTTTATTATTTCGTCCTGTTCACCCTTAAATGTTGTAAAACCGAAAAATTTTTTTAACTGTTCGGCCAATAGTTTATCACCCTCAGATCCCATTTAATTTTCTATCTTCCTATATCAATAATTCAATCTGATATCTAAAATCTGTATTCTAAAATCAAATCAGTACATTTGTACATAAATTTAACAAAATTTTTTGCAAACTCTGTTATGAATACGAAATGTATTTCCATTACGCTCACAATTGTATAAAATTTAATCAATTGTGTATTAATATTAACATTTTTTAAAACAGTTTATACTAAAATTACCTGCAAAAAGTTTGCTATAATATTATTTTATCACCAAAATATTAGAAAATTGGTTTAAATGGCTGAAGATAAAAAGAAAGGAGAAATGACATTCCTGGATCATCTTGAAGAGTTAAGATGGTTGATTATACGATCTGCATTAGCGATCCTTATTTTTTCAGTAATTGCTTTTCATTTCGATTATATTATTTTTAATAAATTACTGCTGGCACCTAAAAACCCTGAATTTTTTACAAACAGGGCGTTGTGCAGGTTAGGCAGTTTATTAAATATTACTGAACCCTTTAAAAGCATGAAAGGATTTTTCAACTGGAACAATTTGTGCATTAATCAGAAACAGTTTCAGATAATAAATACCAACATGTCGGGACAGTTTCAGGCCGATCTCTGGATATCTATTATTGCTGGTATTATTATAGCCTTTCCTTATATCATCTGGGAAATATGGCGTTTCGTGGCTCCTGCCCTGTATAACAAAGAAAGGAGACATGTGCGCGGTGCCGTACTGTCTGTTTCTGCATTGTTTTTAACAGGAGTACTATTTGGATATTACATTATTGCCCCATTGTCTGTTAATTTTTTAAATTCATATTCAATAAGTACACAAATTCAAAACCTTATAAACCTGAACTCGTATTTCTCCACTGTAGCTTCTGTCACTCTAGCCGCTGGTTTGGTGTTTGAATTACCTGTTTTTGCGTACTTCCTGGCTAAACTGGGAGTCATTACTGCTGCTTTTATGCGTAAATACAGAAGGCATTCCATAATTGGAAATATGATACTGGCAGCCATTATAGCTCCTCCGGATGTATTCAGCATGACTCTGGTGTCGTTGCCGCTGATTTTACTGTACGAGGTGAGTATATGGATAGTAAAAATTATGGAGAGAAGAAAGAGGAATGCTTTGGTAATAAGCGAAGAAGCATAAACGATGACTGATGACTGATAACGGAAAAGAAAATAGAAAATCCAATGATTCTCAGAACTGAAAACCTTGTAAAAAAATATAAGTCCCGCCTGGTAGTTAAAGGTGTATCAATAGATGTTAACCAGGGAGAAATTGTGGGTTTACTTGGCCCTAACGGAGCAGGGAAAACCACCTCATTTTATATGATAGTAGGACTTATACCACCAAATGAAGGTAAAATATACCTGAACGATGTCGATATAACACGTGAGCCTGTTTACAAAAGAGCTCAGCTGGGCATAGGTTATCTGGCTCAGGAAGCCAGTGTTTTCAGGAAATTAAGTGTAGAAGACAACATATTTGCCGTTCTTGAAATGACAACCATGACAAAACAGGAGCGTTTAGAAAGAACAGAGTCCTTATTATCCGAATTTGGACTTTTGAAAATCCGCAAAAGTTTTGGATATCAGCTGTCAGGTGGAGAAAGACGCAGGACTGAAATAGCCAGAGCTTTGGCTATAGACCCGAAATTTATACTACTGGATGAACCTTTTGCAGGGGTAGACCCTATAGCTGTAGAAGACATACAATCCATAGTCTCAAAACTTAAGGAAAAAAATATAGGGATACTCATTACCGACCATAATGTTCATGAAACCCTTTCAATAACAGACAGGGCATACCTTTTGTTTGAAGGTTCTATTTTAAAAGCCGGAACAGCCCACGACCTTGCAGAAGACGAACAGGTAAGGAGGGTTTACCTGGGTAAAAGCTTTGAACTGAGAAATTACTGAAATAGTGGCTGGTTGAATATATAAGTTATTTAACCTTAAGCATCCGGTTTTTAGTTAACCGGACGCTTTATTGAATCATTCTTAGTAACTGGTTTATCTGAAGCATCCATTATTAATGTAAATTATTTAGTACAGCCATTAATAATTTCTTCGTAATCCTATGTTTTATATCAGGATTAATATATTCAAATACAATTTCCGTTTTTTCATTTACTATCATAAGTGCAGGAACAGGTAATACATCTGTGGGTGTTCCCAATGTATTCAAATCAATATATGCCTTTAGCTTGTCCTGGGGTTTGAAGGCCAAACCAGCCTGTTGTATTAGTTTACCCCCCGGATCAGAGAACAAGGTATAATGGATTGAATCTTTGTTTATCATAGGTATTAAGTTCTGATAGTCGTCTGGGCTTATTGCCACTATCTGGTAACCTAATCTGACAATATCATCCTGTGCTTTTGCCAGTGCTGACAGGTGCATGTTACAAAACGGACACCAGCTGCCACGGTAAAATACCAAAACAGTTTGCCTGCCCGCTAAAATATCGTTCAGATGCACCGTGTTTCCATTTTGATCTTTAAGTTCCGCATTGGGCAAAGCAGACCCAATAAGTAAAGGTTTAATATCTTCAGGTCTATCTGCAATTTGCGATTTTACAAGATTGCTGTTTGTCATAAGAATCATTATTAAAATTATCATGTTTTTCATAAAAACTTTTAAATTAAATGATTATTAAAAATCCGTGATTACATTCTTTTAGTCGGCAAGGTAAATAACACCTGACAATATAATGTATAAAATATAAAAAGATAATACACGCTTAATATGCCTAATGTTTCAGGTAATTTTAACTTCCCTTTGAGTAAGTAAGTTCCCTAAAACCATGATAAAAATTGTAATAAAAATTATTTGGGTAATTAGTCCTTCGGTCATGAACGGTAATTTTAATTCAGCCGGAATACTTAAGAATAACAAAATTGTTATCAGTCCGCGGGGAGCAAAATAAAAAAGTGGTTTTAAAGGTTTATGTAGAAAATATACAAGAAAAACACCTCTCAATAAAAATATAGAAATACTTATCAATATTGAAAAGATAAGGTTTTGCAAGTTAATTAATGCTACTATTGAAGTGTAAAAGCCAAAAATAAGGAAGAAAAACGATCGTACTAAAAATGTAAGCTCAGCAGTTATTTGTTTAAATGCCCTTAAGTTTACATTAAATGTCGTAAAATCTACATGAGTCTTTATGTAATCATTTTGGAAAAGCCTGTTATTGTTAAGAATAAGTCCAAAAATCAAAACAACTATCAGTGAAGGCCAATGTATGATATTAGCCAAAACGTATATTAATACGACTAGAGTTATTATAATTACATATTTTACATGATGACCTATTCTGTTTAATAAATAAGCCAGCCCGAAACTCATTAAAATGGCGAATATTATTGATACTATAACTTCAAATAAAAATAGAACTAGGCCTTTTCCAAATGTTAACTCATTAAATAATAAAAAATTAAATAATAAAATACCTATAATATCCGAAACCGAGCTTTCATAAACTATGAATTCCCTGTTGTCATTGCCAAGATTATAAGCTGAAGGTATAGCTACGGCACCGCTTATTATTCCAAATGGTATAGCATTTATTAACGCCATTCTGAAAGGATAGTGCATAAAAAAATGCAGGAAAAGAGCAAATAAATCTACATAGCCCACCAATAGAATTGCAGCCGATGCAAAGGACGATTTTATCAGGCTTTGTTTTTCTCTGCTTAATGTAAGGTCCATGCTGCCTTCCAGCACTATTAAAATTAAACCCAGGGTGCCCATCATTGGTAAAAGAATAGATAAATCAGGTATCACCAGGTTGAGTTTCACAGATATGTAGCGTAAACCTAATCCCAGTGTCATTAATAATATAACTCCTGGAATTTTGGTGTATTTGCTCGTAAGGTCAAAAATATACGCTATTAATATAATCAGGCAAAGTATAAGAAGAATATAGTAACTCACAATTGATTATTTTTTTTTCGTTCAATTTTTAAAGTTATGAATTGTTTTCTTATTAACAGTTCATATTTACATCCGATCCTCTCCTCTATAATAACAAGTGGTAATAGTGTTACCTTTAATTATGCAGTTCCTCAATAATTTGTATAAAAATTTCTATCCTTCCGGAACAAACCTTGTTACCTTATTTTTAACTGGTTTAACCGTTCTTAGATAGGCATATATAGCCTTTAAATCCCGGGTAGTCATTTTGCTGAACCATAGCCATGGCATAATGGTATTAAATTCTCCGTGTTTTACTTCTGAAGGTTTAAAAGAGCTGTCCGTAAATGCCTTGAACCGGCGAACGAACATTTCTTCGGTCCACCGGCCTATTCCGGTTTCCAAATCGGGTGTAATATTGGATGAATATACCGTACCTCCTGAGGATAAATTAAATTGCATGCCTCCTGCCAGTTCCATTCCATGGATAGGTTTGCCGTTTTTCTGCCGGGTATGGCAACTCGAACATGTAGCTGCAGTGAATAAATATTTCCCATATTCTGCCTTATTGGATGTATCAGGCCTTGTCTTAAAATGTGCTCTTTTGGGTTTTGTATTCATTATTAAATTCATAGGAAAATCAGGCTGTGCTTTTGGAACAACGTTTTTTACAGAGGGCATTGTTCTGAGATAAGCAACAAGTGAGTATATATCTTCCTTATCAAGGGTGCCATACGTGAGATAAGGCATTTCAGTTATTAAAGCCTCCCCTTTTTTACTGACCCCGCAGGCTAAAGCACGGATTATTTCACCGTCAGTCCAGTCCCCAAGTGCAAATGGGGTGATGTTCCTGGCATAAAAGTTTCCATTAAAGCCATGTTGTTTGTCAAAGGCCTCCCCTCCCATTCCCAAAGTATTGGGAACTATGGGTGCCGCCAACCTGTTCCAGTCGCGGGTTGAATGACAATCAGTGCAGGCACATACACTGTTACATAAATAATCGCCCCTGGCAATTCTTTGTGGAGTAATTTCAACTTTTATATTTTCTGCTTTCCCAACATCAGGAATGGCAAATTTTAAATAACTAAAAACCACAATTAGAATTATAGTAATAATTATAGCAGTATATGAAATTATCATTGTAATTTTCATTGGAAAATAATTTTCTTTTTATTTTTTAAGATATCATATAACATATTAACTGATCAAAAAATTATATCAGGAAAAATCCTTCATTTTCCATTCACTCCTGATTATTTCATATTCATAGCTCGACACATCTCCGTTACCAGAAATATCTGAATTATTGATCCTTTTTGCACCTATTTTTAAAATTGCCTTTTGAGATCGGATATTGGATGAACCAATACTGAACATAATCTTTTCAACAAAATTAAAGGCATAGTCAATCATTAATTTTTTCAAAGACTTATTATAAACACCTCCCCAGTATTTCCTTGCCAGAAAAGTAAATCCAATGGTAACCCTTGAATAATCACGGTATAAATCGTAATAACGCGAACTACCTATTAATTCATTGGTTAGTTTGTCAAATACCAAAAAAGCACCTTTCGATGCAACTGCACTTTCAAAAAATTCTTTAAATACTTCTTTTTTATACCTGTCCTTTATAGGATGTAATTCCCAGATTAACTGATCCGAAGCTACAGCATAAAGTTTGTCAAAATCTTCCTCCTTAAGTGGTTTAAGGTATATTAAATTATCTTCTAAATTGTCTGGCTGGAGATTAAATATTCTGTTTTTCATCTTATTAATAATCAACAATTTAAATGGTTAAACTCTCATAATTCATCCCGTTATTCTGAATAAGTGGCACGAAATCTCCTGGTAATATGACCTATAGACGGTAATAACAATACTCTTAAATCTTTGTTTATTAGATCCTCTAGTCTCCATCTCCCCTTGCAACCTTATTTTGTGGATAGGGCTTATTGCCTTTTGCAGCAAACCATAATATCTGATTAAGTAATTCATCATTACCGGTATCTATACCGTCATACTGGGGAGTGGAACTCATTTTGGCATAATACAGTGCCTTTCCGCGCAAGGCTGACAGAGGAGGGTTCATATTATCCAGGGGAATAAGATTTGGTAAAGCCTTGTAAGTAGCTGTATCAATATTGTCTGTAAAACATGAATACATAGGGCTGGCTATAGCATCCTGAATGTTCATTGGGGGCAGGCCAAGGATCTGTTCTATAGTCCTTACCATGGAAGGTTGGTTGTAAGGATTGTGAATTGTTTTATTTAATCTGGAGTAAGGACTTATGACCTGTGCTACAGTACGATATGCAGATACATGGTCCCATCCGTTTTGGGAGTCGTCTTCAACCACAAAAATCACAGTATTGTTCCAGAATTTGCTATGGCTCAATGCATCGACAATTTTGCCCAGCGAAACATCATTATCAGCAACCATTGCTTCCGGTGTTGGGTCCCCCGGACGTGTACCCCTTGTGTGATCCATTGGTAATGCCATTATCATCAGTTCAGGAAGCTGATCTCCATCAAGAGCTTCTGTTTTTCTGAGTTCATTGATAAAAGCTGAAGCTTTCACTATATCAGGCACCCTGTCATCAAAGGCAGGATAATCAGGACTTATCACATCTCTTATATTTGCAATGGTGGTTACATTTTTAAAAGCAAAAGGCTCACCCTTTAAAAATCCTGAATATATTTTACTCCAGTCGAGCGATTTATCCATCACTAACGATTGAGCTTCCCCATAAATCCGTATCTTTTTGCCATGTTTCATGGCGTTGTCCCATATAAAACCTGTAGGTGCATACACCAGGGCGTCGGTTTGTATATGCGGATAACTCCTGAACCAGGCCCGCACGTTTTTTTCAATATAATCTGTAACTATAGAGGCATCGGTCCATTGATGGCCTTCGGCGGAACACTTACCGGAAACCATGAAATTATCAAGCAGAACAAAATCGTTTGCCAGTTTATGAGCATTAGGTGTAACTTTTTTACCATAAGTGCATAGGGTTGAATCACCATTACCACCGGGCATATCACCCAAAATCTGATCGTAGGTCCTGTTTTCCTTAATTATATACAATACATGTTTAAATACCGACGGTTCACCTATTCTTTCAGGCAATGGTTTAGGCGATATTCCTGTCCGTGGGGGCAACTGGGCCGACTTTAACCTTTCAAGCTGATTGACAGCTATAACAGTCTGGGTATAAGATCTTAACTTTTTATCATCCGGCACCTCAATCACCGACACGGAAGCCAGCATGTGATGCGAATTATAACCAACGGTATGCGTTCCTTTGACCACCATGGGAAGGATCGCGCTTTCTGATTCAAGATTGGTAACGTAAAGGTAATTGTTGAGTATACTAATGGATGAAGGATAGGTACCGGTTGGTATAAAACCGTCTATGAAACTTTCCCTGGCAGTACCCGTTAGTGATCCATATTTATCAAGTCTTATAACAGCCACTGCATTGTCGAGTCCATCAGCTACATACAAAGTTTTCCCATCCGCTGACAGAGCCAGGCCATCAGGAGAATCCCCAAAGTAAGGGTTAATATTTTCCTGCAGCCGGGTTGAGATACTCTCTGAAATATTATCTGAAGCGGTATTTATCACACTCATCTTATCACTGTTGGAACTGGTGGTATATATAAAGTGCCCGTCCTTAGAAGTTATTAATTCATTGGGATGCAACCCGGTTAATACTTCATGCAGCAATTTACCGGAAACCGGGTCAAAGACACTGATGCTTCCTTCTCTTGTGGATCCGTTTGTTGAATCGACCCTCACCTGACCCCAGGGAACACCTGCGACATTTTTATCGTCCGGATCAGGAACCCTTCCACCCCAGTTGGTGACATAAATTTTGCCATTGGCACATTTTATTCCGTAGGGAGCAACACCTGTTTTTGCTTTCCAAATGGTATCCCCGGAAATGAAATCCTGCTTTAAAATTTCATTATTACCATTTAGAACAACATATAAAAATTCCCTGTTATTCTCCTCTCTTAAAAGTATACCGTTTGGCAATGCCAGGGACGCAGGTTTTATTGCCTTATAAGTAAAAAGTTTTGTAAGCTCAGTTTTTGCCCCATCCCATTTAGCAACTGCCACATACCCCATACTATTTTTACCTGACAAACTCCATAACAGGTAATCTTCTCCATTTTCCTTTAGCCAGCATATACCTGAATAAGTATTCATTGCACCATTTAGTCCACTATTTTCCTTTAGGTTAAATGTATATTTAACCTTGTTGTCTGCAGTATTTATTAAAACCACGCTGTATCGTTCTTCTACAGCAAGCCATTTACCATCAAATGACAAGGCTGCATCCAGGGCATGATTTTCAAGTGTGGTATCCCCGAAATAAATTTGCTGTCCCGCAGGTTGTATGATCCTGTCGTAGGGTAAAGTTATCTGTCGCGGGGATTCTGTATTTTTTACAGGCTGCGCGTGGTTGTTGTTTGAGTAAAATATTACTACAGAAATTAAAATGATTATTTTCTTTATGTTGTTCATTATAAGTTTATTATTTGAAAATATGTTTTAAATTCAGAATTTTTAAAATTTACAGGTTTTGAAGGCTCAGATATTTATTTGAAACAAAATTACAAAACATAATACTGGAATCGTATAAACACAATCTTAAATCTTTCCTCAACATTTCCGGATTAGATTTTTAAAGAATAAATGGATTCAGTATTGACTAATCACATAATTTGGTATAATTTTATATCCAAACATTAATACCTAAACCTATGATTAAAAAAATATTAATTGGATTAGCAATAATAGTGGTAATAATTATCGCCCTTTTCCTGATTTTTGTTTTACCGATGTATTCAAAAATGATGAAAACCGAGTCGCATAAAATTGACGATTCATTGACAGTTGTTCTCGGTGGCGGTGGCAATAGCGGCATATTGGTAACTGACAGTGCGGTGGTTGTAATTGACACAAAAATGGGCAAACCGGCGGAAGAATTTGCCAAAACGGTTAAGGGGATAGCAGGTAATAAAAAAATAATTGTGATAAATACTCATTACCATCCCGATCATATTAATGGAAACTATTTATACTCAGGTGACCCTATTTATATTGGAAGTTACGACAAAGATTTCCTTCAGAAGAATGTTAAACCCGGACTGATGCCTGACATGTTTGTTAAAGACAGCCTCATTCTTGCATTGGGCAGGGATACTGTTTTGCTCTATAATGTCGGACAGGCACATACAATGGACGATGTGGTAGTAATTTTAAAAACAGAAAAGTTTTGTTTTCCGGTGATCTGATTTTTAATAAACGAAATCCCGTACTTATGAGGGCTAGCGGAGCGAATATAGATAAATGGATAAAAGCTCTGGACTTTATTTTATCCAGGGATGTAACAACAATAGTACCAGGTCATGGAGACATAGGTGGTAAAGAGCTGGCTTCCGCTCTTCAGCAGTATTTTAAAGATATGCAGGTTGCAGCGGCTGATCCGTCCAAAGCTGCTGAATTTAAAGAAAAATATAAAGACTGGCAGGCAATGCCAATGATGGCCTCACCTGATAAAACAATTAATTATATTAAAGAAAGTAACAGGTAGGAAATCCAAAGTATTAAGAACGAAGTGGTAACATGTTAATTTAAGAGTTGTAAAGTTAAAATATAAACTTTACAACTCTTAAAACTTTTAATTATCTTAATATCAATTGGTATGAATTTCTTTCATACGTTTGCTTAGTCTTTTAATGGCTTCTTCTATAGGTTCTTCCGGTTTGATTATGTTATAAGGACCCCAGAAATCTTCATCATATTTACTTGATAAATGATCAACAAAAACATCATTGGGATTCACTATATCCCTGTATTTAAATCTGGTTACATTTACAGTATCCTTATCGGTAATAGCCAAATCTATAGTAGAAGTATAAATTTTGCTGAACAGATGGTACTTTTTATCCACTTTAAATTTAATCTGACACCTTACATGATTTAAGGTCCATCTTCCGTTTAAGTTTCTATAATCAACAGAATAGTAAGTATCTACCGTATGAACTTTCATGTTAAAGGGTTTCTTAACAATCAATAAATTATCAGCTGCGTTCAATTCTTCCGGGCTGACCTCAAACTCCACTTTCTTTATAGCCAAAGTAGCAGCATCAATATACAAATACCCTTTATACAAGGCATCTTTTGAGTTTTTATTTGGAATAAATGGTATCATATAACTTTGCCTGCCATCTATATTTATAATTGATACTGGTTGAAAATCATACTGATTAAGGTTCGATCTGTCTAAAAAATCTGTTGGGTTTTTAGCAAGATCCATTAAAAGGGCACTGTTATCACCTCCACGGAGTTTGAAAATAACTGTATCCATACGTTTAACATCCAGGTTTTTACGTCCTTTATAAACTTTAATGCGATCTATATCGTATTCGTTACTACTGTAACCCGATTTGTATATACTTAAGACAGCTTCGGCAACACCCACATAATTCCTGTTTTGCATTACCGATTCCCTGTAGAAGGAAGTGCAGATACTCGGAGATGTTCCATAATTGTCCGGGATATGTTTCAATGCAGCATCTATTAGTTCCAGAGGGTCGTTCGTTCGTACTATTATCTCCTGAAATTCTATGACTTCCGGCGTCATGGCAATGAGGTTATTTTTATCTTTCAGATCAGTAAAATTATAATTCACAGGAGTATATCCCATATATGAAATTGTAATTGTCTTTGAATCGGATGGTTCTGGAATTTTGAGAATAAATTCGCCATCGTTGTTTGTTACAGTCCCGATTTCGGAATTTGCAATTATAACCGAAGCAAATGATAAAGGTTTCAGGTTATTTTTATCTATTACCTTACCCCTTATGGTCTTTACTGAAGTATTGTCAACCTGGGCTTTTAACGATGTGCCTTGTAAACTATTTATTATTAATATTATCGAAACCATACCTACTAATTTGCCTACTTCATAAATATTTTTCATAGCTTTAATTATTTAAATTATAACAAATCATATAAGATTATATTCATATTTATGATTCCTGTAACCAATAATACCCTAAAATTTTAATCCTAAAAATTTTTATTTATTCCGGTCAACCTTTTGTAATTCGTCTTCAATAGATTCATCTGGTTTTATTATATTGTAACCACCCCAGAAACTTTCATCATAGCGGCCCAGTTTCTCAATGAATACATCATGTTCCTTTAATATTTCATGCTTTTTAAAACTATGTACATTGATGGAGTCAGTTTTGGTTATCAGCAGTTCAGTTTTAGTGAAGTAAATTTTACTGAAAAAGGTAAATCTTTTACTCACTTTAAAAGTGATTTCTTCACGAACATTGTTCAAACTCCAGCTGTTATTCTGCTGTTTGTAATCAACAAGGTATTTTGCTGACAATAGCTTCACTTTCACTTTATGCGGGGATTTTAGTACCATCAACCTGGCGGCGTGATCTATCTCTTTTGGACTGATCATAAAATCGGCTCTCACAAATGCCATGGTCCTGCGGTCAATATAAAGTTTACCCTTATATAAAGGATACTGAATATTATCTTTCTGATCAAATGAGATCAGATAAACCGGCCTGTCTTTAATAATAACAATATCCTCGAGTTTAAAATTATAATCATTGAGGTATTCATTTGAAAGTATAATACTTTTGTTTTTAGCAATATCCAGTAACAAGCTTATGAAAGGGCCTCCCTGCAGTTTAAAAAATAAAGTGTCCATTGGTTTTACGAACGAACTTTTACGTCCTTTTAAAATGATAACCTGATCGTTCTTATAACTGTCATATGGTTCCTTATAAATTGAAAGTACAGCCTCTGAAAGGTTTACATAATAGTTGTTTTCACGTACCAATTCACGATAAAAGGCCGTATTTATTAAAGGTATGCGACTATAATTCACCGGAATTTTATCAATAGCATCCTGAATAAGCTTAATTGCTTCCACAGGCTTGACTTCCACTTCTTTAATGTAAATAGGTAGTGGCTTTAAAGCAACCAGGTTTACTTCGGGTGACAAACTATCTATTAATATGCTGAAAGTCTTATATCCCAGGCACGAAAAATGCAATGAATCAGATTTATATGCCAGAGGTATCTTAAGGATAAAGTTTCCATCATTGTTCGATAATGTTCCAATTGTATTATTATTTATATATACATCTGCATAGGATATAGGATTTTTAGAATTATAATCCACTATCCGGCCCGCCGCCTGAAAATAATCATGGATCTCACCTGGCGTATCCTGGTTAGTTCCTCTTTTATTATCAAAGTTTCCTGCAATAGCAATATTATGTCCCAGGACTTTGTATGTCAATTGGTTTGGAAGACAAATACTATCTAATATAACATTTAAATCCTGGTTTATAAATGTATTTGATATAAGCTTAGTACGTACAACTATGCCAGGGTTATATGAAAAGCCGGCATTAACCAGTTTCTGGAGCCTGTTAATAACAGTGTCGAGGGGTTCATGACTGAAAGAAATGGTATATTTCTGATGAATAAAGTCTGGCTGAGCCTTAACAGAGCCAATCATTAATCCAAGGAGGATTATCTGAAAAAGTGTACACCGGTAAGGATATATTTTCGTCATTATTAATTAATAACAACCAGTCCCTGAGATATGGTAAGCACCATCCTTCTCTTTTATATCAAGACAGTGAGTAGTTCTTAATGCCCTGAAGATACCTTCCAGGTCAAGATCCTTGTAGGTTGCGTTAAGTTTTAAAAATTTCAGTTTATCATTTTCAAAGTAAATGGGTTTATGGTATAATCTGACAAGAGTTTTTGAAACATAGTTCAGATCCACGTTATTAAACGTAATGACATTTGTTTTCCATGCCAGGGAATTAATATCAGCTTCTGATGTTTTAATTAATTGATTTATATTAGCAATATATTTACCCGAATTTCCTTTTGTCAGACTTATTTCATTATTTATATTACGGGACGATAACTTCACAATGCCCGACTCTACTACAACTTCTACACTGTCTGTGCTTGCCGATACATTAAACGATGTCCCAACAACAATAATCTGCGCATTCGATGTCTGGACAGTGAATGGGTGGTTTGTATCGTGTGTTACATTGAAAAATGCTTCACCTGAAAGTTGAACTTTCCGGTGGTTTTTAAATTCAGAAGAATACCGAATTTTTGTGCCGGAATTTAAATAAACCCTGGTACCATCAGGAAGGATGACAGGCTTTAAAATTTTATCGGTTAAAGTTGTTATTTCTCTAGTGTCCGATTGCACATGAACCATAAAATACAACATAAAACCAAGTCCCAGTAAAACTAAAACAGAAGCCGCTATTTTCCAGCTAAAACTGATGTATTGACGGCGCCTTGAGAAGCCTGTACCATCAACCTCGTGAATACGTTGATGTAATCTTTTCCAGGCCTTGTCAGTATATTCATCGTTTTGACTTTCAGAAGCTGCCATGTCCCAAATCTTTTTAGCTTTTTCAAGTTCCTGCTGATGATTTTCCGACTCTCTGATCCAACGGTCGAACTCCAATACTTCATCACTATCAAGCTCGTTGCTGAGAAACTTTACTATTAATGCTAAATTGTTATCGTCTGGTTGTTCTTTCATTTTAATGATATCTAAATTAAGATCCCTGAGGGATATTTTACCCTAATAAAAAACCTATAATGATTAAAAACATATAATCTTTGAGATTTTCACGAAAAAGTTTCAATAAACTGGTCATATGAGCCTCCACAGTCTTTACAGAAATGTTTAATCTTTCGGCAATTTCGTGGTATTTAAGCCCTTGATTACGATTGAGCTGAAAAATTGTTTGGGTACGTTCCGGTACTGAATGCATGGTTTCCCGGATAATATTCCTTATTTCATCAATTTCCGAATAATTTTCCTGATACTCGAAAGTTTGTGAAAGTTGACGCTGAACTTCTTCCTGGTGTTTGGTTACAATTTTATTATGCCGTAAATACTTTAAAGCATTATTATAAGTTGCTTTATATAAGTATGATTTTACTAAACTGATGGATCCAATGGTATGTCTTTTATCCCAAAGATGGTAGAATATATCCTCAACGATCTCTTCTGCTGCAATATCATCCTTAATAATCTTACAGGCATATTGGCGTAGTGATTTATAATAGGTTAGAAAAAGATATTCAAATGTTTTCTCATCACCTTTTATTAATTTATTTATTATTGTGTTTTTTTTTGAATTCAACGAATTGTTTAGGATTAATTTGATTTAAATATAAAAAAATATTCCTTTGCATTGCGAACCTGTAACCTTACCTCCTCATCATATAAACAATAAAAGCTAATCAGAAACGTAATAATAAGCTTAATTTAATCCAAAAATATATTTGAAACTTAAGTAAACTATTTCACACTTATACAATCCAGGACGAAAACACACAGGATGACTAAAAAAATTGCATTATTGAACTTTAGCAGAACAGGTATTAATTTTATCACAAGGAATTTTCTTATTATTGTCTTTTTCTCCGGTTTACAGCTTTCGTTATTTTCTGCCAGTACCCTGCCTGCAGACAAAAGCGGCTCGGATACCGTTATGAGTTATTCTGTAAATAATAATTTCAATAACTTAACTTCAACAGGAAATCCAATAGATTTTTTTGACCTTTTCAGAAAGCCAAAAAAGGCTTATGATAATGGCCTGACTGATACTTTGAAAAACAATGGCATGGGTCCATATTTTGCATTCCTGCCAGCCATTGGTTATGCCATAGCTTCCGGTTATATAGTAGGTGCGGCAACAAGCGTATATTTCTTCACCGATCCCGGCAAAAGCAGAAACTCTTCAATCCTTGCAGGTGCCTATTATACCCAGTACAATCAATACTGGACAATAATAAATTCAAATGTATTTATAAATAAGGAAAAATATAATTTCATAGGGGACTGGCGTTTATATAAATTCCCTACTAATACCTTTGGGTTAGGCAGTAACACTACACCTGAAGATGTTGACCCAATTGATTACAATTACCTGAAAATATATGAAGTTGGTCTTGTGGAAGTAATCCCGAACTTATACACAGGCATAGGTTACCATCTGGATTATCATTTTAACATTTCTGAAAATAACCCCAACACCGGCCAAACAGATTTTGATAAATACGGATTAACCGTACGGTCATTTTCTTCCGGTATTTCAGCAAACCTTTTGTTCGATAACCGCGCTAATACGGTTAATCCGTTAAAAGGAACCTACGCTGACCTTCAGATAAGACAAAACAGCACCTTTTTAGGTAGCGATAAAAACTGGAGTTCCGTTTTGATAGATGCAAGGGAATATTTTACCTTACCCGCTTCCTCAAAGAATGTGCTGGCTTTTTGGAGCTATAACGATTTCACCTTTGGCAACCCTCCGTACCTCGACTTGCCCAGTATAGGATGGGATTCATACAATAACACAGGAAGAGGTTATGCACAGGGACGATTTCGCGGTAAGGAACTGGTTTATCTCGAATCGGAATACAGGTTTGGAATAACTAATAACGGATTATTAGGAGGAGTAATTTTTGCAAATGAAGAATCATTTTCAGAATGGCCTTCAGGTGTTATGGGAAGCCTTAAACCAGGATATGGCCTTGGTGTACGTATTAAATTAAACAAACATTCAAACACTAATCTTGCTGTAGACTACGGCTTTGGCACACAACAATCAAGAGGTTTCTATTTTAACCTTGGAGAAGTGTTTTAGCTTGTGGTAATTACTAAGATTTAATAAATAGAAAATACAACGGGCTCCTCAATCACTTTCTGTTCAAAATGATTATTTTAGCCGCTTAATTGTAAGACTGTATAAAAGCATTACTTCGATGAAAAAGAATTTATTATCATATACAACAATTATTTGTTTTAAATCATCCTGTACAAAATCCGCATTTATTACAGCTTTAGTCTTAATTACTGTTTCAATATGTTTATCAGCCCAGAACGATAATTCAGCCTTTTGCATACCTCATAATATCAACCCTAAAGATAGTAACTCACTTCATTTTACCATAGAAAACGGTAACTACTTCAAAAACATGTATTACACGGATAATGCTTTTGAGGCCGGTTACAAGGAAATTGGGTATTTTTTACAACCTGAACTGGTCTACTATCCTAATGAAAGGAGTAAATTTTCTGCAGGCATTTATCTGCTTAAGTATTCCGGATTATCCGGTTATACACAGGCTACACCTGTTCTTTCCTTTCAATACCATATATGGGATGGCCTTGATATGGTTTTGGGGACTCTTTATGGTACCACGAACCATAATCTTATTGAACCCATCTTTCAATTCGACAGGTACATGAATGAACATGTGGAAAACGGCTTGCAATTCCTGCTGGATAAGCCACACATTCATTCAGATTTGTGGTTAAACTGGGAACAATTCATTTTCCAGTTATCTCCTATACAGGAACAATTTACTGTAGGGTCGTCGAATAATTTTATACTTACAAATCCTGACAGCCGGTTCCAGCTTAAAATACCTGTCCAGTTTTTATTTGCACACAAGGGAGGCATGGATACCCGCCAGAGTGCCCCGGTACAAACTCTTTTTAACCTTGTATATGGAGTTGACGCAATGTATAACATAAAAGGGGCGTTATTTAAAAGGATAGGGTTAAGGGCTTATGTGGCCCATTATGCAGATTTGTCAACTCAGAAAGAGCAGCCTTTTGTAAACGGGTACGGACTGTACCCAAATTTTATAATGGAAGGGAAACACTGGGACGTAATGCTGGGATACTGGAATGCCTATAAATTTATTGCACCCCGGGGGGATTATTTGTTTCAGTCTGTTTCTTCCCTGGATAGTTCATATACCGAAGCCCGAAGACAACTATTAAATTTCAAATTAACCTATCACCATACCATAAAAAGAGGAATAGAGCTGGGTACAAGATTTGAATCATATTACGATCTTGCCATTTCCAATTTTGACTATACATATGGAGTGTATATCCTCTTCAACAGTGATTTCTTTTTAACGAAAGTAAGATCTGAGGATTAGTATGTTTTATAAGCCATTTGTTCCAGCTGCGAGCTTAAAGCCAACCCACGCTTAACAATGTTGGACCTTTTAATTTCAAATTTTATCGTATTGTTAACTATAACAAAGTTAATACCGGAACCGGCATCAATAAGTCCTTCTTTTTCAGTAATTATTAACGTGTGAGCTTCTCCTACTTTCTCATTTACAAGAGATATATTTTTACTTTGCCAGAAGCTGATGAAAAGAATCTGACATGGTGAAATATTATTTATGGTTTCAAAGTATCTTATAGTTATCGTCCTTGTCCCGACTTTTCTTCCGGCAGTAAGTTCAGTTAGTTTATCATAAACCGATTTATGTCCAATAATATTTATATAAAAATCAGCCGAACCATCATCCGGCCAGTCTATGTAACGTGTAAAATTATAAATTGCTGAAGATATTATATTTTCCTCCTGTGCATATGACACTGTAGTGCATGTCCAGAAGTATATAATCATAAAATATATCTTTCTCATAAGTACCAAACATTTATGACATTATATTAATCCTCTATTGCAAACCTGACAGTTTCAACTGATTTGTTATGGAGCATGTCATAGGCAGATATTTCGATTTCGTAGTTTCCCGGAACAAGTCCTTTTACAGGGATGACATTCAGTGAAGGTTTCCCGTTTATAGTATATTGAATTATATCACTGCCGGATGAATTATCAGTAGCAGCTATATACAACATTGTGTTGGACGGATAAATAATGTACTTTTCATCACGTATTGTTTTTTCGCCTATTGCGTTAATACTGAAATAATAATGAATTTGGGGAGGTGTATTATCAACATAAAATGAAAGTTTTTTCGCTTTTTCAATATTATTAACCTTATCGGTAGCAAAGTATTCAATATTATGCAATCCTTCCTTTTCAACCATAAATGGTTCAATATATGTTGTTTTACCATTACCGTCAAGTGAATACTGAACTGATTGAATGCCGGATCCTGTTTCAAATGTACTTAGAACAATCTTTGTTGTTCCCGTAATAAAGGCAGTATCACGATTTTTATATACACGGCCATTAAATGATAAGGTAGTTGCCGGAATAGTTTTATCTATATACAACTGTTGAGATTTTGGCAAAGCAAAATTGCCCACATTATCTGATGCCGCGAAGAATACAGTTTGCAAGCCCTCACCATTTAATGTAAACGGAGAACTGTAAATTTGATTTACCATAGCGTTGTTTACGGAGTAAAGGACCTTGTCGACTCCTGATTTTTCATCAAAAGCATTTATTTTAAACAGGCTTCTTGGTGAAATAAATATGTACTTACCTGTTGGGGACTGGTCTCCAACAATTTCGTAACTCACCTCAGGAGGTTCCTTGTCTATGTAAAAATTAAAGGTTGAATTTTCATTATTTTGGTCCGGCTTATCTGTTGAAGCGGCTATAACCTTTGCTTCTTCACTGTTACCAGTATTATCTACGGCATAGTATGTTATTTTTAATTTACCATCGCTTAAGCCTGCAAGTAATATGGGAGTGGTATATATTTTTTCAGGACCATCATTTATTGAATAAATAATCCTGTTCACACCGGACAGGCTATCTTTAGAACTAAGGCTTATTGCAGCCTTTGACGATAAAACTTTCCCCTTGCTTTCACCAATAATCTTAAATTCTGTTTTGGGAGGAGTATTATCTATAAAAAATTTGGTATGTTTTGGTACTTCAACATTACCAACCTTATCAACAGAATAATATGCAATTACATATTCCTTTTCCTGGTCAAACAACTGATTTATTTTTGACTTCTCAACATATTCACCTTTATTTACAGAAACAAAAGTAGCTTCGGTTCCTGAAACCTCGTCGTAGGATTTAAATTCAAGTTTAATATCTTTCCCGTAATATATCACTCCATTTTTATTGTATTTATATTTATGCTGTATATTTAAACTGGTTACAGGAGGCTTACTGTCGGCATATACCTCAAATTGTATATCTATCTTGGGTTCTGCCAGTTTCTTTGTAACGGTATCAACGGCCCATGGTGACCGCAGTGTATTGCGCCCTTCGCTGTCAAAATACATGGGATTGGCATACAAAGCTGTTGTGGTGCTCGGAAGTCTGAAAGATTGCGCTTTGTCATCCGGAGATGTTGAAATTTTAACATAAATTGGGAGCGACTTGTTTACATAAACTTTACCTTCAGGGCTTACATAAATCTTTTTTTCATGTTTTAATTGTGTCTGGGCATTTACTGCACCGATCAGGAATAGGCCTAAAAAAATTAAAATGAAGTATTTAATAGACATTAGCTTTAGATTTAGTTAGTTGATAGTTTTTTTGTGGTAAGGCAATTTACTAATTATTATATAAATTTTAGTACAATGAATTAGAAAATTTCTTTTACTTTGCTTCAGGTTTTTAAATTCTAATAAATAAATAAATTCCGCTTAGAAATTAACAAATGAAAAAATTTAAACTGATTAATAACATTGCAGGCTGGGTGATTTTTGCGACTGCAGCAATTGTTTACATGATGACCAGTGAGCAAACTGCAAGTTTCTGGGATTGTGGTGAATTTATTTCGTGCGGGTATAAACTTGAAGTCAGCCATCCTCCCGGATATCCCATGTTTGCTATGATATGCCGCGTAGTGGCAATGTTTGCCGGCGGCGACGTTCATAAAGTACCTGTCGCCATGAACACATATTCAGGTATGGCCAGTGCCTTTGCAGTATTATTCCTGTTCTGGATAATCACGCATTTTGCAGTTAAGATAATTGGAAAGAAAGAAGAATATTCGCTCAAGGAAATTCTTATAATTATAGGAAGCGGGGTTGTTGGTGCATTGACATTTACATTTTCTGACAGTTTCTGGTTTTCAGCTGTGGAAACCATTGTTTTCTCCTCATCGACCATGTTTGCAGCATTAATTGTATGGTCAATACTAAAATGGGAAGACTGTGCCGATGAAAAATATGCCAACCGATGGCTGATACTGATTGCTTATTTAATGGGTTTAACTATTGGTATACATTTGCTTAACCTCCTGTCCATACCTGCACTCGGACTAGTATACTACTTTAAGAAATATAAGGTAACACCCAGGGGATTGGTTATAGCAATAGTAGTTTCGCTTACAATCCTTGGGGTTATAATGTACGGGATAATACAGGGTACATTTGTTGTTGCTTCCTGGTTTGAGCTATTGTTTGTAAATGGATTTGGGCTTCCATATAATTCAGGCTGGGTTTTCTTTGTTGCTGCTTTGGTTATATCACTAATTTGGGGTGTGCATTATACATACAAAAATGGTAAGCCTCTGTGGAATACTATTCTAATATGCCTGTCGATGATTTTACTTGGTTATTCGTCATATACAATGACAATAATCAGGTCTAATGCCGGGACACCATTGAATGAAGGCAACCCGTCAAATCTCTTTACTCTGCTTTCATACCTTAGCAGGGAACAATATGGTGACAGGCCATTACTTTATGGACATTATTACAATGCTCCCGTAATAAAACAGGAAGAGGGAGAAACAGTATGGGGTCAGAAAGACGGTAAATATGTTGTCACTGGTCATAAACCCGTTTATGTTTATGACCCCAGGTTCTGTACTTTTTTCCCAAGGATGTACAGCCAGGAAGGCAACCACGTAAGTGAATATAAAAAATGGGCAGACATTAAAGGAGTTCCCCTGCAGATAACTAACCAGCAGGGTGAGCCACAAACTGTATATAAACCAACTTTTTTTGAAAACATCAAATTCTTTGTCAGATATCAGATAGGCTGGATGTACCTTAGATATTTTATGTGGAATTTTTCGGGCCGCCAGAATGACATTCAGGGACATGGAGATAACCTAAACGGTAACTGGCTCTCAGGGATTAATTTCATTGATGAACCAAGACTGGGACCACAAACTAACCTACCAGAAACCATGTCGGGTTATAAATTCAAACATAACAAGGCGCGTAACACATATTTTATGCTTCCGCTGATTCTTGGCTTGTTTGGATTGTATTTTCATTATAAAAACCAAAAACATGATTTTTGGGTGGTATTAATTTTATTTTTTATGACTGGTATAGGTATTGTACTATATCTTAACCAATACCCTATTCAACCGCGTGAAAGGGATTACTCATACGTGGGTTCATTCTTTGCTTTTTCAATCTGGGTTGGACTGGGAGTAATGTCACTTATCTACTGGGCAAGTAAATATGTTAAGGGAACAGCGACAGTCATTGCCGTATTTTTAGTTTGTCTGGCTGCTGTTCCAATGCGCATGGCGGCTCAAAACTGGGACGATCATAACAGATCCGGACGTTATACCAGTACTGATTTTGCATACGATTATCTTAATTCCTGTGAAAAGGATGCAATTATATTCACCAACGGTGATAACGATACTTTCCCTCTCTGGTGTGTTCAGGAAGTATTTGGTGTACGTCCCGATGTAAGAGTCGTAAATTTAAGTTATCTGGGGGCCGACTGGTATATTGATCAGATGGAAAAAAAAGTTAATGATTCGGATCCCTTGCCGTTCTCAATGACACATGATAAATATAAAACAGGATCGAGGGATGCACTTTATATAATAGATCAGCTTAACGGACAATATGCTGATCTTAAGGAAGTAATGAAGTTTGTTGCCAGCGACGATGAACAAACTAAAACACTTCCAAATGTTAATGAAAAAATAGATTATTTACCTGTAAAGAACTTTAGTATCAAAGTAGACAAACAAGCGGTAATTGACAATAAAGTTGTTAGTGAAAGGTTTGACAATTATATTACTCCTGAGATGAGATTCGAACTTACCAATCCCAGATCGAGGGAAAAAAAGACCTACAGGTCAATAATCTATAAAAATGATATGATGGTGCTCGACCTGGTGGCTCAGAACGACTGGAAGCGTCCTATTTATTTTGCAATTACAGTTGGCGATGAAAATTATCTTGGACTTGAAAAATATTTCAGGCTCGATGGTCTGGCATATCGTCTTATACCAATTCAAAGTCCCGTTGAACGTCAGGATGGTCAGTATGGAATAATCGATTCCAAAATATTGTATGAAAACCTGATGAATAAGTTTAAATGGGGAAATGTTGCAGATCCTAAGGTATATCTGGATGAGAACAATATGAGGATGCTCTCCAATTTCAGGACAAATTTTGCAAGGCTTGCTGAACAGCTTATCAATGAAAACAAAACGGATTCAGCGGTAAAAGTTCTCGACCGGTGTTTCAAAGTGTTACCGGCAGAGCAGGTGCCATTAAATCTATGGTCTCTGCCTTTAATAGAGCAATATTACAGGGCCAGTCAAAGTACTAAGGCAAATGACTTGTCTGAGAAACTATATACTAACATAAGCGATGAAATAAAATATTATTTCAAGCTCAAGGGCAACCTAGGAAGAAATGTAGATAATCAGAAACAGCTGTGCTTATATACCTTAAATCAGTTAGCAAGAATAACAGCAACGTATAAGCAAAAAGACCTGAGTACAAAGGTTGAGAATACTTTGCAGAATTATCTTCAGAATATGAACATGGCTCCCGGACCCGGAGAACAACAATAAGAAGAATTAATTTATGGATCCGTCAGGGGAAAACCTTGAGCAACTTAAACAACTTGGAGTTGAGGCGATAGAAGACTGAGAAAAATTTAATTTATTTTACTCAAAAGTATGCGATAGCAATATGAATTGCCTGTCGCATACTTATTTATAACATTACAAAATATATAAAGCCATACTGCTTTTAAGGGTATCCTTTCAGGTTCGTACCTTACGGGTCCAGGTTATATAACTTTCATTTCCGAAAGGACATTATTCATTCCGCGTACTGCCTCAGCACTTTTATTAAATGCATTTTGTTCTTCCGGGTTAAGTTTATAATCCTGTATTTTTTCCCAGCCATTTTTACCTATGACAACCGGGACCCCCAAACAAATATCTTTTTGTCCATACTCACCGTTTAATGAAACGCAACATGCGAAGGTCTTCTTTTCATCACGTATGACAGCTTCGACCAAGGCACCACCAGATGCGCCAGGAGCATACCAGGCAGATGTGCCAAGTAATTTGGTGAGTGTAGCTCCGCCGACCATGGTATCTGACACAACTTTCTTAAGAGCCTCATCATCCAGAAGAGTTGAAACCGGTATTCCCTTGTATGTTGCAAATCGCGTCAAAGGTATCATTGTTGTATCACCATGTCCCCCAATTACTATACCTTCGATATCACTTGCAGGTACATTCAGGGCAAGACTTAAATAACATTTGAACCGGGAACTGTCCAGCAGGCCTCCCATACCTATAATCCTGTTTTTGGGCAATCCGCTTGATTTAAGTGCGAGGTAGGTCATCGTATCCATTGGATTGCTGATGACGACCAAAATAGCATCAGGGGAATATTTAAGAATATTTTGTGTTACTTCCTTCACTATGCCTGCATTAATACCTATCAGTTCTTCCCTTGTCATACCAGGTTTTCGGGGTATGCCAGATGTTATCACCACCACATTGGAACCGGCAGTTTTACTATAATCTCCGGTTACACCACTAATGCGCGAATCGAAACCTGACAGAGCTGATGTTTGCATCATATCCAGGGCTTTCCCTTCCGCTACTCCTTCTTTAATGTCCAATAGTACAAGTTCACTGGCTAATTCTTTCTGTGCAATTACATTTGCGCAGGTAGCACCCACGTTCCCGGCACCTATCACAGTTATTTTACTCATATAATAAATGTTAATTGATTTGTTAAAAATTACCGCTAATTTAGAAAAAAACATTATAGGGAATTAAGAATGATAAAAGAAAGAAGACTTGCAAGGTGGTGAAGTTTGCTATAACTAATGTTTAAAAAGCATTGTAACGTATTAGCTAAAAAAATTAAACAAATTCAGAAATTAAATGTATTAGTGGAAATAACTTATCTTATGGTTACAACAAGATTACAATCGAAAATAATAAGTAAACGTTTTATAACCGAAAGTACTTACATTTTAAGATTCCAGAGGCAGGGGCTTGAATTTATTCCAGGTCAGTATATTGTTCTGGGAATACAGGGTAGTAAGCAAAAAAGGGAATATTCAATTTACAGCCCTGTTGATGTGCCATATCTTGAAGTTTTGATTAAGGAGGTTGAAAGTGGTTTTTTATCAAAAAAGCTTAAACATGGTAACCCCGGAGAAATTGTAGATATTGAAGGTCCGTTTGGATATTTTATAGTTGATGAAAAGTTATTACCGGAGAGGAAATATTTATTTATTTCTAGTGGAACAGGAATATCGCCTTTCCATAGTATTGTTTTGAGCTACCCGGAAATTAATTATACTTTGCTGCACGGTGTAAGCTACCTCAGGGAAAGTTATGAACGTAATGACTATGCGCAGGGTCGTTATATTCAATGTGTTTCAAAGGAGCCGGGAGGGGAATTTAAAGGAAGGGTGACTGAATATCTGCTTAAAAACCCTGTAGATATAAATATCTGGGCATATCTTTGCGGAAACAGTGCTATGATTGATGATGCATATACAATTCTTGAAAAATCAGGAATTCCTTCAAACCAATTACACGCTGAGGTTTACTTCTAAGTGATGGGGTGATGGGGTGATGGAGGGTTTAGGCGTAAAAATTTCGGGGTACGGAATTTGTTGTTCAATAAAAAATAGAAAACATAAAATTAAAAATGCTGCTCTATTCAGGTGTGATGCTGAATTTTTCGGCTTCGTTATAGAAATTTAAAGTAAAGTCATTCACAAAGTCGATGTAATATTTGTGGTTAGGCCCGTACTGCAATACAACTTTATTACCTGAAGGACTTAACGAATAATTATTTACCTGCATTCCGTTAATTATAAGTTTATTACCTTCAGAAAACTTAAAAATACTCTTATTAACCGGGTCGATCCAGGAAGAGTTGCTGATAATCCCTTTGATAGTTTCTGCGTTCATAATTTTTAGTTTTTAATGTTGTTCCTAACATATAATCCTCTATTAAATATAACAATTTTTTTGGGAATTTGGATGAAGTTTTTGATAATTGTATTACGTTTAATAAATTAAAATAAATTAGTTAAAAAACAAATCAATGATCCATAAACGTTTTATTATCATTATCCTAATTGAAATTTTGTTATTTACAAAAGTTAAATCCCAGAAATATGATGCTGAAGTAGTTAACTATTCAACCATAAGTGAAATTGTAAAAGATAATCTTACAGAAGTTGATTCAGTTACTATTCAAGTAAATAACCGTACAGGAGATAAATATGCTAATATTGAAATTCCTTTTTCTAATAATGACAAATTATCGGATGTATGTGGCAATATTGAAACTAAAGATGGCATAAAAATAAGAATCCTTAAGAAAAAGGATCAGGTTGATGAGAGTGACATTTCCAGGTTTTCTGTATATGAAGATAACTTCAAACGTTGTTTCCAGTTAAAATATAATGTTTACCCTTATAGAATCAATTATTCATATAAAAAAACATTCAGAAACTATATTACTATTGGAAGGTGGTGCCCTGTTATAGATAGGCTGGTGCCTACAAGGAATTCTATTTTTAAAGTTATTTTACCTGCAAATTATAAGTATGTAAAATATGAAAGAAATATAATCAGATGTTTAAAAGATTCGACAGATAAAAATATCATTATTGTTTGGAAGGCTATGTATGATAAACCATTAAAAGAGGAACCTTTTTCATCAACTTTTAATGATTTCCCTTTAGTATTATTATCACCAATGTCCTTTAAATATGGAGTTGAAGGATCATCTAAGGACTGGAATTCTTTCGGCAACTGGCAATTTAGATTAATGCAAGGATTGGATATTCTTCCGGAAGATGAGAAAACCAAGATTAAATCTCTAATAAACGGCATTACGGATAAAAGAGATATTATTAAAATTTTATATCATTATTTACAAGATCATACCAGGTATGTTAATGTTTCCATTGGATTAGGCGGATTGAAACCATATCCGGCTGCGTATGTAGCCCATAATAAATATGGTGATTGTAAAGCATTGACTAACTATATGAAAGCCATGTTACATTTTGCAGGAATTGAATCTAATTATACTTTAGTATATGCAGATGAACAACCATTGGATTTAATAAAAGAAATTCCATGCCCTCAGTTCAACCATGTAATTCTTGCTGTTCCGTTAGATAATGATACAATTTGGCTAGAAAATACAAGTAATATCAACCCATTTGGGTATTTGGGAACTTACACACAAAACAGGTACGCACTCCTGATATCAAAAGATAATAGTCACATTGTTAAAATCCCGGCATTAACAAAATACGATAACCTTAATTCACAAAAGATTGAATTTGACCTTGACAAAACCGGATTTGCAACATTAACATTGAATAGTACTTTTCGGGGAATGTTATTTGATATTTTCAATTCAATAAATTATGAATTTAATGAACATGATAAAAATAAAATTATTCATACAATTATGCCTTTTGAAAATTATGAAATTAAAGACTGGAAAATAGTGAAACAACATAGAGATTCAGCTAAAATAACATTATATACTACTTTGATTATAAATAAATTTCTTAATCCCCTTGGAAAAGATCTGTATTTTACTACATATTCAATAACAATACCTAAATTTACAGCTCCTGCCATAAGAAAACTACCAGTAGTTTTACCATATCCGATATATAATATAGATACACTTATTTTTAATATTCCTAAAGGATATGAAGTAAAATCCGTACCAGAAAATGCCTTAATTAAAACTAATTTCGGAGAATTTCGTACAAATTACAGTTCAGAATCAGATAGAATTATTGAAATTAAAAGTTTTGAACTATATCCTAATCATTATACCCAAGATGATTATCCGGATTTTTATAAGTTTATTAAAAAATCGGAAGATTCTGATTATAAAGCGATTGAAATTAAACCTAAATAGAAGGAGTCTTTATTTTCTTATTGATAATAACTGGAAATATTTTTCTAACCATCAAATAATATCCTTATGCAAAAAATCTTATTTTTTTTGATTTTGGCTACGGGAATTTCTGTACCATCTTTTTGTCAGGAATTCTCTCATGAATTTGGGCAAATAAGTAAAGATGAATTACAACTAAAACGTTATGAAAAAGATACGTCAGCTGAAGCAGTTGTAATTTATGATATCGGGCAAACGAGCTTTGCTCAGGTTGAAAACAC
Organism: uncultured Bacteroidota bacterium; assembly: GCA_963766305.1. Taxonomy (GTDB): domain Bacteria; phylum Bacteroidota; class Bacteroidia; order Bacteroidales; family JAAUTT01; genus JAAUTT01. The sequence goes on from CAVYAE010000068.1 coordinate 124,001, forward strand.
TTTTGATTTAATTTTCGAAAGAAGAACCAAAATAAAAATTTTCACCAAGGCGGGAATGAAATGGGCTAATATATATATACCATATTATGAAGCGGATAATGGTAAGATAGCAGAAATTAAAGGTAATACTTACAATCTTGAAAATGGTGAAATAAAAACAATTCCGTTAACCAATGTAAATTCATTCACGGAACTTGAAAGTAAAAACCGGGCAAATAAAAGAATTGCAATGCCAGAAGTAAAGGAAGGTTCAGTTATTGAATTATCTTATATAATAAGAATGCCTTATAAATTTAACCTTAATTCGTGGGAATTTCAGCAGTACATCCCTGTAATATATAGTGAATATACTGTTAAAATGGTACCTTTTTACGAGTATGTTTCAATACTCAAAGGCACAAATAAAGTAGACGAATATAAAAGTTATGAAGAAAAAGCTGCACCAAATCGTCTATATACTAATACCCATGATATGGTATATTTTTATGCAATGAACAATATTCCTGCATTTAAAGATGAATCATATATTACCTCTGTAAATGATTGTAAAATAAGGCTCGATTTTCAGTTAGCCGTAATACATTATGATTATAAGCCACCAAGTGAAATTATGAGTACGTGGCCAAAACTTTGTCAGGACATGCTTGATGAAGAAAAATTTGGCGAATATTTAAATGATTGCAGAAAAGCAGGTAAAAAAATTATAGATGATCTAAAACTTGTCGACAAACCTAAAATTGATAAAGCTAAAATAATATTCAATTATGTAAAAAATAATTACAATTGGAGTAATAATTATGGCATATACCCAATAAAAAATTGTAAAGAATTTTTATTGGACAAAACAGGCAATTGCACAAATATAAATTTATTTTTAACCGGCCTTTTGAACGATGCAGATATTGAAGCATACCCTGTACTTTTGAGCACTCGTGATCATGGAAAAATAACCATTAAATATCCATTCTTAGATTATTTCAATTATACTTCAGTATTTGCAAAAATAGACAGTTCAATGGTTATTCTTGATGCAACGGAACCTTTCACTACTTTTAATCAAATTCCAACCCGATGTTTAAATGATTATGGGTTATTAATGAAAAAATCCAAAGAAGATACATGGTTACAAATTAGGAGTAATTTGATTTCGGTAAAAAAATATGAGTTTAATTTACAGCCTACTGCAGGTAAGGATAGTATATTCAATGTGTGTAAATTTACAACTACTGGCTATGAAGCAACAATTTACAGAAAAAAATATACCACTTCATATGAAAATTTAAAAAAAGAATTAATCAGTAACAATTCAGAAACTGATGATACGTTAAAATCATCTCGTCTTAATTCATATGAACAACCATTTGAAATAAGATTTAAGGAGAAAGTGCGTCTTGAAACAATTGATAATAAATTAATAGTTACGCCTTTTTGTAATAAAACTATTTCAAGTAATCCGTTAAAAATGAAAAATAGAACGTATCCGGTGGATATGACTTATAAACAAGCCAGTGAATATAAGTCGATCATAAGAATACCTGAAGGTTATAAATTATTTTCAGTACCTGCTGATACAGCAATCAATAACAAGTTGATAACCATAAATTATAAAGTATATGCACCAAATAACGGTGTAGTTATGATTGTTGGAAATTATGAATTTAAGAAAGATGTTTATGAAGTTCCTGAATATACTGATCTAAAAAGTAGCTTCAATATTATTGTAAATAAATTTAATGAAAAGTTGGTTCTTGAAAAAGAATAACTTAATCACTTTATTAATTTGAACAATAAGAATTGATTTTTTGTTTTAAATCCGGCACTATCAGAAATAAATTATGAAACGGATTTATTTAGGAATTATACTTTTCTTTATTGTATGGAAAATAAATATGGCCCAGGTATCAAAGGATGAAAGTATTCCTGTGATGAACTTCAACCAGTTTGAGCCCATCCTGCATTATAACAATGATAGTGTTTACCTTGTTAATTTCTGGGCAACCTGGTGCGCTCCATGCAGACAGGAATTACCTGCAATTGAAAAGGTCGCATATAAATATTCAGGTAAAAAATTCAGGGTTATACTTGTAAGTATGGATTTTAAGAATCAGATAGAATCGCAGTTATTACCATTCGTAAAATCAAATAATATAAAGTCGGATGTTATTCTGCTTCACGACCTTGACCAAAACACCTGGATTGATAAAGTTGACCCCGGATGGTCGGGTGAAATTCCTTTTACTGTTATTTATGGTAAGAACTTCCGCAACACTTACTCCAGGTCATTTCATTTTACTGAGCTGGATTCAATTGTCAGTCAAAAATTAAATTCATTAAACTAAATTTTTATAAATATGAAAACGATCACATTAATTATAAGCTTGTTTTTAGTTGTTAAATCAGTCACTTTTGCACAGGGATATAAAACCGGTGACATCGCCACTGATTTTAAACTTAAAAATACCGACGGTAAATTTGTTTCTTTAGCCGATTTCCCAAGTGCCAAGGGTTTTGTTGTAATTTTCACCTGTAACCATTGTCCTTTCGCTAAAGCCTACCAGGACAGAATTATTCAGATAGACAAACAATATAAACCTTTGGGCTATCCTGTAATTGCAATAAATTCAAATGATCCCGGGTTATCCCCTGAAGATTCATATGATCAGATGATTGTAAGAGCCAAGGAAAAAGGTTTCACCTTTCCTTATTTATTCGATGAAAATCAGTCCGTCTACCGTGCTTATGGAGCTAAACGTACACCACATGTGTACCTGCTTGAAAAACAGAATAATAAACTGGTTGTTAAATATATAGGCGCTATTGACGATAATTATGAGGATGCAACAAAGGTCTCCCAACCTTACCTGGCAAATGCTATTAACAGCGTAATAGCAGGAAAAAATCCTGACCCATCCACCACAAAGGCTGTTGGATGTAGTATTAAAGATAAACAGTATACGGATTAATAGTAAGCAACAATTCGTAAGTTGTTTTATATGTTATAGTTTTAAGAGTTGCAGGATTGTATTTATAAATTAAAACAGGTAATAATTTATTCATATCTATAAATTATTACCTGTTTTTTAGTATATTAAACGTATTGTAAATTATTCAAATTCCAATGCCAGGCCCACAGCAATAGGATAAAGGACCGGTCCTTTACCGGATTCAAATAAAGGGGTAAAGGTGTAATTGGCAAAAATTTCCCATTCATTATATCCAATCCTAAAAGTTGCTCCATAGCGAAATGGGTTAAGGTTGAAGTCGTCATAATTTTTATCGGTTTTGGATGCACCCTGATCATTATAAACAACTTTAGTATGATCTCCCAGTTTTAATGAACCAACTATTCCTGCTGACAAATGTATACCTGCATTGGTTTTGAATTCCAATATTAAAGGAACAGTTAAAAATATGGTTGCAAGCTTGGTAATCTGAATAGCATCATGTGCAGGATAATTTAATCCTACAGTATTTCCGGTGGCACTGTCAATACCTAAAGTATTATTGTTCTCAAAATAGTAATTGCAAAATTCAAAGCCCAAACCTGTAACCGCACCAAATTTGTCGGATATTAATCCAAAACTATGTTGAAAAATATTAATATTAAAGTCTAAAGACCTGCTGGTTTTTACACTCATAAAATTCGCCGGGGAACTGCTTAATAAAGAAACACCACTTGTAACATAGTTATTCAGCCCTAGTTCTATTCCTGCATAATGGCCTTTAAACCTCCTGTAATTTGCAGTGTGATCAGTTTTATTTTCACAGATATCTTCTGAAGAATCTTCATCTTCCGGAGAGTCATTTTTAAAAACATTGGCTGTAGTATCATTTTTGTTAAATTTTTTAATCTTGATAGCCGTTCCATCTTGAGAATTGGTTATAAGAACTAATTTATTCCCTATCCTGAAACTGGTGGTATCTTTTCCATGTCCTACATTTTTTATCCGGGCATTATTGACATAAACTCTTGTACTGTCATTACCATTAACAACTTTAAGTGTTTTATCATCGATATTAACTGTTGTGGAATCCTTTTGGCTATATGAATTAATAACACACAACAATAAGCAAACTACTATTAAACAGGATCGTTTCATAACAATAAATTTTAGTGGATTATATTATTCCTTTTATTGTATGACGATTATCAGAATTGAAATGTTACAGGGGGAAAGGAAGTTTATCTACTATAAACAAGTCCTACCTGGCAGAGGACGATTTATAAAAGCCAAACAACGGAGTTTCAAAGGAAATTATTTTTCTTGATTTGACTTTTTTGCTTGAATATTTGATACTGATACCTGTTAACTCTTTAACTTTGTTAATGGTAGTATTGCCAATAGCTGAAACAAAGTAGGTAAAAGTACCATAAATATTATTGTCAATATTAACAGTTTTATTATCAGAAATCAGAACCAACAATCTTTCATTATCTATGCAATCCGGAATAGAACATGTTAATTTTGATAACCTTAACGGACTAATATTTAAATCCGTCAGACTTATATAATTATCATCATTTAATTTTTTATCCGGGTTTCTGCCTCTAATACTATCATGGTTATAATTAACAAGGTAATCCGGAATGTCATGCTTTGTATTGCTTGATCCATTATGTTTCGGATTTGTTATACCTGAAAAAATTTTATTCAAGCTTACATTTTTTGTTGAATTAATGTTGGTGGTGGTAATACTTGCAGATGACTCTTTGAATGCTTTATTCTTCCTGCTATTAATATTATCAGCTTTATTTACAATGTTATGAACCAGCGCTTTGCTTGAGTTAACATAAATACTGTTTTTTTTATCCTGAAAAATAAAAACGTAAGAAAGTACGAATATTAAAGCCAATGAAGCTGCTATTCCCATTATAGTTAAAACAGAAAATGAAACTTTATAATTCTTTTTTAAACTCTTCTTATTATTAAAAACTATATTATAATCAGGTACAAACCTGGTTTTGGAAAACAATTCAAATTCTTTCTCTTTACCCGGGTTGTTTTCAATATACTTTTTGACTTCATTTTTTTGAGAATCACTAATGTCATTTTCAATGAAAGCTGTGCAAAACTCTTCAAAGTTATATTTTGTAACCGGCAACTGCAGTTTATTCCCTTTTTTGAGATGACCTTTGTCTGAAAATTCAATTAATTCAGGCTGAAGGGATGAAAGTGATTCCAAACCTTCCAGCTGATTTTTAATATCAGGATTTTCAGATAAAAAACACAGAAATTCATCCTTCAGTGAAGCCTCAAGCTTCCCTTCAAGGAAATCCAAACAATACTGTTCGTAATTATTTCTGTCTATTGTCATCTTTTATTCCAGTTACAGTTAAATCTAAAATTTATTTTAAAAATTTTAACATGTAATTCATTATCAGCAATAAGTAATTAATAATTACTATATTACCTTCTCAGGACTTCCAATATAGTTTTTCAAAAATAACCTGGCCCTGTATATGTAAACTTTAACCTGCGATTCATTTAATTGTGTTATATTACCTATTTCCTCGTAAGAATATCCTTCATAATCCCTGAGCAATATTACTGATCTCTGAATATCAGACAGCATTTCCAGTCCCTTTTCAAGGATTTCGGCAAGGTCTGAATAATCTATGTTGCTGATAAAATCTTCATGTTTAATTTCATTAAAGTTACCCTGTTTTTTTTCTCTTCTCAAAAGGTCAATCATAAGGTGATAGGCAGTTGTGAAAAGGTACGATTTCGATTTTTCGAATTGCACTTCCCCGACCTTTATCCAAAGTTTTTCAAAACTATCCTGCACAATATCGGATGACTTATCCCTATCCTTAAGGTTTTTAAGAATAAACCTGTACAAATTGTCAGAATATAAATCAACACATCTATTGTACTCCGGGGTGGTCATTTAGGTATAACATTTCAGTTGTATGACGGATGAACATAATAAAAAGTTACAGCCCCGATAATTTTTGCCAGTTCTTGGTTTTTTTAGCGATGCTCTAAATTAAATAAACAAATGATAAGCCAAAAGAACATTAACTAGTAATCCATAATTTCCTCCAGAATACGGTAAACAAGATCTGTCTCAAACCCTCTGCCTGTTCCGAAACGTATCAGTTTTGCTTTTAAGGTATATTCATCTTCATCTTTAATTGTTTTTCTCTTTTTTATAATTTCTTCCATTAGTATCTTATAGTATTCATCCATATCAAGCTCACTGAATGCTGACCTGATTGCTTCATCATGAATACCTTTTTGCTGAAGCATAATCCTGATTTTAATCTTACCCCATTTATTGAAGTGAAGTTTATCCTTTGTGTAATATCTTGCCAGACGAAAATCGTCAATATATTTTTCTTTCCTTAAATGTTCAATAACTATCTGTCTGTCAGAAACAGCTATACCCCATTTATCCAGTTTATCTTCAATTTCCGATGCAGCATATTCCCTTAAGCTGCATAATTGCATTGCTTTGGCCAGAGCCTGATCTTTTGTCATTTTATGGCAGCTTTAATCATTCTGTCCTTACCATTTATATCTTTTCTCAATTCTGCAGAAAAACCTGAAAATGAAAGCAACTCTACTATTTTATCTGCAAATTCTTCATTAATTTCAAAAAAAAGCAGGCCATTCCGGGAAAGAGTACCCTTTGCAAAACGGGTAATAGCACTATAAAAAACCAATGGATCCTCATCAGGTACAAATAATGCCGTATGAGGCTCATAAATAACAACATTTGGTTCCATGCTGTTTTTTTGGTTATAAGTTACATAAGGGGGATTGCTGACAATAATATCAAATTTTCCTGTATTTTGAAATGTTCCCATAAGTATGTCAATCTTGTGAAATTCAACTTTAACCTTATTTAAGGCGGCATTCTTTTTTGAAATCTTAAGTGCATCTTCAGAAATATCCACGCCTGTAACCTTTGAGTCTGGCAGGAATTTTGCGAGGGCAATTGCTATACACCCACTTCCGCTACCAATGTCTAAAATTGAACCTGAGAACATTTTGCTTTCATCTAAAATCCATTTTATAAGCTCCTCGGTTTCAGGGCGAGGAATTAATACTGATTCGTTAACTTTTAACTGTAATCCGTAAAATTCTGTGTATCCCAGAATATATTGTATAGGACGATATTTTTTTAATTGTTCAATTATACTGATACTGTATTCCGTAATTTTATCAGGTAATATTTCATTGGCTTGCAAAATTAGTTCATAATGTTTATAACCAAGTAAAGCCTTAAATACTATATCAATAAAACTATCAATTTCTGTATGGGCATATTGATTTTTAAGATGTTTACGAAAGCTGTCAGATAATTCCTTTATTGTCATTTGCATTCCTACTTCCCTAATTTCCTACTTTTCTATTATCTTTATTCACAAAAATAAGAAATATCATGACCAACGAACAATATATGCAACGATGCTTCGATCTTGCAAAGTCAGGATTGGGCATGGTGGCCCCGAATCCTATGGTTGGATCTGTTATTGTTTATAATAATAATATCATTGGGGAAGGATTTCACAGAAAATACGGAGAAGCACATGCAGAAATAAATGCCATAAAATCAGTAAAGGATAAAATTCTTCTTCCTGAGTGTACACTATACGTTAACCTTGAGCCTTGTTTTCATTTTGGGAAAACTCCGCCGTGTGTTGATGCCATAATTGAACAACACATACCCAGGGTCGTTATATCCAATATTGATCCAAACGCCAAAGTCAAGGGTAAAAGTTTGGACAAATTAAGGAATGAAGGTGTTGAAGTAATAACAGGTGTGTTAAAGACAGAAGGCGAAAAACTTAATAAGAGGTTTTTTAAGTTTCATAGTAAGAGCCGCCCTTATGTAATACTTAAATGGGCACAGACTGAAGATCATTTTATAGATATTATCCGGGACCCTGCACATCCCCAGCAACCTAACTGGATTACCACAGAAGAAGCCCGTATGCTTGTACATAAGTGGAGATCAGAAGAACAGGCAATACTGGTTGGCACAAATACAGCGTTTTTAGATAATCCGCAGCTAAATGTCAGAAACTGGGCAGGAAAAAGCCCATTGAGGATAGTTATAGACAAAACCCTTCGTCTTCCAAACAACCTCAGAATATTTGACTCTTCGCAGCCTACAATAGTTTTTACCGAGAATGATGGGGAAGACAAGCCAAATGTAGAATATGTAACAATACCTTTTGATGAATACCTTCCGGAACATATTCTTGGACAGCTGTATCACCGGCAAATAATTTCCCTGATTATTGAGGGTGGAACAAAGCTTATACAAAGTTTTATTAATGCTAATTTATGGGATGAAGCAAGAGTGCTGACCGGACAAAAATACTTTAAGGAAGGTGTTCCCGCTCCTTTAATTCCGGTACCACCTGAACTGACAGAAATAAGTCATGACTTCAGGCTGGATATATACCAAAATGATTATAGAATATAGGGTTTTACCTTTTTAACTAATTATGATACTTTTCATTTGTCATCAGTAATTAGTAATTAGTCATCACCAATAGTGCATTGACCTAATTTTCAGCAATTTTAAAAAAATTTAATATCCGGGATATTATATTTATTAGATATTTACATTAAATTGAAACATTTAAAAACTAAATATGACTGCTATATCCAACGCCATTAAGAAAATTTACGATGAAAAACCTTTACATCTAATTGTATTTCTGGCACTTATTGTCAGGTTAGTTGCTGTTATATTCTCACAGGGATATGGCATGCACGATGATCATTTTTTAGTTATTGAAATTTCACAAAGCTGGGCCGACGGCACAGATTATGGTGACTGGCTGCCAAAGAGCCAGGTTAACCCTGTTCCCGGAGGACACAGCTTCTTCTACCCGGGTATTCATTATTATATATTTAAAGCATGCCAGGTTATTGGTTTCACAAACCCGGTACATAAAATGTATCTGATAAGGCTTATAAATGCTTTATTATCTTTATTAACTGTTATTTACGGCTACAAAATTACACTCAGGTTATCGGATACAAAAACTGCTAACCAGGCCGGTATGTTTCTGGCTCTGCTTTGGTTTATGCCAAACCTCAGCGTACGTAACCTTGTGGAAGTAGTTTGTATTCCTTTTTTAATGATAGGCACCTGGCAATTACTGATTGCTGATGACCGAAAAAGAAAATTCCTTTATTATATAATTGCCGGCCTTATGGTAGGTCTGGCAGTGTCAATTAGGTATCAGACCATGTTGTGCCTTTTAGGTTTTGGCCTTGCACTGCTTATTTTTGGGAAGTGGAAAGAAGCACTGTTGTTCGGTCTGGGATCTGTTTTTTGTATTTTCCTTACACAGGGAGTAGTAGATATGGTTATTTGGCACAAACCATTTTGCGAACTTCAGGAATATATACGTTACAATATAGTAGCACGCCACGTGTACGGAACGGATAATAATCTGATGTATTTCGAAATAGTACTAGGTTTTCTTATACCTCCGGTAAGTATATTTTTGTTTTACGGGTTCCTTAGAACCTGGAAAAAACACCTTTTGATTTTTCTGCCAACGGCAATATTTTTTCTTTTTCACACCTTTTTCTCAAATAAACAGGAAAGGTTTATAATGTCCATTATTCCTTTTATAGTTATACTTGGTTTTATTGGATGGAATGAATTTGCAGGGAAATCGTCATTCTGGATTAAACGACCTAAGACTATAAAAGGTTGTTTTATAGCTTTCTGGATTATTAATATTATAATCCTGATTATATTCTCCACATCATACTCTAAACGTTCCAGGGTAGAATCCATGGTTTACCTGTCACGTTATAATACCACATTGCACTCCGTTTTGGTTGAAGACTCCAATCGGGGTGATGCTACTTTTTTCCCCTCATATTACTTAGGCAAATGGATTGTATTTTATAATTATGCCAATTATGCACACCCTGATAGTATAAATATTGACACTCTTATAGATTATGAACGTTACAGAAAGAAAATAATTTCTACGAAAATATTTTTGCACAGATCCGATTTAATTACTCCGGAGTACGTTTTGTTTGTAGACCCGCTAAATCTGAATAAAAGAGTTGAAAATTTAAAAGAAGTATTTCCAAAATTAGAGTACGAAACAACTGTTGAACCCAGTTTGCTTGATAAGCTCATGCAGGGATTAAATCCTGTAAACAAAAATTATAAAGTATTTATCTACAAAACAAATATAAATAAGTAACTTTGCTTAACAAAATCATTGATTATTATGTACTTACACAATAGTTTTTTGATAAAATATTGGATATGAAAACACTACTGATAACTATACTTTCTATTTTAATTATTTCATCTGTTAATGGTCAGAATGCAAAAAAATTCTACAAAACAGGCGAGGATTTTTATAAGTCAGGTAATTTAAAAGATGCTATTAATCAGTTTACTAATGCTATAAGCATTAATCCGGAATATAAGGAAGCTTATATTATGAGAGGTAAAGCCTACGTAAATATTAAAAATTACGAAAAGGCCGGTGATGATTTCAACAGGGCATTAGTTTTTGATTCTCAAAACGAAGAAATTTATTATTATCTCGGGTTAACATATAACAATCTGAATAAATACAGGGAAGGACTTGATAAATTAAACCATGCAACCTGGTTAAATAAAAAGTACGTCCCTGCCTACCAGGAAAAAATTGTTTCTTTAATAGCCCTCGATGAGAATTATAATGCCTTAAAAGTCAGTGATACAGCATTGGCTTTGGATGGAAGTGCCCGTAACTATTATCTTTACGGACTGGTTACGCAAAAACTTAATTCCATGCAAAAATCAGAATGGGCATTTTCAAAAGCTATTAAGGAAGACAAGAAATACATAGATGCATATGTTGCGCTGGCAGGTTTACAAACAGATTATCTTAACAAACCGGATGAGGCGATGGTTCACTGCAATGACGCTCTTAAAATAGATCCGAATTCAGTTTCCGTATTAGTTGCACGCAGTAGGGTATTTGTTAAAAAACTTGATTACAGAAACGCCATAGACGATATCTCCAAGGCTATAGTTATCAGTCCGGAAAGTGAAGATTTATTTTTAATAAGGGGCACATATTATCAGGATTTTAAGCAATATCAGAATTCAATAGATGACTTTAACAAGGTGATTAACCTGAATCCCAAAAATGCTGAAGCTTTATATAAACGTGCCAAATCCTCTGAAGAAATATCTGATTTTAAAAATGCAATAAAGGATTACCAGTTACTGGTTCAACTATCGGATTATAATGTAAAAGCCAAACAATTATTAAAGCAATCTCAGGAAAGGTTGTTTGAGCTAAAAAGAGAAAATAACAAACCTGTTATTACAATGCTGAATCCGGCACCCAAAGACAATAACATAATTGAAGTGCCTAATAATAAGAAATCTATACAAATTAAAGGGTATGTTACCGATGAAAGTGACATAAGCTTTATAAGGATCAATAATAAAGATATACAATTCACAAATAATAACGGACAATATCAATTTCTGGCCCTTGTGAATGTTGACAGTCTTAAATCGATATTTGTTTCTTCATCAGATGTATATAACAATATTGAACTTAAGGAATTTACCATAAAACGTACGGAAACCAACCCACCTAAAGTTACATTACTGGCTCCTTTAGCCTCCGATAACGGAGAGATTTTCCTTGACAGCAATGAACCTGTTATTTATGTGGAGGGTAAAATTTCTGACGAAAGTCCTGTAAAATCTATTATTATAGATGATGTCTCTGCCAGTTATGCTGTAAATGAATTAAATCCTAAGTTTTCAGCCAATATAAATGTATTTAACAAAAACTCATTTACTGTTACTGCTACGGACATTTATGGAAATGCATCACCTGTTACATACAAGATAAACCGTGAGAATTCTTCATTATTCGGGTCGAACCCAATGGGAAAGACCTGGGTGATATTTATAGAAAATTCAAATTACAGGACCTTTGCAAGCCTTGAAGGTCCAACAAAGGATGTGTCTCTTATGAAAACCGCCCTGGCACGGTACCAGATTAATAACTTTGTTCACAAGAAGGATCTTACCAAGGAACAAATGGAAAAGTTCTTTTCAATAGAATTAAGGGATCTCTTAAAAAGTAACCGGGTCAATACCTTGTTGATATGGTATGCCGGCCATGGTAAATTTATAAATGAAACAGGTTACTGGATTCCAATTGATGCCAACCGCGACGATGAATATTCCTATTTCAACGTCAATTTCCTCCGGGCATCTCTTCAGTCATATTCGTCTGTAACGCATAAACTTGTAATTACTGATGCCTGTGAATCGGGACCTACTTTTTTTCAGGCTATGCGAACATCTCTCAAAGAAAGAAGTTGTGACGACTGGCAGGCAACCCGACTGAAATCTTCTCAGGTATATTCATCAGCTGGTTATGAGCTTGCGCAGGATAACTCTATGTTTACTAAAGCTATTGCCAATTATTTGGCCAGTAATCCTAATGCATGTATTCCTATTGAATCCATTGTTATAAAAGTAAATTCTACCTTATCCCAGACCACCCAGCAAAAACCAAAATTTGGTAAGATAGCCGGAGTTGCTGATGAAGACGGAACTTTTTTCTTTATCGCCAGGGAAAGAAAATGAAACGAGCATTTATATCAAAACACAAATGAAATGAGTATCACCTATAAAATCAATAATAAGTTGCGAATTCGACCTTATCATAAAAATCAATTGTTTAAGGTCAGAATTTTCCCGGCAAGTTCCATCCGGCCATATGAATTAATTATTTTCGGATGAAATGATAGAAGATAAATTAAATAAACTTATTGAAAATATTTACACAAGAGATATACATATAAAAAAAGCCGTTACTTTTTCAATACTGCTTTTTTTATTTTGTATTCTTAAATCTCAATCTTATTTTTTTGATCATTACTCCCTTGAAGATGGTTTAGGACATTCAAAGATCTATTGTGTTATTCAGGATCGTAACCAGCTTTTATGGATAGGTACACCCAGTGGTGTAACAACTTTTGACGGATTGAAATTTCAAAAGTACACCTCCGGAAATGGCTTGGCTGAAAGCGGCGTATGGTCTGTTTACGAAGATTCAAGAGGTTATATTTGGTTTGGACATCTCGATGGCAGCATTTCAAGATGGAATGGAAACAAATTTGAATATATACCAGGCGGGGTAATATTTAAGGAAGTTGTGTATTCATTTTGTGAAAACAAAAAAGGTGAATTATGGATAACTTCTTACGGATCAGGAGCAGCTCTTGTGCGCAACCCCGGAGCTTCCATAAATAAATTAAAGTATGAAATTTATAAGGGTAACCGACTGGGCGACCGTGTTTATGGTTGTTATAGATTAAGTGACGATAAAAACTATTTTGTTACTGATGCCGGGATCAAAACGTTCAACCCTGAAAAGAAAAATTTCGACAATTTCTACATTAAAGGAATGCCAAGGTTTTTTCCAATAACCACACTTTATGAAGACAAGAATAGGAATTTGTGGTTTGGTACCATGCATGGTGGACTGTATAAATATTTCAGCAAAAAAGGCAATTTTAAGATATACGATATTCGTGACGGGCTGTCGTCCAATTTTATAACAAGTATTAAAGAAGACCATCATGGGATAATATGGGTAGGTACCGAGTCGGGTGTTACAAAAATTGACAGTAACAAATTGACAATTTATAATCAAAATAATGGCTTTCCGGGTGGTATGGTTATTTGTATCACCGTTGATGCCGAGAATAATGTATTGTTTGGAACCTACGATAATGGACTAGCTATTTACAAAGGTGAATTTATGATTGTTTCACCTTCGGACAATGTTCATAATCAACAAATATACAGCATATTGGAAGATTCAAAGAAAAACATCTGGTTCGGAACTGATGATGGTATTTCCATATATAATCCCAGGGACTCAAAGAAAACTCAATCTGAACTGTTAAATGGCCTGTTGGTTAAACCTTTGAAAGTTAGGTTTTTAAAAGAGGACAAAAAGCAAAACATTTGGATAGGTACATATAATAACGGACTCTTTGAATATAATTCACGGACAGGTAAATATGAATCTAATTTCGATATATACTCTTCACTTCCTCCGGAAGGTAATCAGATTACAGCGCTTGAGACGGATCAAAACGGATCATTGTGGATTGGTGCAAATGACCGCCTGTTAAATTATAATGTCAAGACAGGTCAGATTCACGGATACTCACAATACGACGGCCTGGCAGGCAATATTATTACCTGCGCGTATGTTGATAATAACAATACTAAATATATAGGGTCTCAAGGCCGGGGAATTACAATATTTAAAGATTCTCTTACACCAAAGGCATCACGATTCCCATTGCTTGGAAATACCACACCCACCTGCATCACTTCGGACAGTTCGGGAAATATTTGGATAGGTACCGAAGGTCAGGGACTCATATGCTTTAAAGATGGTAAAATTTTAAGAAGGTGGCAGGAAAAAGACGGACTCATTTCTGATCTTATAAGTTTAATTGCTGTAGATAAGGCAGGAAATATCTATGTTGGTACAAATCAGGGATTAAATGTTATAAATTTAAAAACAAATCTTGTTGCTTCATATACCAAACGAAACGGTTTTATTGGCATTGAGGCTAAAAATAATGCCGTTTATACCGACTCAAAAGGTTATTTATGGTTTGGAACGGCTAAAGGAGCGGTAAGGTTTGACCCAACTGCAGCCAGCGATAAACCGGTTGAACCATTCACACATATTAGACGGTTCAGGGTAAATTACCAGGACAGGCCATTAAAAAAAGGATTAATTCTTGCGTACAATGAAAATTTTATCATTTTCGATTATATAGCTGTATGCCTGAAAGATCCCGAATCGGTGCTGTACCAGGTTATGCTTGAAGGGGCCGATAATGACTGGCACCCGGTAACAAAACAGACAATGGTTACATATTCGGCACTACACCCTAACCATTATATTTTTAAACTAAGGGCAAAAAACAGTTCGGGAGTATGGAATACCAAACCTGTAACATTTGAATTTGTAATACTTTCCGCTTTTTATAAAACCTGGTGGTTTATCAGCAGTACTTTTGCTATTCTGTTGCTGGCCCTGTTCACATATATAAAAAGAAGAGAAAGGAAGCTTATAAAAGAAAAACAAATACTTGAATTCAGGATAGAACAACGAACAACTGAAGTTTTACACATTAATTATGAACTGTCTTTAAAAAACAAGGATATTACCGACAGTATTCTTTATGCCAGCAGGATACAAAATGCTTTGTTACCTCCTGAATTGCCTTTTGATAATTCATTTGTGTTTTTCATGCCTAAAGATATTGTCAGTGGTGACTTCTTTTGGTTTACCACAAAAAAGAATAAAGAATGGTTTGCTGCAGTGGATTGCACGGGACATGGTGTACCCGGTGCTTTTATGTCTATCATCGGATATAACCTGCTGAATAAAATAGTAAAGGAGCTGGGTATATTAAAACCATCTGATATTTTAAACCACCTTAATGCAGAAATTTCTGATACATTACATCAATACCATAATGATGAGGAAATACACGATGGAATGGATATAGCTTTGGTGAGTTATGACAAGGTAAGCCATGTAATTGAATATTCAGGAGCTTTTAATCCGCTGTGGATCATTCGCAATAATGAGGTGCTGGAAACACGTGCAAACAGATATGCCATAGGTATAGCACCTGGTCTGGATAAGGATTTTGTAAACCATGAGATACAGCTGCAATCTGGTGATACAATCTATCTTTTTTCTGACGGATATGCAGATCAGTTTGGTGGTACAGCAGGTAAAAAACTTAAACTTTCATATTTTAAGGAAGTACTGTTGAGTGTACAGGGTAAATCGATGAAAAAACAAAAAGAGGAACTTGAATTATTTTATCAAACCTGGAAAGGTAATAACATTCAAATAGATGATATACTCGTTATAGGACGGAAATTTGTATTTTAATTAACTGTTAACTTGTCAATTGTCATTTTACTATAAACACTTATTAATTGCATTGGCGATTCTATTACATTCCATAAGTTACGGTTATGCGCCTTCATAAATTTTTTGTCTATCAACTCATTAATAAATAACATTAAAGTATTGTAAAAACCGTTTGTATTTACTATAACTATTGGTTTATCAATTCTTCCAAGTTGTTTAAGGGTACTCACTTCCATTAATTCTTCAAGTGTACCTATACCTCCCGGTAAGGCAACTATGGCATCCGCATTTTCTATTAACCTTTTCTTGCGTTCACGCATATCATCCACAAGAACCATATCTGTGACTCTGGAGTGTGCCCACTCAAAGTCGAGCATAAAATGAGGTATAACACCCGTTATTTTACCATTTCTCTCCACCACCCTGTCGGCAAAAGCACCCATCAAACCGGTAGCTCCTCCTCCAAACAAGGAATGTATCCCATTATCAACGCAAATATCTGCTAACTCTTCTGCTACTTTCAGGTATAACCGATCCACTTCACTACTTGAAGCACAAAAAACACATATGGTCTTTAACATACTTTATTTATTCAGTCTTAGATGGAAACCGGCAAACCATGATTCCTGAATCCTTTTATTTATTCTACAAAATAGCTTCCAGCTTGGAAGAAATTACATTTTTGGGAACTGCACCTACCTGCTTGTCTACAACTTTACCATTTTTAAAATACAAAATTGTAGGGATATTGCGGATACCAAACTTGGCAGATACCTCCGGATTACTGTCAACATCCAGTTTACCTACTTTTGCACGTCCTTCATATTCCTGTCCGATTTCTTTTACCAAAGGGCCAACCATACGGCATGGACCACACCATTCAGCCCAAAAATCCACCAACACCGGTACTTCGGAATTCATAACAACTTCTTCAAAATTGTTATCGGTTACTTCAATTGTCATAAAATTATTATTAAGTTATTATTTAATTGTGTTGTTATCTTTTACAAGATAACGAAATTTATTTAAAATATCTATATTGTAATCTATTTAAAACAATACAAACAATTCTTAGTTCAGTACCCCGATCCACTTAATAATTAATTTAACTTAAATTCAATTTCCCGGGAATTTTGAAGGTAGGAAATGAATTCTTCCGTAAGATCAATACGTTGGTTCCGTGAAAATAATTCAAGTGAAATATTTTCAGTTCTGTCAATTATTTTGAATTTAAGTTCAACCTTACCTTTTTTATTTTCAGTATGTTCTTTAATTTCTGTTATCAAATCGTTTGTCACCAGCTGAACAGGTACAATTATTGAAATGCTCTTTACCATTTCGTTACGTATATTGGCCAGCATATCAATTGATTTTATTTTAATTTCCAGTTCCGGGTTATCCCCATAAGTCTTTGGCTGCACCTTGCCTTTAAAATGCAAGGCAAAACCCACCGTGAAATATTTATTAAATTCAATAAAATCGTTACCAAAAAACATTAGTTTGGTAGAATCGCTGTAATCTTCTATTGTAATGCCGGAATAAGGTTTGCCTGTTTTTGTGGTACCGTTTTTAACCTCGGTTATAATCCCAGCAAATGATATATCTCTGCCTTTGAGATCTGCCAGATTTTTAAAATCGGAGAGCACGTAATTACAGAAATTATTTATTTCAAATTTATAATTATCAAGAGGATGCGCTGAAATGTACATCCCTATCAATTCTTTTTCACGGTTTAGCATTTCTACCATGGACCAGTCTTCAGTAACCGGTATTGCCGGGCGGGTTATGCCAACAAAATTATATTCGCCAAAAAGTGAATTTTTCACCGTTACCTTATCATTTTGAAATTTACTTCCGTATTTTAAAAGATTATCTATAAAAGTAAGCTTATTGGCATCTTCAGCCAAAAACTGACTACGCCTGATTTCTGAAAATCCATCAAATCCTCCTGACAAGGCAAGTGATTCAATAGTTTTCTTACTTATAACACCCAGGTTTACACGTTCAATAAAATCAAATATCCCCTTAAAAGGTCCGTTCTTTTTTCTTTCTTCAACAATAAAATTAATTGCTGCCTCCCCTGCTCCTTTAATGGATCCCATTCCAAAGCGGATATTACCTTTACTGTTTACTGCAAAGGCGTAATTACTTTCATTAACATCCGGACCCAGGACCTGAATACCCATACGTTTGCATTCATCCATGAAAAAGGTTATTTTTTCAAGATTACTTGCATTATTAAGAACAGCTGCCATGTATTCAGCCTGATAATGTGCTTTCAGATAGGCTGTCTGAAATGCCACGTAGGCATAACATGTGGAATGCGATTTGTTAAAAGCATAAGAAGCAAATGCTTCCCAGTCGGTCCATATTTTTTCACATATTTTAGGATCGAAGCCTTTTGCATGGCAGGCCTCAATGAATTTGGACTTCATTTTATCCAGCACTGAGATTTGCTTTTTGCCCATTGCCTTACGTAACACATCTGCGTCACCTTTGGTAAAACCGGCAAGTTTTTGTGACAACAGCATCACCTGTTCCTGGTAAACTGTTATACCATAGGTTTCATTAAGGTACTCCTCCATCTCAGGTAAATCGTAAACAACCTGTTCCCGACCCTGTTTCCTTGCTATAAATTTAGGTATGTATTCTATTGGCCCCGGTCGGTACAAGGCATTCATGGCTATCAGGTCATCGAACTTATCAGGCTTTAAGTCACGGAGGTATTTTTGCATTCCGGGCGATTCAAACTGGAATGTTGCGTTAGTATCTCCTCTCTGGTACAATTCAAAGGTTTTCTGATCATCAAGGGGAATTTCATCAATATCTATATCAATACCATGATTCTGCTTTATAAGGTTAAGTGCATCCTTTATTATGGAAAGGGTTTTTAATCCAAGAAAGTCCATCTTAATAATACCTGCATCTTCTATTACTTTTCCCTCATACTGTGTAACCAGTAAATCAGAATCCTTTATTGTAGCAACAGGAATAAGTTCAGTTAAATCCACCGGTGCAATAATAATACCGGCTGCATGAACACCTGTGTTACGTACCGAGCCTTCAAGCAAACGCGCCTCTTTAAGCACTTGTGCCTGAAGATCTTCACCCTTAATGATTTCACGCAGCTTTTTTACATTATTAATTTCATCAGCATTCAGCCCTTCTTTTTCCTTAAGTCCCTTTTCACCGTCAAAAGGACCGTCAAAAATACGGTCGAGCTTTATTCCCGGTGTCTCCGGCACTAATTTTGCAAGCTCATTTGATTCGTTAAGAGGCAGATCCAGTACCCTGGCAACATCCTTTATACTCATTTTTGCAGCCATGGTGCCATAGGTTATTATCTGTGCAACCTGGTTACGTCCATATTTCTGAGTCACATATTCTATTACCTTCTGGCGGCCCTCATCGTCAAAATCAGTGTCTATATCAGGCATACTTTTACGGTCAGGGTTCAGAAACCTTTCAAATAAAAGATTGTACTTTACAGGATCTATATTTGTGATTCCTATAGAAAATGCCACTGCTGATCCGGCAGCCGAGCCCCTGCCAGGACCTATGGACACTCCCATATTTCGCCCTGCCTTTATAAAATCCATTACAATTAAAAAATATCCTGCAAAACCCATAGACTCTATTGTCTGCAATTCGAAATTCAGACGTTCCTCAATGAGCGGGGTAATTTCGTTATATCTTTTTTTGCGCCTTCAAAAGCAAGATGCCTTAAATACTGGTCCTGCGTCATAAATTCCGGAGGAATGGGAAAGTTGGGCAACATGATATCCCTTTTTAAATCCAGGAGTTCTATTTTATCTACAACTTCATTGGTATTGTCTATTGCCTCCGGTTTGTCAGAAAATAGGCCTACCATTTCACTTGTAGTCTTGAAATAGAACTGGTTATTGTAGAAAGCAAACCGTTTATTTTTTTCGTTTACTTCTTCATCTTCAGCATAATCCCTTCTGGTGGGCGTGTTCTTCTTTTCACCTGTATTCAGGCAAAGTAAAATGTCGTGTGCGTTGTAATCACTTTCTTCAACATAATGGGAATCGTTGGTTGCAATAGTTTTTACCTTGTATTTAAGTGCCCATTTAGTAAGTATTTCATTCAACTTATCCTGTTCAGGAATGCCATGACGTTGAAATTCAATATAATAATCATCCCCAAAAATATCCAGCCACCACAGGAATTCTTCTTCTCCCTCTGCTTCGCCTTTTTTCAGAATTGTTCTTGGCACAGATGCTCCCAGGCAGCATGTGGTAGCAATAAGACCTTCATGGTATTTAACAATCAATTCTTTATCTATTCTGGGATATTTTCCGTATAAACCCTCAATATAACCAAGCGAACTCAATTTTGTAAGATTATGGTAACCGGTTTCATTTTTGGCAAGCATCACCTGGTGAAACCTAATATCCTTTTCATCACGGGTAAACTGCCGCTTATGCCTGTTTTGAACCAGGTAAAACTCACAACCTACTATAGGTTTAATTTTCAAACGTTTATCGTTTTTGTCTTCAGGGTTTAATTTATATTTATACGCCTCTGCAACAAATTCAAAAGCACCGAACATATTTCCATGGTCAGTAATGGCAATAGCCGGCTGACCATCATTAACAGCCTTCCTGTACAACTGTTTAATATCAGCTGCCCCATCTAATAAAGAAAACTGTGTATGAACATGTAAGTGGGTGAATTGTAACATTTATAGGTTATTGGTTTATAAGGTTTATATGGTTTATAAAATTTATATGGGTTATATGGGTTTTATGGGTTTTATGGGTTTTATGGGTTTTATGGGTTTTATGGGTTATAAAATTTATTTGGTTTATAAACATATTCCTCTTTACAAAATACAAAATTACATAATAAAACCTCCTTCTTTTATCAATGTTGATAAGAAGTTAATAAGAAAATATCCCCTCATAATCAAATAATTCTTAACTCATTTAGTATAATAATTCGTATCTTGGCAGAGTAATAATTTTTACCTATGAAAATTCATATCATTGCTATCGGTGGCAGTGCGATGCACAACCTTGCAATAGCTTTAAAAGAAAAGGGATATGAGATTACAGGCTCCGACGACGAAATATTTGAACCATCCTATTCCAGGTTGAAAAAACATGGGTTATTACCTGAAAAACCCGGCTGGTATCCCAGAAAGATAACAAGTGACATAGATGCAGTAATCCTGGGAATGCATGCAACCGAAGATAACCCCGAACTGTTAAGAGCCAGGCAGCTTTGGCTTAAAATATACTCCTATCCGGAATATCTTTACAACCAGACTATAGACAAAAAAAGAGTAGTTATAGCAGGTAGCCATGGAAAAACAACCATCACCTCCATGATAATGCATGTACTGAAACATTGTGAACGCGATTTTGATTTCATGTCAGGGGCAAGTATAGAAGGATTCGATACCATGGTACACCTATCTGATACATCAACCCTTGCAGTGTTTGAAGGTGATGAGTACCTGTCCTCGGCACTGGACAAACGCCCCAAGTTTCACTTATACATACCCCATATCGCCCTGATATCAGGAATTGCCTGGGACCATGTTAATGTTTTTCCTGACTTTGACAGTTATAAAAGACAGTTCAGCGAATTCATAGAACACATGGAGCCTAGCGGAACATTATATTATTATGAGGGTGATCCTGTTTTAAAAAATCTTGTGGAGAGAAGCCTTAATAATATTGACATAATACCCTATAATGAGCATCTGCATATGATTCGCGATCACTACAGTTATCTGCTTACACAATCAGGTTCATACAAATTTCATCTGCTTGGCAAACACAATTTACAAAATGTGGAGGGGGCACGATTAATATGTAAGCAATTGGAAGTTAGTGATGTGGACTTTTACAAAGCAATTTCCACTTTTCATGGAGCCTCAAAAAGACTTCAGGCCATACATTCAACAGAAAATTCAACTGTTTATATGGATTTTGCACATGCCCCTTCAAAAGTTAAAGCAACTATTGAAGCATTAAAGACACATTATCCGGAAAGAAAACTTAATGTCTGCCTCGAGTTGCATACATACAGCAGCCTGAATAAAAACTTTATAGGTGAATACCACAATACACTTGCCAGTGCAGCACAGGCAGCTATATTTTACAACCCGGAAACAGTAAAGCATAAACGGTTGGAAAAAATATCAGCCAAAGAAATAAAAAAGGCATTTGGCAGGGACGATATTGAAGTTATTACTGATACTTCAGAACTGTCGGGCTGGGTTAAAAAGTTAAAACTACCGGATAGTAACTTACTATTTATGAGCTCAGGAAATTTCGGCGGACTGGACATCAAGAATACAATTGTTAACAACTTGAGGCATTTACCATCCTGAAGAAAATCTTTAGTTGCAATGAAATGATTATTTGATGAATAAGAAATACTATAATTTTAATAATTTAAAATTAGGAACCATGAAAAACCTATTAATTTATTTTAGCGTAATAATATGTTTACTATACAGTTGTGATAAAGATTTAAAAAAGTCGAATACAACAGGTCCTGTAACTGATTCTTTAAACGATTCAACTGTTTTGATTGGTAAGTGGAATATTATTAGTGAATATATTGCAGTAACTATTGGCCCGGAAATGGTAAAGAACCAATCAACCTATATTGGAGTCCCATCCGATTATTATAATTTTCAACCAAATGGAACTATTTTTATAAAAGAAGGTAATAAAACAGATACGTTTACCTACAAATTATTATCAGGGAGTCAGATTATAATAAATAATCCGGCAGCTGGAACCTATTTTATTAAAAATTTGACGGAGCATACCTTAATGTTGATTTCAAGATGGGAAACTTATTCATATTGGCCTACTCCGGGGGGACCCTTATATGACAGTATTAGCTTACAACGTTAAACTTAATAATATCAGATTTATTAGCTCCTGATTTTAAGCATATTGGGGAATTATTCCAAAATATATAAATTAATACAATAAAATGACTTTAATATTTTTGAAGAAAAAAATAAACTTTTACCTTTGCACTCTCAAAAATAAAATGGCCTGTTCGTCTAACGGTTAGGACGCAAGATTTTCATTCTTGAAATAGGGGTTCGATTCCCCTACGGGCTACTGGAAAAATAAGCCGCTGTATACCAACTATTTACAACGGCTTATTTGATTCCCTCTCTTATTGATCCCCAAAAACAAGTTTCGCTAATCCATACGTAAACAACAAGTTAATATTTTCATTATAAACGTTTATAGAAAACGTTTATAGAAAATGTTTACCAATTGTTTAACAATTTATAAAATAATATATGATGGTAAACTGCTTTATGATAGTTAAATAGAAGCTTTATTTCGATTCCCCCAGTTCCTTGAACGATCAAAGCATTACATGTACATTATAAAAGTGGAGTAGCAAATATAATTCCAATATATATTTTAAACTCCTAAAAGCAATCTATACCCTGCAGTTACATTATCAATATAGAATTAACCTTGCTATTTTTCTACCTTCTCCAGTTCTTCTATAAACAAATGAAGAAGAGTTGAAGGGTTTTCGAATGGCATATTTTTTTTTGACCTATTAATAGCCTGAATCTTATTGGTTGCCAATTTTTCCTTCAATTTTAATGACAGCTCACCTTTCTTGTAATTTGGGCACAAGTCTTGAAGTTTCTTGATACAATTTTCAGGACTGATTTCTGCTTTGTGATTGATATAATGATAAATGTACCATAATTCAAAACAAGGATTTGAAGTAATTAATTCTGTATGGATTTGTTTTTTAATTTGAGCCTGAATTAACTTTAATTTTTGCAGAAAATCCTTAACGTCAATATCGTATATAAGATAAACCTTATCCTTATCGTGTCTTGGTGAATTTTTAATACTCTCCCTGATTTTACGCACACTTACCTGGTTTCGGGTAATTTTAGATATTATTTCTACTGGTACCCGATAAGTTGTTCTTAAATGTCGGACATATGCTTCCTCGATTCCCCCTCACAAAAGACAAAGAAGGTAGGTTTGATAATTTTCCCTTTAGTTGCCCTCTTACGCTTTGCCATGTATTAGAGATTTAAGAGTAGTGACAGATGTGTCAATATATGGTACTGCATCAAAACGACCTTGAAGATATCCTTTCTCAGCATCCATTGTTTCTCTGAAATCTTTATAATCAAATAGAGAATATAAATCTGTAGATGCGTCCGTTTTTTTATTTACAAAATAAATCTGGTCTTTACGTAGCTTTTTTAAATCAAGCAAATTGGTATTGTGCGTGGAGAAAATTAGTTGAGCTGAATCGCTGGCATGGAATAAAGCAATAATAAATTCCACAATGTCATTATGAAGACTTGATTCTAATTCATCAACAATAAGTATTTTATTATTTCTAACTATATCAATGATTGTCAAAAGTATAATAAAAAGTTTTGTAGTACCAATTGATTCCTCTGTTACCAGGTCGAATGGTATGTCTGGAGAAGCTTTATGGTATGTTGTAAATTTAAGTTGCATTTGTTGTTGATCTGAAACTGTAGCAGTATTTTGAGGAAATATTGCATTAACTGCCTTAACGATAACTTCTTCTTTATTCATAGTAACATTAATTATGTCACTATCTGCGATTTGCAGTGCTTTTAATAGTAATTCCCGGTTTCCTTTATATAATTCTTCAATTCTATCAATATTATCAAATAATGGAAATCCGAGTAAAAATGTACCGGCAAAGAAATTAAAGACATTTTTTGCAATCTCCCTATCCATTTGACTTGCCCGGGAAATAAACAAAGTCATATTTGATGTATTAAGGGCAACATCCAATGGCCTTTTTATCGGAGATCCAAAACTATACTTATCTTTTTTATCTCCTTTTTTGTTTTCATCTCTTTTAAAAACGAGAGCTCGCCGACCATTGGGATAATAGAATAAAGTTTCTGTAATGATTTGATTTCGTGTTAAAGAAAAAGAATATTCATATTCGATCCCATTGTGAACGAAGTGGATATAAAATGTACTTGGCTTGTTTTGAAAACCGTTAAATTTAAAAGGAAAGAAATTCAGTGGCATGTTTTCAACATTGTTTTGAGATTGAAAAACCATCATACAACAAAATTGAACGGCTTTAATAATGTTGCTTTTGCCGGAAGCATTAGCTCCATATAATACAACAGTTTTTAAAATTCTGTCCCCATTATATTCAAAAGTGTTTTGTTCTATTTCTTTGGTGGCTTTCGATTGAATTTTTCCAGCTAGCATATTAAGGCTTATTTCATCCTTAATGGAGAAAAAGTTGCTTAAACGGATTTCAATTACCATTTTAATTGCTATTTATGTAATTTTTTTACAAATATAGTAATTAAAAACATATTATCAACATTTTATTAACAGTAAATCTATATTTTCTATTCATAATAATTTTGGAAAAAGATTATGTTTTCGTAAATTTGACGTATGAAGACCCTGAAATTTATTATAATTAACACATAAATTAAGAAATCGGATAACAAATTAAAACTAATGTTGTAATTTATAATTAAACCAATGAAATTCATATTCTTCTATTTTACAATTAAACTATAACTTAATTTTGGTAATAATATAATTAATTCTTAATACATCTAACTGGATTACCAGTATTATTTTTTTTTGGTACTTCAATTAAATTAATTTTAATATTTGCTTTTCCTGAACACATAGTCCAAATTTTACTTTCTGTAACAGTAGAAGTCCAAAATGCTGTACCAATTCCACTTGGAAGATAATTGATTCCTTCATGAAATCCTCCATACAATGCTGCAAAACCAGAATTCCCAAATGCAAGTAAATTCATAGCTAAATAATTAATTGATTCATTATTTATGAGTGTATCAAACTCTTCTTTACTAGGCAAATGAAACCCACTTGGGCATACATTTTGTGCGGTTTCCCAATTATATAAATAACCATACTTGAATATTTTAATTGGATTGTTTTCTGGTATCCAAAACTTACCTTTATCAGGTTTGTATGCTAAATTCTCTGACATCCATATTTGGTTACCAATTTTTACTATTGCATAGATTTTACCATCCCTGCTGTCAGTATATTCGCCATACTTCCCATCAAATTGAAAATTCGAAATGGTATCTTTTGAATTATTATATTCAGATTTAGATTGGAAGTTGTTTTGAACGGCAATACAGCGAAAACCTAACCAAATTTCAGGTTTTGTATAAAATTGAATAGAGTCAGGATGACATTTATTTGCATATAGTTTAAAATTTCCCCCTTTTGATATTCCCTTTACTGATGTCATTTCAGATACATTTCCAAAAACATCATAAGCTCCGTATTTATTTGGTCCAAATAAAGCAGGCCCCATTAATTTCCCAAAAGAAAAGTCCTTATCGCATTCACATTTAATTTTATAATTATAAGTTGCACAATTTCCATTAACTAAGCTATCTCTGCTATTGTTAACTTTTTCTATATCTGATAAGCCTTGTTTTGCAAAATTTGTCCATTCTTCTGGTGTAGGTAAACAAAATATTAATTTTCCCAATCCTTCGACTTTCGTCCTCCAATGACAAAAGTTATTTACTTGTTCATATGTTACGCCTGTCACCGGCAAATTAAACAATTCACAATAATAACTATTACCATGTCCTAACCGTTTGCCTAATTTTGTGCATTCTTTGCATTCATTTTCGAAATATCCTACTGGTTGCAAAGAATAACTAGCTGGTGTTTCAATATAGTTTTGTGATTTTTTACTTATATATTTCCACAATAAAGGTTCTATTGAATTACTATCTGGTAATACTTTTTTAGCCTCATTATAACCTTCATGTTCTAAAATCCATGTGTAGTATGAAAGCCATGAAGCCACAGTAACTTCTGTTTGATCAAAATAAACTCCGTCTAAAAGTTTAACTGTTGCATATGGATCTTCGCCAGCTAGTGTGTATCTTACCATTATTGAAAATAGTACAACTAAAATAATTTTATTTTGCTTTTTAAAAAGAAATAATTTCATAATAAATTTTTAGTTAATTTTTAAAGTACCATCACTGTTACAGTGATTATCGAACCATTTTTGATACATAGTTTCTTGCCAAATTGCGTCAGAAATATCGTTACCCAATATAAAAGCCTTGCCTGCCCAATATCCAAATTGTGAAGTTGGAATAGCTAAGTTACGAAAGGTTGACGGATCATTCAGAGTTAACCACCCTCCACCATCACACCCTCCAGAATATTCCCTATAATTTGGAAATATAATATCGTCTTTAACTAAACTTAAACCTAGGATAGTTTCAAAGCCCATATCAAAACGTTGATTTTCAGTTAAACCATTACTAATAATGGAATATAATCCTCCCCATGTTTTATCATGTCGATTGATGTCATAACCAATAGGACCAACATGAAGGGAATGAAAATCAAAATTCCCGTTACTCTTGTTATCTGAAATATTATCGGTCAAAACTACTCCAACCCATTGTTTTACTCCATCAAGTGGAGTAAAAGAACTTGGGTTTAGACTGGCAGATAATGCACTAGAGGCAACATATCCTGTAAATGCAAGAACCCCATTCCAAACATTTTGGTCAGCAGATTTAAGATTACTTGCATTCATAATTGTATTCATTAATGTAATAGTTGTGAATTGCATACCATAACTTCCAGATACAGATCCAAATACATCACTTATCCCTGAAGAGATAGAAGTGGAAGCCACTCCACCATGTGATGCCAATGCTGCATCACCAGCACCCAAAGTATTCCATCCAACCCAACATATGGCAGCTCTTATACCTGCTGCTGCAATTGCTTTTCCTACCCAATTGCCAGTAGTTATGCCATAAGTTACACATCCGACAAATTGAGTAACCAGTAAAATCATAAACAGATTTGTATTGTTTTGAATTTATAATTGTATCTGTACCCAGTATTATTTTAGGTGGTATAACACAGCTTCGACAATAATCAGGCTTTTCAGATATAAACCAGACCTTGCCATTTCGCAAAAATAAGTTTTGTGAAACATTCCATGTGGTGGCTTGAACCGGAAGATGAAATAATTCGAACACTTGAAGAACTTGGAATTGGTTTTGTTCCCTTCAGTCCGCTGGGCAAAGGATTCCTAACCGGAAAAAATACTCAGGACACTTCATTTGACAGGAAAGATTTTCGCAGCACCTTACCCCGTTTGAGTCCTGAAAACATAAAAGCCAATTTTGTATTTATCGATTTAGTAAAAAAGGTTGCTCAACGCAAAAATGTCACTCCTGCCCAGGTAGTCCTTGCCTGGTTGCTTGCGCAAAAACCTTGGATTGTTCCAATACCCGGCACTACAAAAACAGAGCGGTTAATTGAAAACTTAGGAGTTGTCTCACTTGAATTATCTGCCAACGAACTTCTGGAAATCGAAACTGCTGCTGCAAAAATTAAACCTGCGGGCGAAAGGTATTCAGGCGGGAATGCAAAATTAATAAATCGATAAAAAATTTGTATGGTTTGCAAACCAACCAAAATCAAAGGTTGATTTTCAGCAATTAGCGGCGGATGGTGATTTTGTGTTTTTATATATTGAAACTAAATCTTTACAAAACTTATCAAAATTCACATCAATTATTCAGCCCAATTGATCAAAAATTTTTAACATTGCAATGTTATTAAATTGTGTATCTACTATCCAAAAAGAATCCAGGTTATGAAAGAATTATTTTGCTATAAGCATTTTTAAAATAAATATGAACAACAAATCCGTATTAATTGCCATTGTAACAATTTTTATAACAATGAGTTGTGGAGTAGCTCAAACCACAACAGTAACCGATATAGATGGAAACATATATCACACCGTAAACATTGGTACGCAAACATGGATGGTTGAAAACCTGCGCACCACCAGGTGTAATGATGGCACACCCCTATCCAATATAACCGGTGACAGTGCATGGGAGGCATTAACCACCCATGGTTATTGCTGGTACAATAACGACTCCACGAAAAATAGTGCAACTTATGGTGCATTGTATAACTGGTGGGCTGTAAACTCTGGCAAACTGGCCCCTGAAGGTTGGCATGTACCTGCCGATTCGGAATGGTTTACCATGGTTGACTATCTAATCATCCATGGTTATAATTATGATGGTAGTACAAATTTAAATAATAATAAATTAGGCAAGGCCCTGGCCTCAGCAACAGGATGGGCTCCATCTGCTTTAACTGGCGCAGTTGGCAATACCGACTATCCTGCCAAACGCAATGCTTCAGGTTTTACAGCCCTTCCGGGAGGCTACCGGACGGGCATAACTACATCGAATTCTGTCTGGAATCTTAATACTTTTGGATACCACGGCATTGATACCGCTGGTCTTTGGTGGATAAATTCTCATGGCAATTACATACATGGCTACTCAGGACCATTCTACTATGCAGAAACCTTTGGCATTACCTATAATACTAACACAGCACCCGAAAGTGGAACAATAAACAATATGGGTACTGCCTTGTCAGTACGTTGTGTCAAAAATCTCAAAGCCAGCATTATTATTACCTCCCCCGCCTTGGGAGAGACTGTTCTTGCAAATTCCAAATACAACATAAAATGGGAATCAACCGGCGTCGATTCTGTTAAGATTGAATATAGTCTGGATGATGGCAATTCATTTAACGGTATAACTCCCGGCATCCCTGCTGATGCCGACAGCTTCTCCTGGAATGTTCCCGATACACTCTCAGCGAAATGCAGGCTTCGGTTAACTAATCTGGATGATGCGTCGGATACGGCAGTTCTTTCGAATTTCAGAATAAAGGGATATGTCCTTACACGAATGAAGACAAACGGCGACTACGAAGCCTTCGACCCGGCAGTGCATGGGTGGCAGTTCGGAAATTATGATTCTGTTATGTGGCCGGATACCTGGTATAACAGGTTTTTCTATCGTGGAACTGATCCGAATACGGGCTTACGATACCCGCCTTATTTTACATTTTATACCAATAACAATACCATGTATGGTATCGATGCTCTTAGTTCTAATTTCCCCGATTGGCCATTATGGTCACAAACTTTTGGAACCGACCAATGTTATATGAGTATAACGACCCCCATTTACTCGCCTTTAGCAGTACGATACTGGGGATATGTAAAAAAAGCCTGGAATGGATCGTGTTATGGTTTTGCAATAAGCAGCCTTCTTGAATTCGACTTTTCTAATGCTTTCAGGGCTTCTTTCCCTCAGCTCGGGTCATATACAAATCTTATTGAACTCCCCATTAACGATTATAACCGTTCGGTTATTAACCAACTATATATATATCAATACGGTATAGTTCAAATGGATTTTGATGATAAGATAATCAATAGTTCACCCCGGGCGACTCTCCAGAATGCCAAAGACAATTTTATGTCCACAATCCAAAATCATAGCGCATTGACTATAATTGCTCAATATACTTTAAATGGAGGAAAGCATGGAGGTCACACTATGCTTCCATATGCCTTGAAGAGAATCCCAAACAACCCCGGCCAATACGAACTATTAGTTTACGATAGCAGGTGTCCTTCAGGAAATTGTGATGACAACAGCAAGCCAGCTATTCTTATCGATTCCCTGCAAAACTACTGGAGCTACCCTTCTCTGGGATGGAACAGCGGAAATTCCAGCCAGGGTATGTATTTCACACCTCTTGCAAATACATTTCTTCAAAGACCCATTATCCCATACAAAGATACTTTAAGGATAAAAGCCAAGGTGTGGTTTATGGATAAAGATGCAAACAACATTAATATAATTAATACAGCCGGAAATACCATTGGGTTCAATAATAACACAACAGTAAATACCATTCCGGGTGGTTACGCCATACCAAATACCGGCATCTCTGATACTACCTATGCTCCCATTGGCTATATTCTTCCCGCCGGATCCTATTCCGTAAACCTGAATTCTTTCCAGGATTCTGTCACCTCTATAGGTGTATTCGGGAGCTCTTCTGTATTCAGCTACTGGCGTGGTGATGCGGTGCATAGCCAAACTGACCTGCTAACCTATAATGGAGGACTGGTTTTCAGAAACCCTGATGCACAAACCAAGAATGTTAATCTCGAGGTTATAACAAATATAACAGCATGCGAGAGTGGTTTTCAATTTCTGAATTGCCCGGTTGGCAAGAATGACAGTGTACTAATTGAAACTACGGCCGATAATCATGTTGCACTGGTAAACATGGGACCGGCAAAAAAATATGACCTTAATATCGTTAAAGCCTGCGACAGCCTGTCCGGACAATATTATCACGACAGTATAACTCTGCCGGCCAATTCAACCCATATTATATACCAGGGATTACCGGATTTAACCAACAATATGGTAAAAATATATGAGGACAGGGGAAACACAGGTAGCATCAGCGATTCGTTAATTGTCATGAATCAGTTTACCGGAATATCAAATTCAATATACACTGTAACCGATGGTAACGTTTCTATCCTTCAAAATTACCCCAATCCTTTCCAATCTGCCACAACTATAAAATTCCGGGTTAAAGATCCAGGTTTTGTTTCTTTGAAAGTGTTTGATATTACAGGTACAGAAATAGCTTGCCTGTTGAATGAACAAAAGACTACAGGTGATTATACTTTATACTGGAATGCTTCAGGTATTAAGGGAGGAATTTACTTCTGCAGGTTGCAGACCGGATCATTCTCAAAAACTATAAAACTTGTTAAATTCAGTAATTACAATTAATTTAATTAACAGAACATCCTTTGTTATTTTTATTCTTACTTAAGATTGTTATACATTTGTATAAAAATTAGCATACATAAAATTGTTTACCAATTGTTTAACAATTTACAAAAATCACAATAGATAAAATACTTGATAACAGCTAAATAGCCAATAAAGGTTCGATTCCCCTACGGGCTACCATCACAGTACAAGGATTGGAACCAAACATTCCAATTCTTCTCGTTTTAAGGGGGTTACAAGGTTATTGGAAAAAGGATTTTAATTAAATATTTCGCTGTTTCAAGCTTTTTGTATGCCAATTATGATATTTTAATTTCTGTACGTGGAATTAGCACTGGAAAAGTTGGCATTTATTTAGGTGAATACACTAAAGCTAATATAAATCCAAATATTATTATTGTTCGATTAAAAGAAGTTTATTTGTCTTCTTATGTAGGCATGTTTGTTATTTTCGAAAATGGTCAAAATCAAATAAAACAATTTATTTCCCCAAATTACAAAAGATAAATTATATATCTTTATTTATACTTTTTTAAAACTTAATGGAGTTAATCTGACCAATGAGAAAACTGTTATTACTATATCTATTAGTTATTTGTAATATTTTTAATTCTTTATCACAAAAAAATGATCGTAAATTAAAAGAAAATGAACATAAAGATTCAGTTGAAACTAAAATTTGGACTGAAACAATTGGTAGATTTACAATTACTTCTCATGATTCTGTTGAGATCATAGCATATGTAGATAAAGTAAAATATATTGGTCAGGGATATGATTACCCTGATGCAGATATATCAGTTAAATTTACAAACACTGAGGGTAAAGTACTATATATAAGAAACCTTCCTTCATCAAATAATTCAATTATAGGTATAGCATCTATTGATTTGAATGGTATAGGGAAAGTTATCGGTATAATTTATGATCAATTTCCATGTTATGGAACAGGTTGTGACAAATTACAAATTTTAGGTTTTAATGATATTGGGTATTTAGTTCCATTTACCGGTATGATCCCATTAGATATGTCCTTTAATTTATCCAGTCTTGTAAATTTGAAAATGAATGGAAAATGTTTGGAAATCCCCGGGTTTAGATTATTCTGTCAATTAAAGACTTTCCTTTATTATTATATTGATAAATTCGGTATATTTTCAGAGAATGCATATAATGAAACTATATTTGAAAAATTCCCCATTCAATATCAGGAATCTAGTTACCAATCAATTGAAAACATTGATGATGATCGTTATAAATCTCCGATAAAATTATATTCTAAACCAGATACTACTTCATCTAATAATTTAATTATCCTGAAAAAAAATACTATTATTAAATATATTGATGGGTATCATCGTAACTCAGATTTTTGGGTTCATTTAAGAATTAATGGAAATGAAGGATTTATTTTATGGAATGATTTATATTATTTGGGACTTGATGCATGTGATTAATAAATGAAATTTTAAAATCTATTTGATCCTGCTATGTATAAATATTATATAAGATTATTATGTACAGAGTTTGTGATTATTATTTTCTTAAATTCTTTAAATGCACAAAAACCATTATGGATAAATTATAATACCTCCAATTCAGGATTGCCAGATAGCAGTGTTTCATAAATTGTCATAGACAGTGCAGATAATCTATGGATTGGAACTTATAATAGTGGCCTTATTAAATACGATGGAAAAAACTGGGATATTTTTAATACTTCGAATTCGGGATTGCCAAATAATCTAGTCTCCACATTAGCAATAGACAAAGAAGGAAATAAATGGATTGGGACGTGGGGAGGTGGTCTGGTTAAATTTACATGAAATAGTTCTTCAGAATTATTTAAACTAAACTAATTTTATTATTATGTTATAACATGTTATTACTTTTATTATTTTTGCATAAATAAATTTTATATGGATACAACAATAGTAAAAATTGGTAATTCACAAGGACTTATAATTCCTAAAAAGTTATTGTACGCTTTTGGCAAAAGTAAGGTAGTTGATATTCAAGAGAAAGACGGAGGCTTGTTTATCAGACCATTAACAGAAAATATAGCCCGATCCAATTGGGAGGAACAATTTAGCTTTGCAATTTCTAATGGATATGCACCTGAAATAGAAACGGACGAAATTGAAAATGATTTTGATAAAGAGGAATGGAAATGGTAATAGTAAAAAGATTTGAAGTATGGAACGTTGTCCTTAATCCCACACAGGGATCTGAAATTAATAAAATCAGGCCATGTCTTATAGCCTCGCCCAATGAAGTAAATAAATTTTTAAATACCGTTATCATTGTACCTTTGACAAGTATAATAAAACCTTATCCCACCCGTCTTAACTGCCATTTTAAAGATAAGGATGGTCAATTAGTAGTTGATCAGATAAGATGTGTTGATAAATCCCGACTAATATCAAAATTGGGAACTATGGATGTAAAAACGAGTAAGGAGCTTTGCTCCTTGATTATAGAAACTTTTAAATATCAATAAATGTAAGATAATAAATCTTTAATAATCATTTGTATAGTTATTACTAGCACCAAGTTTAACAACGTTTATAGTTACATATATAATTTAATACTTAAGATTTATGACTGATTTGTTAAAATATGACATTAGTTATTTTGTTCTGATTGAAAATTCCCAATATTTGCAATCATAACTGTCATTTAAAACTGTTATCATTACACCAACCCCTGTAACAAGTGCACCAACCAAAAAGACAAATGAACCACCAAGCAACTTACTCTGATTTTGATCTGCAATTCCTGCAACTTCATCTCCATTCTCTCCATTAGTTTGAGGTACTGGGGTTTGTGATGATAATATAACGAGACTCGCTATTATTATTCCCACACCTATTACAGTTGTTCCAGCACCAACATACGAGACTGTATTAATTCTTTTAATTTCATTAAGATTTAAGTTATAAGTGTTCACAAGATCAGGATTGGGGTGCGTGGCTATCTCTATTTCATCATTATTTAATTTACTTTTTATGGTATCATTCAAAATTAGATTACCTCTGATAACACGACCTTTGAAAGCAACTTTTACCATTTTACCTTCAGGAATAATCACTTCCTTACCATTTACTCTATTTTTGATCACCAGTTCTTTATTTTGACTATACCCATTTAATTTTATAGCCAATATTACAGTGCAAAGCAATATTATTTTCAATTTCATATTATTGAATTTAATCGATCTGATTTTATAAGTCAATTTAAAGTGTGAAAAAAATTTAAAAAGGTTGGAAGCATATTTATTTTTTCATTTGTTAAGTATTATATCTGTTTCAATTGATATATTGCTGTCCTGCTGAAGTAAACCATCTAAATCTTCCAGATATAATTTCAACATTTCCTGTGTATTTTCCTGTAACTCTTCAATGCTTGAACCCTGACTGGTCACTGCAGGGTATTCTTTAATCTGGCCTATGACATTTCCATTTTCTGAATTATTGATAATGAGGTCAAATTGCATGGTAGTTTTGTTTAAACAAAATTATTCATTTCTATCATATTTTTTTCTTCTGTTTGTCAATTCCATTATCTCCTCCACTGTCGGGATGTGCACTTCTCTGTTGGGAAATGGTCCTCATTTTAGAGGATCAAAGATTTTTATGCAGTCCAAGTCTTCTTCCTAGATATTAACTTTTGGCTCCGGAGCAATGATCAGTGAAAGCTTCATGCCATTGCTTATGCCAGCTGTCCGTTCCGGATACTCTGCAGGAAGGCTCTGGAACAAAGTGGAACCGCTCACATGCATCAACTCAATGCTTTTGAGGAATTTCTTTATCAGCCATCGACAAAACACCAACAAGGGTTCTGCCTTCATAGGTATATCAAGTGCAAAAACGGAGTCTTTCTCAAATTTAATCTGCCTGTAAACAAAGCTGTGCTCGGCCAGGAAGATTAGGTTGGCTGATAAACTGTCTTAAAGAAAAGCCGGGTTCTTCCACCCGGAATATTCATCTGCGTAAATCTTATTCAGATCGGAAAACATTTCTGAGATATCGAGGCTTTTGACTGACGAGGGGTAACTGGTTATGTACAGGGTAATATTTGGTTTGGATATGGAGGTTGGCTTGGTTTGTCTAAATTTGATGGCGTTAATTGGACAACGTATTCAACAGCTATTAGTGGATTAACGTGCAATTCGGTAACAGGCATAACATTCGATTCAAAAGGAAATACATGGATTGCAACTGATAGAGGAGAATTGTGTGAATTTAAAAATTAAAAATATTTCGAAAGATCTTAATTGTTGGAACCGTCTCATTGAGTATGAAATCATTTTTCTTCAAGTAGTTTTTGCTTGCATTTTTTCAAAACTTCTTCCTGCTCCTTACTTATGGAAGGATATTCAAGCTTTAATGATTCTAAGGTATTAACTATTATTTCCGAAATCATTAATCGGGCGTACCATTTTTTGTTGGATGGGATGACATACCATGGAGAGTTTTTAGTACTGGTATTTTGTATTGCTTCCTGATAAAATTTTTGATAATCATCCCAGTATTGCCTTTCATTAATGTCAGCAGATGAGAATTTCCAGTTCTTGGATTTATCATCAATACGTTCAAGTAACCGGACTCTTTGTTCTTCTTTTGATATATGAAGAAAGAATTTTATGGTAAGAATACCATTTTCATAAAGATATTGTTCAAAATTCCGAATCTGACGAAACCGGTTTTCCCAAATATCCGCATTAATCAATTCTTTAGGCATTTGCTGGTCTTTTAAGAGGTTGTGAACACGAACAACCAATATATCTTCGTAATAAGAACGGTTAAAAATCCCTATTAATCCACGTTCAGGAAGATTCTTGGTTGCCCTCCAAAGATAATCATGGTTCAGTTCTTCCATGGAAGGCTGTTTAAAACTATGCACAATAGTTGCCTGCGGATTCAAACCTGACATTACATGTTTTATTGCCCCGTCTTTTCCAGCGGTATCCATAGCCTGAAAAATAATTAACAATGCGTACTTATCCTGTGCATAAAGCTTATTTTGAAGCTCAGCCATCCTTTCTACATTTTCAGAAAGTTGTTTCTCCGCCTCTTCCTTTGTTTCAAACTTACCGGTTTGATTAGGTTTGATTTGCGAAAGATTAAAGTCCGAATGATTGTCTATTCTATATTTGTTACTATCCATAATTTATTTATTATCATAATATAAACATACTAATCCAGGTTTATTAAGTTATGTTTTATTATAGGTTTAATTAATAGTAGTTTGGATATCTTCAAGAAACATTATAATTTTACGCTGCTTACCGAATATTCCTGAGATAAAATCGGTTTTAAGCCATTCAACCTGCTCATTACGTCATTTCCAGTAATCATTATCCAAAGATAACTATTTTTAAATTATGTATGAATGCAATAATAATTAGTCCTTTAATTTAAATTTACATGTGAAGTTTTTTTTTATCTGACTGAAAATAAAATGCAATTAAATTATTTACATTTGATTTATAAACCAACAATCTGACTTCATGAAAGCAATACTGATTTTAATTCTTTTATTTGTATTTTCCTTAACATTAAATTCACAAAATTGGACCGACCATTATACTACTGCCAATACATCCACAGCATTATGCAATGATCAGGTAAATTCTATTGCAGCAGATGCCCAGGGAAATTTTTGGTTTGGCACTGCTGACGGAGTATCAGAATTTAACGGAACAAATTGGATTACTTATACTTCAGCCAATGGTTTAGCTTCAGATAATGTTTTGTCTGTAGCAATTGATTCCCATGGAAATAAATGGTTTTGCACCTCCGGTGGTATTTCAAAATTTGACGGAGTCAATTGGTCTACCTATATGAATGATATGTATATTAAGACTTTAACTGTTGATGGAATTGGAAATATTTGGTTTGGTACACTAGGTTACGGAGTAATAAAGTTTGACGGCACCAATTGGACAACCTACACTGATAATAACAGTGGATTAATTAATAATACTATAAATTCTATTGCCATTGATGCCAATAATAATGTTTGGATTGGTACAAATGGAGGGGTATCAGTCTTTAATGGAACTACATGGAATAGTTATACTTCATCCAATGGCTTGGTTAATAATTACATAAATGCAATTTCCATTGATTTGCAAGGTGATATTTGGTTTGGCACACTATCGGGGGTTTCAGAATTTAATGGTACCAACTGGATGAACTATACTACATCCAATGGATTAATTACTAATTATATAACATCAATAGCTGTTGATTCTATCGGGAATTTGTATTTTGGAACTTTAGCTTACGGGGTAATGCAATTTGATGGCACTAATTGGACTAACTATAATCCTTCCAATGGTTTGGTCAATAATTCAGTCTTTGCAATTACAATAAACAACGGAATCCTTTGGTTTGGCTATGGAAATCTGGGAGGAGGTGCTTCAAGTTTTAATGGTACCAATTGGACCAATTACAATACTGCAAATGGACTGCCTGATAATCAAGTAAATACTATGCTTTTTGATGCTAAGGGAAAAATATGGTTTGGTACGGGCGACGGCGTTACTCATTTTGATGGTTCAAATTGGACTACCTACAATAAATCAAATGGTTTAGAGGTAAATATGATTTATGGAATGGCCTTGGATACTGCCGGTAATTTGTGGATTGGATATGGTGGAGAAGGTGGGATAACAAAATTTGATGGGATCAATTGGACAACATATTATAATGCGTTTTATGTTCAAGCCATCACAGTTGACTCAAAGAATAATATTTGGATTGGGACCAATTCTTCCGGAGTTTATAAATTTGATGGCACTAACTGGACTAACTATAAAACACAAGATGGTCTTGCAGACAATGATGTTTATTGCATTACAATAGATAATTCCGGTAATAAATGGATTGGAACCCTCAACGGTGTTTCCAGGTTCGATGGAACCAATTGGACAACATACAATACTACCAATGGCTTGGTATATAATCTTGTACAGGCTATCAACATAGATAATAAGGGTAATAAATGGATTTGTACCAATAATGGAATTTCAATGTTTAACGATACAATTTGGACAAGCTATACAACATCGAATGGATTGGCAAGTAATGATGTAAAATCAATGACAATAGATTCATTAGGAAATAAATGGTTTGGTACCGACGCCGGGTTGTCAAAATTTGATGGGTTCCATTGGATAAACGATACTATAAATATTGGATTGCCACCAGCTAATACAATAGATAAGGTTGGGTTTGATAAAAACGGACATCTTTGGGTAGCTACGGCTGGCGGCGTCTCAAAAATGGATAACCCGCCTTCAATATCGGTTTCATCCAATAAATTAAATTTACCTGCAACTGCCAATAATGATATTTCTTTAACTATTTATTCCACGGTGGATTGGAATATCCGCAGTAATCAATCCTGGTTAACTGTGAATAAAA
This sequence comes from uncultured Bacteroidota bacterium, assembly GCA_963766305.1. Lineage (GTDB taxonomy): Bacteria > Bacteroidota > Bacteroidia > Bacteroidales > JAAUTT01 > JAAUTT01. The sequence continues at coordinate 163,119 of CAVYAE010000068.1, forward strand.
CTGCCGGATCTGACACAGCTATAATAAAATTAATTGCAACAGATAATCCTGCATACAGTTCGAGAAAAACAACCCTTGTAGTGTCTGGAAGCGGATTACCTGAAATAATTATATCAGTAACACAAGCCGCAACTATACCGGCTTTATCAGTTTCAACAGATAGCCTGAATAGTTCGTATGCATCGAATAATCAACCATCCGTCACTGTATATTCAAATATAGGATGGAATATCAATAGTAAATATTCCTGGATTACTCCAAGTGTCAAATCGGGTTCCGATACTTCCCTGATCACATTTGATGTGTCGGCTAACCGTACAATTAATCAACGCATAGATACTGTAACGGTTTCCGGTAATGATGTACAATCCCGGAATATAATCATTACACAGGATGCAGGACCGGCAATTTTAACAGTTTCTGAAAACTCGGTAAATGTTTCGTATGCATCAAATAGTAAAACATCCTTTACAATAAATTCAAATATTGGATGGGAGGTCAATAGCAATTACGCCTGGATCACACCTGGGGTCACATCGGGTTCCGATACTGCCCTGGTCACATTATATGCATTGGCTAATCCTGCAATTAATCAACGAATAGATACTGTGACGGTTTATGGTAACGGTGTGGCATCACAAAAAATAATCGTTAAACAGACAGCGGGTCCTGCAACTTTATCAGTTTCAAAAGATACCCTGTATCTAAGCTCTAAAGCAAATAATGTAAGGAATTTTACTGTAAATTCCAATGAGGACTGGACATTAACTACAAGTAAATCACAAACCTGGTTAACTCCCAACATTACATCTGGATCGGATACTGCGTTAATTACCCTGCAGGCTTTTTCCAATTATAATTCTATCCGCCGCACAGATACTGTGACAATTGCCGGTAATGGTGTGCCATCACAATTAATAATCGTTACACAAGAGGCAGGACCATCAATTCTGAATGTTTCGGAAAACTCAGTAAACGTTACGTCTTTATCAGATAGTCAGGCATCCTTTACAATAAATTCAAATATTGGGTGGGATATTAGTAGTAATTATTCCTGGATTGAACCTAGCCTCAACTCGGGTTCCGATACTGTCCTGGTCACATTGGATGCATCGGCTAATCCTACAATTAATCAACGAATAGATACTGTGACCGTTTATGGTATAGGTGTACTACCACAAAAAATATCAGTAACACAAGCAGCTGGTCCTGCCACTTTATCAATTTCAACAGACACATTAAATTTAGGAGCTGATGCAGGAAATACAAGTAATTTTACTATTTATTCAAATGAGAACTGGACTTTAACAACGAGTAAAACACAAAGCTGGTTATCGCCCAACGATACATCCGGAACAGATACTTCCCTGATAACTGTGAAAGTTTTGTCGAATAAAAGTACTAACCACCGGATAGATACGATCACCATCAGCGGAAATAATGTTAATACACAAAAAATAATTGTTACTCAGTCTGCAGAAAGTGGAACAGGTATAAATAACATTGCTCAAGCAGAGGTTTCACTTTATCCCGTACCAGTTATTGATAACCTTACTATATCCATTCCTAAACCTCCAAGTGAAACAAATCTAATTATTTACAGCTTAAATGGCATTGAAGTTTACTCATCTGGTATTACAAATGCAATTACTACCGTTGATATGAGTAAATACACTTCCGGGGTCTACTTTATAAAGATTATTTCAAGTAACCTGGGAATTATTACAAGGAAAGTAATCAAGGAATAAGAATATAAGCTGCCTGTATTTTATATAAGAAAATACAAAGATTCCTGAAAACAATAAAACAGGATAATAGAAAATATTGAATAATTTAAAATGAGTTTAGTTCTTATCTTCATTGGTATTCCATATTTTCAGAAAGAATATATCCCAAACCAATGCGAGTATGTATTAGTTTCAGTTCAAAATCATTATCCATTTTCTTACGTAAAAAGTTCATATACACATCAACCACATTAGTACCTGTATCAAAATTCAAACCCCATACATGGTTAATAAGGTCAAGGCGTGTTATCACCTTATCTTTGTTTAGAATCATGTATTCCAGTAACCTGAACTCTTTGGCGCTGAGAATGATTGTTTTGCCACCACGAATAACTTTCATCTCATCTCTGTTAAGTTCCAAATCTGCAATTTTAATTATTTGCTCTACAATATTTGTCAAGGATGTTCGTTTAAGTAATGCATGTATCCTCAATATCAATTCACGTACTTCAAATGGCTTTAACAAATAATCATCAGCTCCGGCACCAAAACCTTTTGTTTTTTCCTCTATTCCACCTAAAGCTGTAAGCATAAGAACAGGTATTTTCGAATTATTTTCCCTTATAATTTTACAAAGCTGAAAACCATTGATATGTGGAATGTTTATGTCCAGAATAATTAATTGGTATTTATTTGATAAAGCTTTTGATTTTCCATCAATTCCATCATAGGCTATGTCTGTGATGAAATCATTTTCTTCAAGGCCTTTCTTTATAAACGCAGCAACCTTATGTTCATCTTCAACAATTAATATCTTAACAGGTTCCATTTAATAATTCAATATTTATACTTATTAGAATATACCCATTTTAGCAAATTTCTTCACTTTAATCAATTCATATTTTGTTTGAATAGAATCTTTAGTAAAACTATTATTCATTTTACCTATTATAATGAAAAAACAGTTAAAAGGAGATTAAAAATCGATTAAAATTTAACCCTTGATTAAATTTTTATGAAGATCATGTATTGCTTCATTTGCGGTGATCAATAAAATTATTTTATTATATCTCACCCGATCATAAAAAAGTCGATAAAAATAGTGTTTTTAAACCTAAAGGAATGTAATGGATTTTAATATTACTAAAAGGATTGTTGCTTAGTATTTTTATAATTAATATTAATTTTATTCATGTTTTAAAATGTATCAATTGTCCGGCTTTAGAAATTAATTAAAATATCTGATTTAGTAAATGTACAATTATGAAATCGGTTGAACCATTTTTTATTCAAATCGGAAAAGATATAACAGATGACGTGAACCACAGGCTTGATCATATTTGTTGGCCTTATAAGATAAAGGATAGCGGCTGGGAAAGAGGAACTGATACAGAGTATCTGAGATCCCTTGTTAACTATTGGCGAAATCAATATAACTGGTGGGAAAATGAAGATGAATTAAATCGTTTTGCACATTTTAAAAGCAAGGTAAATGGAATAAACATCCACTTTATTCATGAAAAAGGTAAAGGCAACAATCCTATGCCAATTATCCTTACTCATGGCTGGCCTGACAGTTTCATAAGGTACCGGAAAATAATACCAATGCTCTCCGATCCTGTCAAATATGGTGCTGATGCAGAAGATTCCTTCGATGTAATAGTGCCCTCCCTGCCTGGTTTCGGCTTTTCCGACAAACCTGCACAGAGCGGTGTAAATAATAATTATATCTCGGAGCTCTGGAAAATACTGATGACTGAAAAACTGGGTTATGGTAAACCGGATCAGCAGCTCATATTTATTATGAAAATGCACATTCCCTACCTCCTTTAGGTCATATAGATGTTCCCTCCGGCATTGCACTTTGCCCTGCAGATGTATTGCTGCCACCTAAGAAGTGGGCCGAACAAAATTTAAACATCATCCGATGGACAAATTTACCTCGAGGTGGACATTTTACAGCCATGGAAGAACCAGAACTTCTCGCCGCAGATATTCGTTCTTTTTTCAGGCAATTCAGAAAATAATATTTATTACTTTTTTAAAGAATTATTTTTTTCAAGGTTAGCTTTTACTTCCTTCCCGAAAAGAGTAAGACTGTCAGGGTCTCCTTTTCCATGTTTAGTAAGATAAGGCATATCATGCCATGACCATGCCGTATACCCGACCTGAATAGCATCAAATTCTTTTAATAAAGGTTCTAAATATTTGGTAATCTGTGCCTGATCATCGGAATTTCTTTCATTGGGACCAAACTCACCTATAAATAAAGGCAGGTTCTTAGATAATAATCCTTCCCAGTACTTTTGATAATCAGGTGGGTCACTAAAACCTGTACCTGGTTTAACAGGATAAATATGAGTACCATAAACAATATTATTAAATGGAAGCGGTTCTTTCATAAAGCCCCTCAAATCATATCCCCAATCGATTCCGTTAACAAGAATTAAATTATTTGAATTTACAGCTCTGACAGCTCTTACAATTTCTGTAGCTTTTGCAGACCAATCCTTATGTGAACAATTTCTGGGCTCATTATAAATATCAAATATTACTCCGGGGTTATATTTATATATACCGGCAACCTGTTTCCACATTTCAACAGATAATTCATTTGGTAGGGAATCTATTTTCAGTGTAGTATTAATCCACTGAAGATCAATAATTACATAGATATTATTAGATGTGAGATATTCAATTCGTTCTTTCAAAAGTTTACGGTAATTGCTGTTATTCAGCCACCAATCCTGATTAATGGGCAGTCTGATTATATTTAAATTCCAGTTTGTAATTAAGGAAGTTAAACCTTTTACAGAAACCCTGTTTCCTAAACTATCATATTCTAACCCGCTTACATTCACACCTCTTAATAGCCGTTTTTCATTATTTACTTTATTTACTATCCATCTGCCATTTGTGCTTAACCATTCTATTTTGCGGATGCAATAGAGCTTATTATTATCATTTTTATTATAAGGTACAGTGTTTTTATGAACGTTTTTTATGCAATCATTATCTTCATAATGGAGTGAATAACCATTATTAAACGAACTTATAAAGTTATTATGGTATTTTCCGGCTTCAGGCTCGAATTGATATGCATTAACTTTTATATACCTGTAATTATATACCCTGAAACCTGATGCAAGAATAGTGGCAGTAATAAAACATGCTGCAATACAAATTTTTAAACTAGTTTTTCTCATATCCTTTTACATTTAATTAATCATTTACCTTTCGAAATTATGATTTCTTTAACTCAATTAAAGTAATTTCAGGTAAAAATCCTACTCTTCCATGATATCCTATAAACCCGAGGCCCGTGTTTACATGCAGGTACTGGTTGTTTTTTTTATATAACCCTGCCCATTCTTTGTAGAAATATTGTATGGGGCTCCATTTAATACCTGCCAACTCTATTCCAAACTGCATACCGTGTGTATGGCCCGATAAGGTAAGATCAATATTGGGGTAATCATTAATTACCTCTTTTTCCCAATGAATAGGGTCGTGTGAAAGCAATAAGTTAACCTGGCTGTAATTAATATTTTCTGTCGCTTTTTGAAGACTGCCGTAACTCTTTGAACCGCGTGAACGGCAGTTCTGAACTCCTATTACACTTATGTGTTCCCCGTTAATTTCAATTGTGCGGTGTTCATCCCAAAGTAAATCCCATCCCATATTTTTTTGAACCTCTCTAAGTTTTTGTACATTATTTTGTTTATATTCAGCATTTTGCCAGCTGGTATAGTCGCCATAATCATGGTTTCCAAATACAGAGAATACACCATATTTTGCTTCAATTCGTCCCAAAACTTCAACATATGGTAATGCTTCTTCGAATTTGTTATTGACTAAATCGCCGGTAAAAAAAACCAGATCAGCTTTTTGTTCATTCATAATGTCAACAGCCCTGGTAAGGGGTTTTGCATTTAAAAAGCTTCCAAGGTGTAAATCTGAAATCTGAAGTATCCTGAAACCATCAAATGAATGGGGTAAATGTGGAAAAACAAGTGAGATCTTTTTTACCTTATATTTATAAGCATTAAAAAGCATACCATAAAACATGGCTACAAAAAGTACTAAAGAAGCCGCCAAACCGGTCTTAATAATAAATTCAAAATGAATCATTTGTATATCACCAAGCCCTGAACGTGAAAACAGATGGATAAGATTAAAAATACCCCACTCTGTAAAAGTTATGATATCATCTGCTAATACAAATACGTTAAATAATAGTTTGGATGCAATAATTATAAAGATTATAGAAATACTATATGACCTTATATGTTTATGCCAAACCGACCACCATTTGGATTGGGTTAAAAAAACCAGAATATAAACAAAGAAAGAAACGGCCCAAAAAGAATAGTTTACCCAAACTCTGGTTGACAATGAGTAATTAACGGTTAACAGGGAAATTCCCTGGAATGCAATTAAATCGAGTATCAATAAGACCAACAGGAAAAAAACAACGCGAAACTTTATCATAATATTTATTAATTATATATTTATTCAAATATTTATTGCCTCTAACATTAATCCTTTTAAATATTTCATCTTTTAAAAAATTCATTATAATAATATATATAAAAATATTTATTTCACTAAATTTTTACATTAATATCCGGTAACTTTAATTATAAAATTTTTGTATAATGTTATTATGAAAAATTTATAAAAAATTTCTATAGATCCAAATATTTTAGATTAGTCTGTTAACTAACAACAAATACAAATTTTTAAAAAATGAAAAAATACTGCATTATAATTATCGGTTTAATTGTTGCCAGCAATTGCTACTCCCAGATCTTAGATACTACTATTTTTAATTCTGAATTTGAAAAACAATTATTCATAAACCGGTTTAACGATCCAACAGTGGATATTATTAATTGGTTTATGGCAGTAGATTATGAATATGCCTGTCAAAACTTTATAGATAAAATTCATAAGGAGTCAGAGAATCTTCAAAAAGTAACTCAATCCCAGACTATACAGAAAAAGTTAAAAACAGCGTATACAAAAGTAAAAAATGAATATTGTAAAAATTATATTGATGATTGTTTTTTTAATGAGTTATTCGCCAGTGGAAATTATAATTGTGTAACTGCAAGTGCCATTTATTCTATAATGTTCAATTACTTAAATATTCCTTATACTATTATTTTAAAAGAAAACCAAGTATATGTAATTGCTAATCAAGACCAAAATCCCTTTATAATTAAACCTAACCCTAATTTAGCAATTCGAACCTATTCTAATGAATTTATGTCAAGCTTCATTGAATATTTGTATTCACGAAAAATAATTTTCGATACGGAGTTTAAAAGTGAAAATACATTTACTCTGTTTACAAAATATTATATTTCAGAAAGGCCAATAAATTTAAAACAACTTTGTGGTATATTATATTTAAATAAAGGCATTAACTATTACTATAAATCAAATTTTGAAGAAGCTCTGAAAAATTTTGAAAAAGCCGTACTTCTTTATCCATCTAATTTTAACTTTTACATGCAAAGTAATGCAGCTGTTAATTTATTAAGTGAAGATCAGCAAAAGAAAAAATTTAATGGTAAAACACTCGCTAAGTACCTAATATCAAATGGAGCAAGCTCAAAAGCACTTAATATAGCAAAAGATTATTTCAATTATGCTACAAATGAGTTAGTACTTAATCATCCTAATATCCAACAATATGACAAATTTTATTCAGAAATGAAGCAATTTGTAGATTCTGTTTCAATGATAGACTTTACGCAGATTTATACATTTAACAAAGCCTATTATTATTATTTAAAATATGATTTCCCATCAGCTTTGACATATATAACAACATCATATAAATGCAATCCCGATAATCTTCAAACACGTCAATTTTTAAAAGAAGTTATAAATAGATTATTATTAAATAATTCAAATAATCAATATAGTTTTGAAAACTTTGAGACCATATTGCAATCTTTTCAATTCTTGAAGGATGATGCTGATTTTCAAAGAATGTATTTATTATTTTTCATGCAATCAATTTCTGGCGCTTTTAATAAATCAAAAACAGATTTGGGTAATAAATTTTTAGATTGTATGGATTATAACTTCAAAACCAAATATTTTAATGTTATATCAGAGGAGACCATAGTTAATGTTTACAATCAAATTACAACATATTTTTATGGCAGACAGGATTATGTTAATGCATTGAAAACACTTGAAAGAGGGTTGTCTGTATTACCAAACTCCGAATTACTTAAGAAACGTTACAAATCTATACTCGACTATAAATTTGCCGGGAAAAAACCGGTATATAAAGAAAATTAAATTTTATAATATGAATAATTATAAAGGAATTGAGAATATTAAACAAAAAATTATTTTTACTTTCCTTTTTTTTATAATAGCAAATAACCTGTCAGGCGGTCAGGCCGATTTTGGGGCATATTATACTAAAATTAATAATGGACACGACTGGGAAAATTACTCCCGCACCGGCGAATTTGCAGATATCATAGTACAACTAAAAAAGGCAGGAGGGCAGCTTGTATTCTGGAGGGGTAACAGCTACCTGCCATACTGGAAAACCTCCATGGGACAATGGGACCTTACAGAAATAATACCTCGCAGGGGGGATGGAACAAAACAAATGCCTGACAGGGCGAATATATTTTCACATGTTGAAATTATAGAAAATACATCAAATAAAGTAGTTATACATTGGAGGTACCTTGCTGCTTTTTCACCTGGAAATCCCTTTGGTGATTTGGACCCAAAAAACTTTACAGATGAGGTTTTTACAATTACACCCGATGGCAAGGTAATACGTATTGTCAAAAAGGCCACTGATAAAACAGATGAATGGAATGACCCGCTTAACCAGACTACCCAGGTTCTGCAGCTTAATGGGAAAGGTTTTATACAGAAGGGACTCACCCTGCCTTATCATTCTGCTAAGGTCACAAAAATAACAGGTAATCCTGAAAAAGAACCTGCAGCTGTTCTGCCGGCAGTTTGGTTTAAATTTGATGAAGGTTATGGCGATTTAACCCGGGAATGGATTTCAGGTGAAAACATAAATGTACAGGGTCACAAAACCCTTTGGAAAAGGGGCATTTCCGGTACTACGATCGAATTCGACGGTTACAGTACATCTGTTTCTTTACCTGTTGCCAACTCTTCAACGAATAAAGGTGATAATGCCATTCTTAAAAGTAAGCTTAATACAGGTAATATAACTCTGGAAGCCTGGTTTGCCCTGGGTGCCTATCCCTGGAACTGGGTGCCAATCGTTGAGCAGGGCGATGACGACGGCTTTTTCCTTGGCATTGACAGCAAAGGTTACCCGGGATTTATGGCAAAAATTAATGGCTGGTGGCATCAGTTGACTGTGCCAAACAGCCCGCCATTCAATGATCCCAACCATCTGGGTTTGTTCCGCTGGTATCATATTGCCGGCGTTTATAACAAGTTCGACGGGTTTATGCGTTTATACATAAACGGTAAGGAAATAGCCAGCCACTATGCGGGTCCCGGAGGGCTGGAATCAGTAAATACGGATATCCGCATTGGTAAAGCAGGTGTATTGAGACAGCCGACAGAAAGTACAGGTAGAAGCCTGCCCGTGGATTATGCCTTTGATGGATTGATAGACGAAGTAAAAATATATGATGTTGCCATGACCCCCGACCAAGTGGCAGAATTATATAAAAATTATTATCCCGGCCAGGAAATAATAAATTCACCCGACATGCAAAAAAGGAAATTTCCTTACCCTGACACCAAAGGGCAGTTCAGGGCTGAATATACCCACCTGCCATATTATGAAAGCTGGGAAAACATGTGGTGTTTTGGCCCATATGCCGATGTTATTGTTGGCTTCGATCAACTGCCTGTCAGCTATGTCTTCTGGCATGGCGTCAGCTACGTGCCTATGATGGTGAACGATTTAAACCAATGGTATACCAATGAATTTTGCGAAACAGGTTTTACCGCCGGGGCCGATGGAGATTGTGAGCCTATGTCCGACAAAGGCTGCTGGGATTCACACGTGAGGATTATTGAAAATACAGGCGCCAGGGTTGTTGTACAGTGGCGATACAGGTTAGGCAACCCCGGACATAAATGGGGATTCTACGATGCAGATTCTGGGTGGGGTGATATTGCCGACTGGTATTTCTATATTTACCCTGATGGTGTCATCACCAAAAGAATGCGTTGTTATACGTCAAGACCCGATTACTGGCATGAATGGGATGAACAGATTGTAGTTTTAGGAGATGGACAAACACCAGGCAGCGTTATAGAAAAAGAACCGGTAATGACTCTGGTCGACAGTGCCGGAAATGCCTTTGAATATAATTGGATAACAAGTCCTCCTGATCCTGATTATAAAGGCAAAATTATTCAGAATATACATTTGACAGGGAAATATAGTCCATATACTATTCAACGGTTTAATGGCGGTGATGTTTACAGCGGTGAAGTAACATGGTATTCCGTAACTCCATCCTGGAACCATTGGCCAACAGCGCAGATAAATTCTTCAGGAAGAAACGCCAGCTTTCCTGACAGGGCTGCCCACAGTTCAATTTCACATCTGTTCTGGCCTTACAGCCTCCGCGAAAGTGGTAAAATTACCATGGATGAAATGACTTTAATGGAAGGGATGACGGATCAGCCGCCAGCATCTCTGACAAGCCTGGCATGGTCGTGGCTTAAAGCTCCGGCTGTAATAAATGTATCAGGGGGAATAAGTATGGGGTATGACCAGTACAAAAGGACATACAGTTTTAAATATGGTAATAAACCTTTGACATTTCAGATTTCTGCTTCGAACCACAATACTGTCCATAACCTGTGTTTTGAAATTAAAAACTGGAAGAGCCGGACATATAAAGCTTCTCTTAAAATAAACGGCATTACAACAGCTCCGGGGCAGAACTTCAGGCAAGGAGTCACCATAGATACAGACGGTACTTATACTTTGATAGTTTGGGTTGGGTTGTCGGCTTCTGCCCCACTACTTTTTGAATTATTTTAACCCGTTTACAGTAACTGAAAAGTTATCTATATATGCCTTTTTTTTATCTGGATTCCAAACATATACCTTTAATTTTGAATTTCTTTTAATTGCAGAAGTACGCACAATAATTTCCTTTTTTACAGGCCACCAATTTGAATATGCCTTTATATATTGATTAATATCCAAACTTTGCCATAAATAGGCGGTTGCATTAGACTCCAACGAAATTACCAGCTGGGCTTTGGTTTCATCTTCAAAATTACAGTACAAACTTCCGGAAATAATAACCGATTTAAACTTACTGAGGGTCACAGAATCCAAATTATATACAAATGTGGCTGAATATTCACCTGCCAGATATGAATTATTACCATCATATTTTTTAGTCTTTGTAATATTTTCATTGTTTTGCTCCCAATTGGGAACATTATTTTCAAATCCATTAAAACTTGATAAAACTTCAGTTACTGATGAGTTATTCAGAGGCTTGCCTTTATCTATTGAATATATTGCAATATTTAATGCTTTATTTTTATATAACACGTTTTCTGATGTGTCCAGATATTTAATATAAACTGGTAAATCATTCTCATTAAGCCCTGAAAGATATTGACTATACCAATTTAGTAAAACTACTTTTTTATAATTTACCATGGTATCAATATTGCAATCATTAAAGCTTAAAAATTTACATTTTAAGTTGTTATTAAAACTACCAAAATAATTCCCAAAACATTTTTGCACATAATCTGTAATAATGTAACAATCTTCATTTTTCTCAATAATATACTTCTTAACTATTTCTTTCTGTTTATTGTAATTGACTTTATGTGCATATTCAATCATTTTGAACGGAGCAATTGATAAAATCAAAATAAAAGCTGTAATGTAAACTAAATTGCTTTTACCCTTTAAAGGGAAAAAATATATTGCAATAAATAAAATAGTTAATGGTAAATATAATTCCCATAAAGTTTGTAATTGAATAAAAACAGAAAATAAATCAACAATTAGTAGTGTGATTATAATTTTAATATTAAGCTTCTTATCAATATAAAATTCATTTATAATATTTGCCGCCGTTATAGAAACAACCGGTATTAAAAACAAATAATGCCTCTGATCCAAACACAGAGGAATATAAGAAGAAAGAGATATGGACATGAAATTTGATGATAACAATAAAATAACTGCGGAAAGCATGTAAAATGAGAATGAATCGCTATAAATTATAAATTTTTTTACGTCCTTTCTTATTAGAAATGGCAAAACAAAGATAAAGCCGGTAACCATTTCTGAACTTATCAGGAGTGTAAGAAAACCATATGTTATCCTTTTGAATAATATTACAAATGATTCTTTATCATAACTGCACAAATTTAAATAACTACTATTAAAAATAGCTTCAAATCGTTTAGCAAAGTTCCCGGTTAATATCCATGTAATAAAAAAGTAGAGCGATAAAATAAATATGCTGCTAATAATAGAATAAATCCAAAATTTTATATCTCTTTTTTTTAGGATATCTGTAATTAAATAATATCCCAACAAAGGAATGACGAGTATAAAAGATTCTTTGGAGTTAATACCGGCAAATAATGATAATGAAAAAAATACTGAATATAATATGGTTTGCTTTTTATCACTTTCAAATTTGTATTTATGAATAATAAAAATCATTAACATAACTGAAAAGGCAACATAAATATCCGGCATTATTTTATCTGAATAAAATAAAAACCAGTTTGAAAAAGTTGTTAACGACATAGCTGTAATAAGAATGGTAACACTTTTATTTTTTAAAGTAAAAAACACCAGCAATAATATGGATATAGTTATCAAAAGTGGTGGTAACGCAGATGCAAAATCAGATACACCAAAAATATGGTATGATAATGCTGTAAGTAAAATAATTGGAAACCTGAATGTAAAATGGTTATTATAATCTATTTCCCCATGGATAAAATTATATGCCAGATGGGCATAGTTCATATCATCATAACCAAAATGTCCTAAATACCCAAAAAAGTGATATAAAAAGACTATAAGTATGAAAAATAATAAAACAATTAAACCAATTCTATCTCTTTTATTCATTTTATAATTATTTTAAAATAATTCTGCCTACGCCAGTACTGTTTGTTCCTTTTACCGAAACTAAATAAACTCCGGCTTGTAGATATTTTAAGGAACAGGGAATTAATTGCTGATTCGTTGCCGTTGAAAATATATTATGTCCCAAAATATCATAAATATTTAATAAAACAGTTTCATTATCCGGGTTATTAATCTTCACTGTAAATTCTCCGTTATTGGGGTTTGGATAAATTAACATCCCGTCACCTGTAACAGTTCCATCTTGGTCATTATTAATGCCATTTGCAGAAGATGTTAAAGTCCCCATTTCAATGCCGTTGCCAAAGCTGTTCACCCACACCTGGTTGTTATGGTACGGGTTGAAGTATACCCGGTTTGGTTGTTCAAAAGGATAAGACTGCACTAAATTGAATACAGGGCTGGTTGCTTCTATATCCGGGCTAAACCAAAGGCCTTCCCCTTCAGAATTAATATATGCGGCTCCCATGTTAACAGGATCGAACGTAAGGGAAAAAACGCTGCTCAATCCCCCGATATTATTATTTTCTGTATTTGCTATTTTAGTCCATTTACCACCTCGATTGGTTGTCCTGTAAATTCCACCCAGGTTATTGGCTTTTCCTCCCCATCCGCTGAATACACATACATACCAGGTATTTTGGGTATTGTCATTTGGGTCGATGACTATGTCCATGGTCCAGTATTCCATTCCGGGATCACTCACATCGCTCCATGAGGCTCCCTGGTTTGTGCTGACAAATACACCTGAACTGTCTGTAAATTCTCCAGCTGAATTTCTCCTTCCTGAATAAGTGGCAATGAGAGTACCATCATTTAAAACTCTGATATTAAACGGATGTCCCTGTGTGCGGGGAGGGTCGGCACAATGCGACCAGGTAGCCGATGCATTATTTTGTATATCGTTGCAAATCCATATACCGCCAGGGTTGCCCGGTCCGGAATGATTTATCACACCGGCATACATACGGTTGGCATTTGTAGGATCAAGGGCTAACCAGATAACAGGATGGCCAAAATTATACATTGTCTGAAAGGTCTTACCTATGTCAGTTGAAAACATAACCGATCCTGTTCCTCCATCAATCCTGCCATCTTCCAGATAAGTGCTCTGATACATATCGTGTACACTTGATGTGGCGGCATATATAACCCCATTGGATGGGTTCTTTAAAAACTTATAGGTATTTCCTTCTGTAAGGCCATTACAGTCAAACCCCCAGGTATTACCGCCATCCTGGCTTCGTACCGCACCTATGTCACTGTAACCTGCAAACAGGTGCAAGGAGTCGTACCACATAAGTTCCCAGCAGGAGGTGTTTTCCAATCCGCTGGTACCATAATAAAGACCCCTGGGAGTTGGTGCGCCGGCAGGATTAAGGTATGAAGCAGGTACATATACATCCTGCCATGTATATCCTCCATTATTTGTTTTATGTGCAAAACCCTGATCAGTTAGTACCACAGTATTACTATCATTAAGTGATACTGTAAAACCAAGTGCCCATTGAGAAAAACCATAGCCAAAATCACCCTCATAACCACAATATCCTGTTTGAATGTTTTGGTTGTTTGTGGTATTAAAAATGTAATTCCATACGCCGCCTGCGTCGGATGTTTTTAGAACTATGGGGTATCCGCTGTTCCCACTGCTGCCTCCAATGTAAGCAATATTTATATTGTTGGCTGTCATACCAATAAAAAATGGCCAGTCACCTGATAGTATTCCTGTATTCTTTACAACGAATGAACCCCCGTAATCCATTGAGTAAACATTTGCATATGAAGGGCTGTTAAACCCGTTAGTACCAACGTAAACACTGCCTTGTGACTCTGTGATGCAAAAAAAACGGGTTATGCCTCCTGATTTTGCACCTGCGAAGGATACTATATCCTCATCTGTTATACCTGGTTCAACAGGGCCCGACCAGCTTTGTCCCGAATTTACAGATACCAGTATCCCACGCTGGGTACAAACATAAATATTTGCACCATCAAAAAAGCACCCGGCTATATAAGCTCCATTCCCACTACTGTCAGTATAAAAAGGAGTTCCGTTGTTAATAAAGGTATTTCCACCATCACCCGAAAAATATAAATCTCCGTAATCAGCAACTATCAACTGATCTGAATTTTGTGGATTAGCAATTGTAAACCATACTCCATTGCCGGAGGTTGGGTCAGTAGGTATGGGATTCCAGGTATTACCACCATCTGTACTTTTTACCGCAAGTGATAACTCAGTAACCCAGTTGGAGGAGGTGGAATATAAAGTATTTGATTGATTGGTAAACTGAATGGTTGGAGAGAGAGAAGGATTTGCAACAAAAGAAGTGAAACTTATCACTGACCATGAATTTCCCCCATCCAGTGAATGAAATAAATCTGTCATGTCAGTAACCATGAATATTTCATTACTGTTTACAGGGTTCACCCCGGGAGAGAAAAAACCTCCCCCTCCACCTATACCATGCGCCTGGAAGCGAGTTGGCTGAGCCCCGGCCAAAGAAAAACAAAATATAAAAACGGAATATAATAGCTCTGATTGTATCTTTTTCATTTTTATAGTTTTTAAAGAAATTTAATGTAACCTCTTTAATACTTTTTCAAATAAAAATAATTAAATTAATCCGTTTAATCCCAAATATGATTACAGTAATATAAACAAATCCAAAAGTTACGTATATGAAAAAAGTTATAATGCTTATTTTCTTAATTAACTGCCTATTATTTCTGCAGATAGTCAATTGTATTTCGCAAACCATAGTCGGAGATAGTGATTCATTGTATTCCAATATTTTAAAGGAAGAAAGATCATTAAGGGTATTTGTACCTAAGGAATATAAACCTGGCGCGGATACCAGGTATGAAGTGATCTATTTAAGTGACGGTGAATGGAATATGGAAACATTTTCATTTATTTATAATTATGCGGCAGATCAGGGTTTTGTACCACCTGCAATATTTGTTGCTGTAAGAAATACATATATAAAAGGAGCCAACCAGCGTGACAGGGATTTTCTTCCAATTAAAACCATAGATGATAATATTGCAGGTGGAGCCGATAATTTCATTGCTTTTTATAAAAATGAATTAATCCCATATATTGAAAAAAAGTACCCTTGTAACGGGGAAAAAAGTATTTGGGGACATTCTTATGGTGGTACCTTTGTAATGTATGTTTTTCTTTCTTCTCCTGATTTATTTAATTCATATTATTGTTCGGATCCTGCTTTAAGCTGGAATCACAATTATTTAATCAACCTTGCGATCAATATTTTCGATAAAACTCCCGAGTTAAATGATAAAATATTATCTATAAATGGGATAGTAAATACTAGCAAAAGAATGGGAAGTTTCCAGATGGATTCAATCCTTAAAATTAAAGCTCCCAAGGGGTTAAAATGGAATACTTCTTTTTATCCGAATGAAACTCATAATTCAGTCAGACTAAAAGGTATATATGACGGTATAAAATTCAATTATTCAGGATATAGCAATCATCCAATTGAATTTCACCCTGGCGGTGGTATTGTACTTAAAAATTCTCCGACAACAATTTTTCTGGATATGGAATACGAAAATGCTCACTACACCATTGACGGAACAGACCCCACGGAATCCTCACCCAAGGTTGGAAGAACAATAACTATTAATGGACCTGCAAACCTTGTAATTGAATCATTTTGCAACAAAAAGGAATACAATAAGGTTGGAAAAGGAGATTATACAGAAGGAACATTTATTCCACCAATTACTTCCCTGAAAAATCCTAAAAAGGGAGGACTTAAATATTCATATTATGAAGGAAAATGGGATAGCTTGCCAGATTTTAAAAAACTTACTCCAATAAAAACAGGTATAACTGACAGTTCCTTTTCGTTTAGCAACATCAAAAGTTCCGCAAGTTTTGCCTTTAAGCTGGAAGGCTATATTAAAGTTGAGAAAGAGGGTAATTATTCTTTTGCAATGGTGACAAGTGATGGTTCTAAATTTTATTTAAATGGCAAAATGATAATAAACAATGACGGAGTACACAAGATAAAAGTAAAATCATATGTTATACCATTACAAAAAGGATATTACCCTATTCGTATTGAATATTTCAAAAAGGAAGGAGAACCAGTATTAGAGTGGTACTATAATAATCCGGGATCCGAATATCCTGAACATTTACCCTATAATATGCAATATTATACTAAGTAAAAAGTAATTTAGCCTCTTGTGGTAGTTTTAAGATTTACCGCCATATTAATGATTGAAGACATTCATTCTGGTTCGTGCTGCCTTTTTTGTATTTTTGGGCAATTTAATACGTTCAGATTCAGGCAATGCATTTACCTCCAGGCAATCTGCTGAACAACAACCATAATATTTGGTGTTGCATTCCGGACACTGAATAAAAAGGATGTGACAAAAGTTATTTGCACAATTCACATGATTATCTGCAGGTTTCCCGCATTGGTGACATTTTGCAATTACGGAATCATCAATAGATTCTTTCAAACGACTGTCGAATACAAAATTCTTGCCAATAAATTTAGAGCTTAACCCATATTGCTTTATTTCAGAGGCATAATTAATAATTCCCCCATTCAGCTGGGCAACATTCTCAAAACCATTATGTATTAAATATGAACTTGCCTTTTCACACCTTATCCCGCCGGTACAATATAATAGTATCTGCTTGTTTTTATTTTCACTGAATTTATCTGCAACTAACTGAACAGCTTCCCTGAATGTCCTTACTTCCGGACAATAGGCATTTTCAAACCGGCCAATTTCACTTTCATAATGGTTACGCATATCTATAACTATTGAATTTTGTTCTTCCAATGCTTTATGAAATTGTACAGGAGTAAGATGGTCACCTACTCTTTCCATATCATAGGAATCTTTGTCAAGTCCGTCAGCTACAATATTCGTCCGTACTTTTACTATTAGTTTGTAAAATGATTTACCATCGTCTTCAATTGCATATTTTACAGGTATATCATGCAATTCAGGATGCAACAGCAGTTTATATAAAAATTCCTGCAAATTGTGCTCCGGAACACTCATTTGAGCGTTAATACCTTCAGTTGCCACATATATTCTCCCAAAACAATTCAACTCATTCCACTCTTTGTATATATCATTTCTAAACCCAAAGGGATCAGGTAATGTTATGTATCTGTAAAAAGAAAGTGTTCGTCTTTTAAACGACTCATTTTTTAATTGTTCCTGAAGTATTTTTTTATCAATACGGTTATGAAGTAAATTACTGTCGATTCTATTCCGGTACATTAAATTAATTCTGTTTTGTAAAAATATT
The DNA here is from genome assembly GCA_963766305.1 of uncultured Bacteroidota bacterium. Taxonomy (GTDB): domain Bacteria; phylum Bacteroidota; class Bacteroidia; order Bacteroidales; family JAAUTT01; genus JAAUTT01. The sequence goes on from CAVYAE010000068.1 coordinate 181,294, forward strand.
ATATCCTGGTTAATAACAACCTGATTATAATTTTGTTTTAAATAAAAATTAATCAAAAACATAAAGATGAAACAAAGATTAAACATTAAATTATTAGAACCGGAAGCTTACAATGCAATGTATATGATGGAAAAGTATTTAAATTCCACTAAAATTGATAAAATCTTAATGGAACTTATAAAAATAAGGGCATCACAAATCAATGGTTGTGCTTATTGTATAGAATTACACTCAAAAGAACTCAGAAATGCAGGCGAATCTGAACAAAGGATTTATGCATTATCAGCCTGGTGGGAAAGCCCGTTATTTTCAGACCAGGAGAAAGCGGCACTTGCAATGACAGATGAAATAACAAAAATTTCTAAAAGAGGTTTAACTGAGGAAACTTTTCAAAAAGTCAAAGAATATTTTGAAGAAAATACTATTGCCCAATTAATTATCCTGATTAATACAATTAATTCCTGGAACCGAATAGCAGTTGCAACACATATGTTTCACAAACCAGTATAATTAATTATAAGCGAAATTATTTTTACCTAAAAAATCGGATGGTCCAAGCAATTAACAATAGGTTAATGAGTTAGCTATTAATCTCATAGTCTATCATTATCCTTTCATTTTTCACTTCTGCAATAAAAGGCATTATTGCTTTATGATCGGGGTTTACCTGGTAATTGTTAAGATCCTGCTTTGAAGCAAATTCAGAATATAAAACTACGTCCCAGCTGGAATCGGTTTTGGAAAAATCAATTCCTACCTCCATTTTCAAAAGACCTTGTATTTTGCCTTGTAACACTTCCAGTTTTTCCTTTATAATCAATGCATTTTCGGATTTGGATTTACCGTTTGCCATTTCCTTTAATTTCCAAACCACAATATGTTTTATCATTAAGAACCTCCTGATTATATTAATAAATATGTAAATTTATGTAAAATTACTGTATAATAAATGTGTTAACATTAATATATACAATATTATAATTAGTATTAGTATTAATCTATACCACCCTTAAGATGAACCCTATATTTGCAACACATACAGATATTTTAGAAAACCAGCTTAAAGTTTGGGAACCAAAATTATTAAATCTGCCAGTCGATATAATAATGAATAAACGAAATGGCCAAAACCGGAATATTAAACAGATTTTAGGTCACATGGTTGATTCTGCCTCAAACAATACTCACAGGATCGTACATTTACAGTATCAGTCCAGTCCTTTTACCTTTCCAAATTATGCTTCCAACGGAAATAACGACAGGTGGATTGGAATTCAGAATTACCAGGATGAAAACTGGACCAACCTGGTAAACCTATGGAAATATTCACATTTGCACCTTATGCATGTTATTAAAAATATAAATGATATTCACCTTGAAAAAGAATGGATAGCATCAGCTGACCATACTGTTACATTAAGAGATATGGTTATTGATTATCTGCCACATTTTCAATTGCATCTGAGCGAAATAGATGAACTGATAAAGAAGTGACTACTCATGGAAAATATTATAACTGTCATCCGGACCTCCAGCAGTAATCCTCATTTTCGTGATCTTATAGCAACACTTGACAGGGAGTTATTTGAAAATTACCAGGATAGACAGGCTATATTTGACAGGCATAACATCATTGGTAAAATTAAAACGGTTGTTATTGCATTTGATAATGAGTCCCCGGTTGGTTGTGGATGTTTTAAAACCTATGATAAAGACACAGTTGAAATTAAAAGGATGTTTGTAAAACAAGCATACAGGGGCATGGGTATTTCTAAAAAAATTCTGACAGAATTGGAAAATTGGGCAAAAGAATCAGGTTACATCACCTCAATTTTAGAAACAGGTAATTTACAAACTGCTGCTATATCACTTTATCAAAAAATGGGGTATGAACAGACAGAAAATTATGGTCCTTATACAGCCATTCCCATTAGTTTATGTTTTAAGAAAAATCTGTGATCATATTGACATAATAAGTTAGAATAATGAATGTTAAGATTCTTTGGATTAGTTTTTTAATTTTATTTGGTTTTTTATTTGCTTGTAATAAAGAAAATAATAATTCTTCAACCCGATCTTACCGGATGGGTTTTCAGAATTCATCTCCTTCCCTGAATTACAATCTGGCAACTCAATCCTTTCAATTGTGGACAATGAGAGCAGATGCTGCAATTATTTCAACAGAAGTTCCATGGGATAGCCTTTTAACAGGTGTATCACCCCAATCATATGTAAATAGAAATTACAAGGTTCTTGCTGAATATTACAGGAGTAAGTATTTTAAGTTGTGGGTGTATATAGACCCGGCAAACGGACTAAACCGGACCTCTGATGCCGCTGCACTCGTTGATTTGCACAAAAGTATTGCACAACAACAAGTACAGTTAATTTATGAACGATTTGTAATAGTGATGGATAGCATTCTTACTCCTGATCACCTTGGTCTGGCTTTGGAAACTAACTTAATTCGCGACTCGGCCCCGGATTCAGTCTACCAGGGAATTAAACAAGCCACAGCTAATGTGGCTTCAAAAATAAGGGAGTTTGACAAAACGGTTCAATTAAGTATAAGCGTGCAGGTTGACTGGGCATGGGGTAAACTTGTAAACAACGGAAATTTTAAAGGAGTGGATCAGGATTTTATAGATTTTCCATTCATCCAGGAACTGGGATTGTCATCCTACCCTTATATGGGTTTTGATAGTCCCTCTGATATTCCAATAAATTATTATTCACAGCTTGTTGCCAATCACCCCTTACCAGTATTTGTATCTGAAGGAGGCTGGTCATCAGTAACAGTTGGTGCGTATTCCGGCACACCTCAAAAACAAGAAGATTATATAATCCGGCAGGGACAACTGCTGGAACAAGCCAAAGCTACTGCTGTTTTTCAACTGACTTTTACAGATTTTGAATTGTCTCTTTTTCCGGCAGGGACCCCTTCTGACATTTCTTTATTCACCTCAATTGGTTTAGTAGATACCATGTTGCATCCCAAACCTGCTCTTACAGCCTGGGACAACCTGTTTAAATTAAAACTTGTTAATTAACCTTCTTACCCACCTTTTCTGCAGGTCTTAATCGTAGGGCACTCCAGGTATTATCAATAGAAACGGCAGTTACAGTTGAGAGACCAAAACCTTCAGCCGTGGTTCGTAAAATATCCCTGTTAATGTCTGTTCTTATTCCTGAACTTCCTTTTGGGTAGGCAATCCATAACACACTGTCATATTCTATATCTCCTAAACGGGTTGATAAAAAATTTATTAATTCTTTATTATTGTTAACAAAAATTATGCTGTTCCTGCTCTTTTCATTTTTATTAAATGAAGTAATAAACTTAAGATTCACAAATTCCTTCTCAAGTGAATGAGGGGAATTAATTATTACTCCCGGTTCTTTAAATTTGAGCTTATCTAAAACTTCTTTCATATCATTAAATAATTTATTTGTAATAAATATGATGAATGATACTATTATATTTCAGCTGGCAGCCTGAACGCAGCCATTTCTTCAGAATTTCTTACTAAAAGTATATTACCTTTAAGTACAGGATGGTTCCAGGTTTTACCTTTTATACCAGGATATTTTGCCAGTTCGGTGAATTTTTCGGGAGAAGCCCTGACTAAAACAATATCTCCTTTTTCCGAAATAATAAGAATAACATCCTGATCTGCAAGTAAAATAAGTTGCCCTCCATAACGACCTTCCTTCCATTTGCGTTCGCCATTTTCCAAATCTATACATGCAAGACTTGAGCCATCAAATCCATAAATATAATTTTTATGAATTACCAAATCATTAAAATTTGGCCTCAATAGGTTTGACTTCCAACATTCTTTAGCTGTCCATCCGGAAGAACTATTTTTAACTGTTATCCTCTGCAAACCAGAAAATTCTCCAGTACTAATAAGAATATCACTTTCAGAAATTACTGCTGGTTGTATAATCTGATAACTATTCAAAGGCAGTTGCCAAAGTTGTTTACCATTTTCAGGTGAGAAACTGTGTGCACCTGAATAATTCATGAATAAAATTTGCCTGATCCCATCTGTTGAAATCAAATGAGGTGAACTATAGCTACCTGAATCATCAGGGCTTGACCATCTGATTCTACCCGTAACAAGGTCATATGCCGCCAGTTTCCCTGATAGTGCAACAATTACCAGGCTATCAACAACTAATGGAGAACCTGTATATCCCCAACCTGGCAATTTAACATTAAGATAGTGGGCCGCATTACTTGACCATATTAAATTACCGTTATTGGCTTCAAGAACGTTAAGTATTCCTGTTCCTCCCAAAGTATAAACCCGGCCATTGTTTAATGTTGGCGTTGAACGTGGCCCGGCACCGGCATGGGAGTCCCAGAAACGAACAGTATCACTGTGTACCCATAAAGGATTGCCCGAAAATATATTGTAACAGATAACCATCTCGTATTTACCTCTTTGTTCCTGTGTAAAAATCAAGTTATCCTGGACTGCAAAAGATGAACAACCCGGACCAATGTAACGGCTCCACATTTTGACCGGTGGCGATTTATGCCAGTCGGTTTTGATACTTACGCCATGGACTATACCATCTCTGTAGGGTCCTCTGAATCCAGGCCATTCGGCTACATTTCCATGTAGTTTTGATTCTGATGGTATAAGGTTTATTTTATTGCCGGTCCTAATGAGCAATTGCTCCTCCGGTGTTTTTGACCATCTCCAGACTATATCCTGATGAGCTTCACCATCCATGCCGTTTGTACGGAGTAAAGCCCAAATTCCCGAAGCTAACAATATTGTTGCAAACATGGTCAGTCTCTTATAAAATAGTGGAAACCTCATTGTTATTGCTGCCCAAACAACAAATGCCAGACATACTACCGGAATTGAATATACAATCAACATCAGGCCCATCATTGCTGTTCTTATTGATATGTCTGTAATTTTGGATGTTATATAAAGTGAGGCAACTATTAATAAAATAGCTGATATACGATCAAAAATTTTGGCCCTGCTAAAAAAGGCCCACCATAATAATATAGCGGCTCCACCTAACAGGTCTGCAAATACTCCAAACATTGTTGCATCAGGCATAAATGCCGGAATTACAAACCTGAACGCCCACTGTAAAATTACAATTACTATACCAGGCCAAAGCCTTAGATTCTTTGACTGAGCCGGTAATTTTCCGTCTTTATTAGGTTCCATAATTTACTATTACTTATCTAAATTCATTTTACCTGGTAAGGCCTGTCAAATCTTAAGCTGTATGCTCCATTCTTTTTAAGGTTATAGTTCCAGTAATAATTAGTTATTCCCGTTAATTTGGCTGCACTGAACATTACCCTTACAATGAAGGACATTTTATATGGATGTGCTAATTTAATTTTAATTTCCGGAGAAAAAGTCATTGTTTTCCCAAAATATTCACCTAAATACCTAAAATTTAAAAAGAGTTTCCTGGTCATACCGGTAGGCATCACCTGTATGCCTTCCACCCCTCCCTTAATAACAGTTCCAATGTATTCATACTGCAGTCTTTGACATAGCTTTTCAAGGTAATGTTCCAGGTTTATTGAATGAATTGATTCAGGGAAACCTGACTGGACAATAAACCCTGTTTTCTTTAAATTATTTGGTTTTTGTAATGCAAGGTTTTCAAAGAATTCTTTTACAATGCCAGGCATACAGTCTGTATAAAGAGGGAATATAATCAGAATTGTTTCTGCTTCATTAAAAGCTTTATAAATTTCGTCCTTATGTTTACCGTCAGCCAGGTAATAAACAGGTACCTCTTCATTAATTACCCTGTTATAGCCATTCAGAAAATGATCAGTCAGTATTTTTGAATTACTTTTTTTATTTCTTGGTGATCCGTTAATTATTGCAAGTTTCATAAATTATTTCTTCAATTTTACTGTTATCAATAAACTTTACAAATCTTTTATGACTATGAAAATTTAAAGCAAACCTGTTATAGATATTGCTAACTATTTCAATGTCTTCAATATCAGTATCAGATTCTTTCTCAAGCACCAAACCAAATTCCGGGTATTTATCATAACGCTTATGGTGATGAAACTCTCCGTATTTAATTAAAATATAGGGATGAAGCAAAACAACCAGCCTGTCAGTAATTTTTTTAAGTGCTGAGCTTGTAAAACCTGCCATTAGCGGTGATGCTAAGATTAAAAAATCAGAATTTATTACAGAAGAAAAGATAACCTCGGCTCCATCCTTAGTTGAACATATCCCTGGAGTTTTCCACCAGCAACTCCAACAACCAGTACAATAATGCAAATTCATTGCATTTACTTTGAATAAATCAACTTTGTGATGTTCTTTAAAATCAGAGGCTAATTTTTCAATATAATCACTAAAAGGACTCGTTTCCAGCATATCTCCGTTTAGAATTGTAATTTGCATGTTGGTTAAGAATTTTAAGTTTTTTTTAGACAAAAATAACTCCGCCAAAATTGAAGGAATATAATTTTTCGGCAAATATTAAGTAATTACCGGCGAAAAGTGACATATTTTGCCTGACTGGATTTGGATTCCGGAAATTTTATCAATGATATTATTTCATGCTACGGTTTTAAAAATTTAATGATTGTCCATGTGACCAAACACATAAAATGAGTAATGGCACAAATCTGTATCAATATTTAATTAATTCAATAAATAATACAGAAAGATCAAGAATGGCCCAAAACAGGATGTGGCTGATATAATTCTTCAAGTTGTTTTATTTCACCAGGAGTTAATTTCACAGATAAGGCGGCTACCGCATCATCTATATGTGCCGGCTTGGTTGCTCCTATTATCGGTGAAGTTATTACAGGTTTACTCAGCATCCAGGCCAATGCAACCTGAGCATTGGGAATACCTTTTATGTCGGCTATTTCTGATACCCTGTCAACAATTTCAAAGTCAGCATCTGCTTTATATAACATTTTAGCAAATTCATCCGTTTTAGCCCTGATGGTTTCATTTCTTTCCCTTGTCCTTTTACCTGTCAATAATCCTCTTGCCAGCGGAGACCAGGGTATAACCGCTATTTTCTGATCCAGGCACAAGGGCAGCATCTCTCTTTCTTCTTCCCTGTAAACCAGGTTATAATGAGGCTGCATTGAAACAAATCTGGTCCAACCATGTAAATCAGAAGTATACAAAGCCTTTGCAAATTGCCAGCTATGCATAGATGAGGCGCCAATATACCTTGCTTTTCCAGCTTTAACAATGTCATGCAGTGCTTCCAGTGTTTCTTCTATGGGTGTATTATAATCCCACCTGTGTATCTGGTAAAGGTCCACATAATCTGTTTTTAGCCTCCTGAGGCTATTATCAATGGAGTTCATAATGTGCTTCCTGGAAAGGCCAACATCGTTAGGATCATTACTCATAGGATTAAATACTTTTGTAGCAATAACCACATTATCCCGTTTTGTAAAATCCCTTAATGCATTTCCCACAACTTCTTCACTGGAACCATAGGAATACATATCAGCCGTATCAAAAAAATTTATTCCAAGGTCCAGGGCTTTTTTAATAAACGGCCTGCTTTCTTCTTCACTGAGTGCCCATTGCCAACGGTCAGTTTGTTTTCCGTAAGTCATGGTACCAAGACAAATCCTTGATACTTTCATTCCTGTATTGCCAAATCTTACATATTCCATATATTTAATTTTTATGTTTAGATGTCTGAATCCTGAGTATAATAAATAATGTATTTTGATAACAGATTTAAGGTGAGATTTTATTTCTAAACAAAATTAAATAAATATGTATTCTGATTTGTTAAAAAAAATAATTAAAATTTATTCTGGAAATACAGGGGTTCAGGAATGTGAATGAAATTAATTTATAATTCTATCCATCATAGACTGACCCCTGTTAACCACCTAACCGCTAAACTTTTTTTCCATTAGTTTGGAACAAGTATCTGATTTCAAACATTTTCAGCTAAAGCTCTGTCCAGAAATTCAATCTCTTCAACACTACAATGCAGAACAGCTTTTGCTTCGGTGCCTTCTTTAGGAATGTAAGCCTGTGCTGAAGGTTCACCTTTTACAAGTACATGCTTACCTTTTATAAGATGAACAGAGATGTTGTCAGTTTTTCGCCACATAGAACAATCAACCCAGGTTGTGGTACTTTTTTTTTCTCCAGCCTGATCAGTATAGTTTTTTGAGGTTGCTACCGAGAAATTAATGACTTTTTGGTCCTTAATATTTTTAACCTGTGCATCGTTGCCAAGGTATCCGGTTAATGTAATTTCATTCATAAAAATTTAATTTAAAGGTTAATAATAAAAGATAATATGATAATTAAAGAGCTCTTCAATATTTAGATTCAAATTCCGAGAAATTTATTCCATATACTTCCAAATCACTGAATTTTCCATCTTCGCAGGAATCCACAAAAAGAACAGCCTGTTCTTCAAGCACTTCCCGTGGAACTTTGTATTTTTCAGCATATTGTATTATAATTTCAAGCATATCATTTTCATTAGGCTCATGTTCCTGTTTCCAGGAGAATGTTGGGTATGGTGAATGGTTTAATTCATAAACCAATTTTATTTCATATATCAACATAGGTTCTTATTTTTAAATGTTAAAGTTTTTTCCTGTATTAATGTTACCTCTGGTTACAGATTCATCACGTCTGAAACTCAGGTCCTGCCAGATCTGAATATTCCCTTTATCAGCCCCTACTCCTATTTCCAGAGGTTTTATATTTTGTTCCTCCTGATGTTTTGTTAAACTTTCTTTTACAGTTATATTAAATATGCTGTTGTTAACATTTTCGTTAAAGAAACCCGAAAACTTAATGTACCCATCATCACCGGCCTGCATGGCTTTTAACCCGACTTGCGAGTTATGGGGATAAAAAAAGTTGCTTATCAATAAATTGCGAACCCTCGAGTTCAGATTTGGGCACTACAGATTTTTTTCTTACGAAGGGCGCATATTTAAAATTCAGGGCATCATAAATTTGCCGGACTTTCGGATTGGGCTCTGAACATCGTCGTATCATAATAATTTCATCACTAATATTCTGAGCTAATGTGGTAACAGCCTTTTGCGTATTCATTATCCGAACTATTTCCCGCCATCCACTATTTATATTCTGATTTTTCAGCTGATGTCTGATCGTATTAACTACCCAGTATGCCAATAAGCCTAAATGCAAGTGAGCCATTGTGCTTTCATCCTTTTGATGATATATGGGACGTAAATCCAGATCTGATTTTAATAAGCGAAAGGTCGATTCCACCTCACGTATAGTATTATAGAATAGCCATAACGTCTCTTCCGATTGTGTCGTTAAGGAGGTTCGCAAAAAATAAACTCCGCTTCGGGCATTGATGTCAGCGCCTGGTTTTATTCGCCATTTTATAGAGATAACGATGGATTTTTGATTGTGCAGTACATCCTGTATTTTCCAGATAGTATTTCCCCTGGTTACCTCTGGTTTTTTTGTTTCAACATCAATCTCAAAAAACCGGTGAATAGAAGGATATTTTTGTTTTAATCTTCCAATACGTTCATACACTTTATCTTCTGTCTTTACTCCACTTTTTTTGGAGATACTGTCAGCAATCTTTTGTAGTCCCTCTTCAAAATGTTTACGAAAATGCTCATTCATTGAACGTTCCTTGAGTTCCTTCGTGTGGCTTTCAACCTTTAAATAATAATCGGTATTACGATCCGATTTGACCGGACACAGTTCGATCTTTTGTTTTTTGTTATCTATCACAGAAACAGTTGTGGCCTCTGCTTCTACGATATAGTGTCTTAAATTGGAACGGCTGACACATAAATAATCATAGCCCTTGGCCTTTATCATTTCCAAATTTTCATCCGTAGCAATTCCGGCATCAATCACCACAAGCGCTTTGCTTGCCGATGCCGATGTCTTTATCCGTAGATTGTCGATCATCCCTTCCAGGGTTTTGCAATCAGCTATATTGCCTTCCAAAATGGATGAGTATTTGATAAATCCATAGCGATTTATAACTAATGCCAGAACCACCAACTTTGCATCGTCCCGTTTTTCCTTACTTCTGCCAAACTGAGCAAGGGCACTTCCAACTTTCCGACCTTCAAAATACGTGTTTGTTAAATCGTATAATAAAATCTTATCCTCGATATCAAATAGTTCGTTGGTGCGTAGGGATAAGTGTTGTTCCAAGGCTGATTGTTCAGCGTATAATTTCTTGGCGATCCGGTACAATTGGTCTTTATTTATTTTTTTGATATCGTACCCGGTGATTTCACAAACAGATGAATTTTCCCGGATCCAGCGGGCTGTTTCTAGTTCGGATGCTGGATATACAGCTCTACTGATGATATGTGTTTGGGCTAATTGGATATCTTCTTCACTCCATCCTTGATTCTGAAGGAATTTGCCTATTTGTAGTTGATCCATTGCCTGGTAACATAACCATTCTCCTCCAATCTCTCTTATGTCCTTATTTCTGATACTATTCAGGTCAATAGCTTGAATGTCCTTTCCGGATTTCGTTCTCTTTTCAACTTTGTTTTCCGGAACGTCAATTCGTTTTTCCTTGACCATCCGTTGGTAAAACTCTTCCACATGTTGAATTACTACTTGATCTTCCGTGTAAGAACCTTCGAACAGACCTTTGGATGGATCGTTAACCTTTGCCGTGAGAATTTTTTGAATAAGATTGAGCTGATCTGTATTTAATTCATCCAAGTATCCAGCATTCAATACAGTACGTTGATGCACTTTATCCTGGTTATTCCGATAACTTTCTATTAGACGGTAATAACCGCTATAGCGTCCCGTCTGGGGATTTGTGCGCATGGATATCTTGAAATACATTTTACAAATTAAACTTGTAAAACGTTGAAAAACAATACCCCCCTGGGCACTACAAAAGAATATTTAAAAAAATATATTCAATAAATCAAGCGTTTAAGAAATCATAAAACTTGTTTCATGCCAATTTGAGCAATTTTATATGTTGAATAACATGTTTTTTCTAAATTGAGGCGCAACTTG
>CAVYAE010000069.1:0-25794 GCA_963766305.1 uncultured Bacteroidota bacterium
CAATTGCTCCCAAAACCCCAAAACCCCAAAACCCCAAAACCCCTATTTTTTGAATACATCTTTTTAAAAATAGAGTTATTTTAAATGAATATTTTGCTTATTTTTAAACTTTCTTTTAAATGGAAAAGGAAAATGCTAATGAAAATCTCATTGCCAGCAAGCAAGATCAACCTGAAATAAGTGCAAATCCAGATGAAATAGATAATTCACCGGAAAAAAATAATGACATTCCAATTAAAAATTCGACAGAAGACTTAAAATTAATTTTCCAAGAATTGGGGAAAAAATACGTGAAAGAAAATGAAAGTGGTGTAAATAGAGCAGACGTGCCAAAGCTTCTTGCTGAATTTCAAGAAAATACAGGAGAAACAATAGGAGAAGGATTGGAACTCATTGTAGCAATGTGTAATATATTCCAAAATTAAAAACTAGTTCCAAATGAAGAAAGATATAACTTAAACCAGCTTACTGAAGCTTTTTTTCCAACAGCAGATCCACAAGAAGAAGAAAAGGGCGCAGAAGAGCAATTTCCTCCTTTAAAACTTCAAATGCCTAAGGAGGCATTTGAGCAGTTGCAGGCAGTTACAAATGAAAAAGCTGAAGAAGTTTCAAATGAAATTTTAGGGAAAAAAATTTCTGCTCACAGTGACAAAATTGAGTAATCGCATAATCAAAGCATTGTTTAAATAGGAAAATATTGGAAGTCTTTACAAAAGAAGCAGAAATGGATGCGGAAATTCTAGGGGAACTCTTAGATGAACTATTTAAAACATGTAATTTTGCAGTCTCAGAATATCAATCTGTAACACAAAACGAAGGAGAAATTACTGTCTTTTCTAAAGAGCTTGCTATTTTTATGTCACAACAAGAAAATACAAATTTACAAAAACTAAATCCTGAAGAATTAAAAAAAACCATTCAATCTTTCCTAAGCACAAGACCTACAGCAATTGTAATCGATATCAATAATGAACTAAAATTATATAATACTGCTGATCATCTCCAAAAAGAAGAAATAATAATAGCAAAAGAAACTGCTCAAGAGAAACCAGTAACAAACACTCAAGAAGACCCATTTAAAGAACAGTTGCAGAATACTATTAACCTTTATGAAAAATTGTTAATTCAACAAAAAAATCAAGGTAAAGATGCATCAAATACGGAAAGTTTACTTCAGTCTTTAAATGAGCAGTTAAAATCTTATAATGAAGAAAAGAATGGAAGAGGCTCAAAATCAGGAGGAGCAGTGAGAAAAAAATCAATATCCCAGCAAGATATAAAAGATCGAGCTTTAGAAGAGATATTCAAGTTTTATTCAAAACAACATACGCATGCCAATGGTAAGAAAACGTTTGATGCGATGGTTGAAGAGCAGAATCAACTGATATTGGGTTATTTTTCAAAGTTACTAAAAGATTATGAAATTGTTGTGGAGCAAAAGGTATTATTTTTGAATTATGAGAATATTATTAGAAAATGAAAGAACTTTTTTCAAAGACAGCAAAAGGAGGACGTTTCTTAACATTTGACAAATTCGTTGTAAAATTTATTAAATCCATGAATGTCATAGGAGTTACTAAATAAAATAGCAATCGAAGTAAATAAAGAAAAAATTATTAAGCTGGAAAAAGAAAAACAGGACAAAGACGCAAATGAAATTAAAGTTCTCTCTGATAAAATAGAAGAAATGTCCAAACAAAAAGAAGATGATTTAATTGAGCAGCTTTACCAATATATGGGATTATACGATCCAGCAAAAGTATTATTCCTTTTATGCGAAATAATATATAGTACCGAGCCAAGATGGAGGGATATGAGCATAAAGCCTTTTTTACAAGAGAAAAAGAAATTAATAGAATACCAAAAGAGCCTATTAAAGCAGTCAAAGAACTACCAAAAGCTTTCGCTGAAAGATTGTCCGCTGAGTTGGAAAGAAAGAAAGCAAAAAAACAGGAGGATTTAAAAAATAAAGAATTGGCGGAGGAGAATAAGAAGCCAAAAGGTTTGGGCCATGCATCGTCAGGATCAATTCGAAATGTTGAAAAACCAGTGCAAAAAATGGAAAAGAAAAAATCTCATGAAGACGAATCGAAGAAAAAATTAACTTGGAAGGGTTTAGGCAACATTTCTTATAAAGATATAACTGGAAATGAGGACTTTGATCCTGCAAATTTACTAGTTGACCAAGAAGATGACGACGATTATACAAATATATTAAACAAGTTTGGTAAAACTCCATTACCTGCTGAAAAGAAGGAAACCGAAGTGCATCCTAAAAAAGTAATTAATACGTACAAATCTATTGTAAATTTTTTTATTAGAAAAAAGGGTCTGCCACCATATGTCCATGAAAAATCAAAAGGAAAGGGATGCTATTCAAAGCCAGTAGAAGCCACTGAAGGTTATTTAGAAAATTTAATAAAAGCAGGTTTGATTTTTCTTTTATTACATTTTATTTAGATGATAGTTCTTTGCAAAGAGCAAAGGCCCAAGATAAAGAAAAAACTGAGAGAGAAAACAAAGTATATTTATATCATGTATTATTAGAATTTACAAATGATTCTTGAAAAACAAGATGCTAAAATTCAAAAAGGATTAGGAGTCGCAAAGAAATCCAAAGTATTGATGGGCAAACAATAATTCATTTGATAATACATCGATCGATGTATATTAAAATTGCATCTTAAAAATGTCACTTGGGGTTTTGGGGTTTTGGGGTTTTGGGGTACTTGAAAAATTAGATATTTTAAATAAAATGATAAGCTTAAGAAACTCTGAGATAGACAATCTTATGCTCGAAATCGATTCTGCTGATAAACGTATCAGGGAACTTGAAAAAAATACCGATGCCATGTCTGGTGATATTGATGCTATAAAGAAGGAATACGCACATATGATATTACTGGCATATTTGAACAGAAATAAGTATAATCAAATGATGTTCTTATTGTCTTCCCGCGATTTTAATCAGGCCTATAAAAGGCTTTTGTACTTAAAACAATATTCAGAAAACAGAAAAAGACAGGTTGATGTAATTGTAGGAATGCAGAAGGAACTTGCTGTACAACGTATTATTCTCGAACAGGAGAAAGAAGGAAAACTTAAGCTCGCGGAACGGAACAAGGAAGAAAGTCTCAAATTGCAAAATGAAGTTTCGGAGAAAGAAAGGACCGTGAATAAACTTAAGGCCAGGGAAAAGGACTTGGTTAAACGGCTTAATAATAAGAATAGGATTGCACAGCGGTTACAGCTCGAAATAGAGAATATAGTTAAAGCTGAAATAAACAGAAGGAATAGAACGTCGGCGAAGGATAGAAATACTGCTTTGAACGTTAATGAAGATGTATTAGGTTCGAGTTTTAATGATAATAAGGGAAAATTACCATGGCCTCTTGAAAATGGAATTATAACAAGCGGATTTGGAGAGCATCCGCATCCGGTGTATAAAGGTGTGGTACTAAGAAATAATGGAATTGATATCAGCACAAGAGAGGGGTCTGAAGTTAAGAGCATCTTTTCGGGAGAAGTGAAGGCTGTTATTTATATATTGGGGTCAAATTATACCGTGATAATCCGGCACGGCAATTTTTTAAGTGTTTATCAGAATCTTGTGGATATTAAAGTTAAAAATGGAGACAAGGTTTCTACAAAGCAGGTGCTTGGTAAGGTTTTTACCGATGAAAATTCTAAATCTACAGTTTTACACGTTGAAATTTGGGATGAATTGAAAAAATTAAATCCCGAAATTTGGTTAACCAGAAGGGGGATATAATTATATTTGCTTAATTTGTAGTTTTAATACATATTTGCATTTATATTTAGTAACCTATTTTATACAATATTAGTATAATGGTTTAAATTATATAAAATGGAAAAAAAGCTTAACATACCTTCTAAGATTGAAAACCTTAGGATTATTGAAAAGGCCGTAGACGACATTTCTACAGAATGTAATTTAAATAGCGAATTATATGGTAATGTATTAATTGCTACTATTGAAGCTGCAAATAATGCTATTTTGCACGGGAATAAGTTAGATGAAAGTAAAAATGTGGATATAAACTTTATGGTCGAAAATAAGAAATTGAAGATTACCGTTAAAGACCAGGGCATTGGATTCGATTATGCAAATATACCTGATCCTACCTCTCCTGAAAATATTGAAAAGATAAATGGACGCGGAGTGTTTCTTATGGAAAAGCTTTCTGATGAAATTTATTTTTATGAAAATGGAAGCCGGGTTGAATTAATTTTTAATCTGTAATATTTGGCGATTTATTTTTTTAATGAAGATGTTGACTTTAAAATAAGTTACAGGTTAAAGTGTAAGAGTTGGATAAAAAATGTTGCTGTTAGGGAAAATAAGAAAGTTGGAAATATAAATATTATTTTTTGTAGTGATAGTTTAATTTTGGATATTAATAACAAATATCTGAATCATAATTATTTTACTGATGTAATTACTTTTGATTATTCAAAGGGAAATACTATAAACGGTGAAATTTATATAAGTACTGACACTGTTTTTAGAAATTCAGTCAGTTATATCTGTTCATTTGAACTGGAAATTTATCGTGTTATAGTACATGGGGTATTACATCTGATTGGTTATAATGATAGCTCAGAAGAAGAAAAAGATGTTATGAGAAATTTGGAAGATCTTTATCTTGAGCTTTTGTATTCTTTATTTTTATTATAATTGGTTATTTAACCTATTTTACTTTCTGTTGTTTTGCATATAATTTAACTTTGTAAGGAAATGGATTTTAAATACGATATAATTGTTGTGGGCGCAGGTCATGCCGGCTGCGAAGCTGCAGCAGCGGGTGCAAATATGGGTGCCAGGGTTCTCTTGATTACCATGGATATGACTAAATATGCACAGATGTCATGTAACCCTGCAATGGGAGGTATTGCTAAAGGACAAATAGTTAGGGAAATAGATGCCCTGGGCGGATATTCCGGAATTGTTACGGATAAGAGTACTATTCAGTTTCGTTTGCTTAACAGATCCAAAGGACCTGCCATGTGGAGCCCAAGAGCGCAATGTGACAGGATGTTGTTCACAACCTACTGGCGGGAGGCTCTTGAAGGTATCGAAAATATTGATTTTTGGCAGGATGCTGTTGTTTCCTTACTGATAGAAGATGGGACTGTAAGAGGAATAAAAACAAAAATGGGAGTTTTATTTCACTCTGAATGTGTCGTTTTAACTAATGGTACCTTTATAAATGGTTTAATTCACATCGGGAGAAATAATACACGAGGGAGGAAGAATTTCAGAACCTTCTTCCAAAGGTATTTCCGAACAGTTAAAATCCCTGGGATTTGAAGTCGGGCGTATGAAAACAGGTACTCCTGCCAGATTGGATGGGCGTACAATTAACTTTAATGCCCTGGCACGTCAGGATGGAGAAGAGGATGGCGGCAAGTTTTCATTTTTAAAGGAAAGTAAAAATAATCCAAATTTACGTCCTTGTTATATAACCTATACTAATTCAAAAGTACATAGAATTCTTGAAAGGGGCTTTGTAGATTCTCCTTTATATACCGGAATAATTAAGGGAATTGGACCACGGTACTGTCCCAGCATTGAAGATAAGGTTGTTACCTTTGCAAGTAAGGAAAGTCATCAGATATTTTTAGAACCCGAAGGAATAAATACCAACGAATATTATATTAATGGTTTTTCATCTTCCTTGCCCTGGGAAATACAATATGATGCTATCAGGAATATTGAAGGACTTGAAAATGTTAAAATATTTCGTCCCGGATATGCTATTGAATATGATTATTTTCCACCTACTCAACTAAAGGCTACATTGGAAACCAAGCAAATTGAGAACTTATATTTTGCTGGTCAGATAAATGGTACCACAGGCTATGAAGAAGCTGCTGCGCAGGGACTCATGGCTGGCATAAATGCTGCGTTGAAGGTTCAAAATAAGCCCGGATTTGTATTAAAAAGAAATGAAGCATATATAGGGGTATTGATAGACGATTTAATCAATAAAGGTGTTGACGAACCTTACAGAATGTTTACCTCACGTGCCGAGTACCGTATTTTACTTCGACAGGATAATGCTGACTTCAGGCTTACCAGTATGGGATATGATTTGGGGATTGTTAAGAAGAACAGATACGATCAGTTCAGGGAAAAGCTTATTCATTGTTCTGAAGTTATTGATTTTGTTTCTTCAAATTCTATTACTCCCGAGAGAGTTAATGAGAAACTTACTAGTTTGGATACTAATACAATTTCAAGGTCAGTTAAATTAAAAGATTTAATTTTACGTCCCCAGGTTTCAATTTTTGATTTAGTTGAATTCGTGGATGAGTTGAATAATTATTATTTAAGCTTTGGTGAATTAGCCAAAGAAATTTTTTTATCTGCCGAAATTGAAATTAAATATTCCGGGTATATCGACAGGGAAAAGATTATTGCAGATAAGTTAACACGACTTGAAGATGTTAAAATATCCGATGAATTTGATTTTAAAAAGTTAAATTCCCTTTCTACTGAAGCCCGTCAGAAATTAAGTAAAATAAAACCACGTTCTATTGGCCAGGCCTCAAGGATCTCAGGTATTTCACCTTCTGATATTAATGTTTTATTATTGCATCTGGGGAGATAGGTTCCACGTGGAACATGTAATTGATTATTGACAATGTCATAATTGATTTATAAGGTATTGTCGATTATACCTGATAAAATATTTATTTTAAAGGTATCAGGTATAATTGATTATTGATTATTGATTATTGATTATTGATAAAAATTATTGATTTTAAAGGTATCAGGTATAATTGATTATTGAATATTAAAGCGCAGTTATTAAGGTTACTTGATTACTTAATTTTTTGGTTTTCTATTTAATAGATATTTATAAGTAATTAAAAAATAAACATATAGAAATTATTAAATAAAGAAAATGTTCCACGTGGAACAATTAATTGATTATTGATTATTGATTATTGATTTTAAAGGTATCAGGTATAATTGATTATTGATAATAGATTATTGAGATATGAATATTAAATTTTAAGTAATAATTTAAAATTTGAAGCACAATGAACATATAGATAATATTGTTAAAGGGTTACCTGATGAACCCGGAGTTTATCAGTTTTTTAACAGCCATGAACAGATTATCTATGTTGGAAAGGCAAAGAATTTAAAAAAGCGTGTTTCGAGTTATTTCAGGACTACCAGCCAGGAGAATAATAAAGTAAGGTTAATGGTAGAGAAAATAGTTGATTTGAAATATATAGTAGTTGAGTCAGAATCGGATGCCTTATTATTAGAGAATAATTTAATAAAAAAGTACCTGCCCAGGTACAATGTTTTACTTAAGGACGATAAGACCTTTCCCTGGATTTGCATAAATAATGAGGGTTTTCCGAGAATATATTCCACAAGGACTATAAAAAAGGATGGGTCTGTTTATTTTGGACCTTACACCTCGGCTATCATGGTTCGCACCTTATTAGGTTTTATCCGGCAGCTTTTTCCGCTTCGTTCCTGTTCTTTAGTATTAAATGAAGAGAATATTAAATCAGAGAAATTTAAGGTATGTCTGGAATATCATATTGGCAATTGTAAAGCTCCATGCATAGGCCTGCAATCTGAGCAGGAGTATAATGACTCGGTCGATCAGATTAAGAATATTTTAAAAGGTAATATACAGCAGGTAAAAAGCTTTTTACGCGATACGATGAAGAAATTTGCAGATAACTACAACTTTGAGCAGGCTGAACTTATTAAACAAAAAATTGAAATAATTGAAAACTTCCAGAGTAAATCCACAATCGTTAATCCTGACATTAACAATATTGACGTATTTTCACTTATAGATGACGAAAATGTTGCTGTTGTAAATTTCCTTAAGATAATGGATGGGTCCATTATTCAATCACATATATTGGAATTGGTTAAACGTTTGGACGAAAGTAAAAGTGAACTGCTGGAACTGGCCATATATGATATCCGCAAGAGGTTCAACAGTGAATCAAAGGAGATTATAGTTCCATTTCTGCCTGAGTTTAGTATTCCCGGAGTTAGTATGACTGTTCCCAAAATAGGAGATAAAAAAAAGTTAATAGAGCTTTCTGAACGTAACGGCAAGTACTATCTTATGGAACGCAACCGTAATCTGGAGAAGGCTAACCCTCAAACCAGGGTTGAGCGTATTATGAATACAATGAAAAATGATCTCCACTTAAAAGAATTACCAATTCACATAGAATGTTTTGATAACTCCAACATCCAGGGATCTAACCCTGTAGCTTCGTGCGTGGTTTTTAAAAACGGTGTGCCTTCAAAACGTGATTACAGGCACTTTAATGTAAAAACGGTAACAGGACCCAATGATTTTGCTTCCATGGAAGAGATCGTATACCGCAGGTACAGAAGAGTTCTGGATGAGAACCTTCCTGTACCTCAGTTAATAGTCATTGACGGTGGAAAAGGCCAGCTTAGTTCAGCTGTAGGCAGCCTGAAGAGCCTCGGTCTGTATGGTAAGGTTGCAGTAATAGGGATAGCTAAGCGGCTTGAAGAAATATATTTTCCTGAAGATTCAGTTCCCGTATATCTCGATAAAAAATCGGAAACGCTAAAAGTCATACAACAGATCAGAGACGAAGCACACCGCTTCGGCATTAGCTTCCACAGGGATAAAAGATCTGGGAAAATGATAGAATCTCAGCTCGAAAATATCGAAGGGATAGGAGAGAAAACTATAGAAATATTATATAATAAATATAGTTCATTATCAAAAATAAAGGAGGCACCAAAGGAAGAAATAGTTGAAGCAATTGGCAGGAAAAAAGCAGAAATACTTTTTAATTTTTTTGATATCAAACCTTCGGACTCGGGTCTACCAGACCCTCAAACAGCACCGGGTTTTTAATGATACATTACACAATCTTTTTTGACGCATTTTCTCTGAGGCGTAACACAAACAATTTAACAGAGACTTTTTCTTTGTTTCCTTTCTTTTTGGTCTTAAAAAGAAAGGAAGAATATGTCATTTTCTCCTGTCAATAGTATAGTTGACAAGTTCTATCAGGGCAGTCTTCACTTCCGAATGCGGATAAGAGGATAATAAGGAGAGGGCTTTGTCTTTATATTCATTCATCGTAGTGGAGGCAAATTCAAGGCCTCCTTTTGAAATCACAAAATCTATGATAGGTTTTATATTATTGGTTTTCTTTTTGTATTTACTTATTTTATAAAGTATTGATTTTCTCTCCACATAGGTACTGTTTTCCAAAGCAAATATCAAAGGCAGGGTAAGCTTTTTATCTTTAATATCGTTACCTGCCGGCTTACCTGTGATGCCATCCATCTGGTAATCGAGCAGGTCATCCTTAATCTGAAAGGCTATTCCTATATATTCCCCGAACTGTTTCATCACAGCCACCGTTTCAGCGTCACAGCCTGCTGACCTGGCACCACTTGCCGTGCATGCTGATATCAATGTCGCTGTTTTCATCCTTATAATTTCAAGATATTGTTCCCGGGTTGTGCCAAACGACCTGGAACGCTGTATTTGCAGCAGCTCCCCCTGTATCATCTCGCGGACAGCTTCCGAAACAATTTCAAGCAAATCATAAGCTTTATTTTCAATAGCTATGAGCAAGCCTCTAGTCAATAAATAATCGCCCATCAATACGGCAATTTTTGATCTCCAGAGGGCATTTATGGAAAACAGCCCTCTGCGCTCGTAAGACTCATCAACCACATCATCATGTATAAGTGTAGCAGTATGAAGCAGTTCAATAAGTGAAGCAGCGGTATAGGTATCGGGTGTAACATTACCATTGAGCTTGGCGGTGAGAAAAACAAACATAGGCCTCATTTGTTTTCCTTTCCTCCGGAGCAGATAACTGGTTATAATGTTAAGAAGCGGAACTTTACTCTTCATCGAAGCCTTGAACATTGCTTCAAAAGAATTCATTTCTGCTTGTACAGGGGCCTTAATATCATCAAGAATAGCCATCCGGGTAGTGTTAATTGCTGTTTGTTTTTACAGTACAAACCTAATAAAAAAGTAACTTGGTGATTATTTTATAATTCTTAATAATGTACAATAAAATAATAATATGTTTTTTTTCTAAATGTAAACCTCTAAATTGCAAATAAATTTAATATTTATGCCAGCAGAAAAAAAATTGTTTTTAGTTGATGCCTTTGCATTAATTTTCCGCGCCTATTATGCTTTTATTCGCAATCCTATGTATAATGCAGAAAGGTTTAACACGTCCTGTGTTTTTGGTTTTGTTAATGCCCTTGAAGATTTAATATCCAGAGAAAGGCCTGCTCATATAGCAGTAGCATTTGATCCTTCAGGACCAAATTTCAGGCATGAAATATTTCCCGATTATAAAGCTAACAGGGATGAAACTCCTGAAGATATAAAAAAATCAGTTCCCTATATAAAAGATATTCTAAAGGCATACGGTATTCCAATAATACAGATCGATGGTTATGAGGCAGATGATGTGATAGGCACTCTCGCCAAAAAGGCTGAAAATGACGGGTATACTGTTTATATGGTTACTCCCGACAAGGATTATATTCAGCTGCTGTCGGAGAATATTTTTATAATTAAACCGGGACGTAACAGTGGTGGTTTTGAAGTAGTGGACAGCACAACTGCCTGTAATGATTTCCAGCTGAAGGACCCCGTTCAGTTTATTGATATTTTGGGATTAATGGGCGATGCAGCAGATAATATACCCGGAGCACCGGGGATAGGTGAAAAAACTGCCATCAAGCTTATAAGTGAATTTTATTCAATTGAAAATATTTTCGTAAACAATGATAAACTTAAAGGTAAAGTATACGACATTATTTTAAACAATCAGGAGCAGATACGATTATCAAAAGTACTGGCAACAATTAAAACAGATGTGCCTTTGGACATAAATGAAGAAAGCCTGGTTTTGAACAAGCCTGACCTGGAGGAGATAAAAAGGATATTTTCTGTACTGAATTTTAAAACTCTTGAAAAGAGAGTTTTGTCAAGATTCAATGCTTCATCGCCAGACAGTTCATCTGTAGTACAGGGTACTTTATTTGCCTTACCCGATCCGGTTGCAGATGAGTCGGTTAAAACTTACAGTTCAATTAAGGATGTAACCCATAATTACCTTTTGGTTGAAAGTGACACAGACAGGCATGAACTTATAAAAAACCTGTCATCACTTGAAATATTTTGTTTTGATACTGAAACTACTTCTTTGCACACCTATGATGCTGAATTGGTGGGGATGTCTTTTTCCTGGGAAGATAAAAAGGCATATTATATACCTTTTCCACATGACCAGACCCTGGCACGGAAGATTACCGAGGAGTTTAAAAGTATATTGGAGAATGAAAATATAAGTAAGGTTGGGCAAAACATAAAGTATGATATATTAGTCCTTAAGAACTATGGAATTAATGTTAAAGGTAAAATATTTGACACCATGCTTGCCCATTATCTGCTGCAGCCTGAACAAAGACATAACATGAATTACCTGTCCGAAAAGTATCTGAATTATACTCCGGTGCATATTGAAGAGCTTATAGGGGAAAAAGGAGCGGGTCAGTCCAATATGAGAAATGTATCCTTTGCCCAGATAAAGGAATATGCCGGAGAAGATGCTGATGTTACCTGGCAGCTCTATGGGATACTTGCAAAGGAACTGGTAAAGGAAGACCTCGATGCCATAGCTCAAACAATAGAAATGCCTCTGGTGACAGTACTTGCCGACATGGAACATACCGGTGTAAGCCTCGACACCGAATCACTGAAGGATTTTGCAAAAGATCTGCGCAGGGATATAATACAGCTCGAAGAAAAAATTTATAGCTTGGCAGGGTTGGAATTTAATATTTCTTCACCAAAACAGTTAGGCGAGATTTTGTTCGAAAGGTTGAAGATTGAAGGAAATTTAAAGAAAACAAAGACAAAGCAATATGCCACCAATGAAGAAGTACTTGTTCAGCTGTCAGGAAAACATGAAATAATTTCCCTGATATTAGAGTACAGAGGGTTAAAAAAATTGCTGAATACTTATGTGGAAGCCCTTCCAAAGATGATATATCCCAAAAGCAATAAGATACATACTTCATTCAGCCAGGCAATAACATCCACAGGCCGCTTAAGTTCCATAGACCCTAATTTACAAAACATACCCATCAGAGAGGAGAGAGGAAGGGAGATGCGCAGGGCATTTATTCCTTCTTCCGCAGAAAACATCATTTTATCAGCCGATTATTCGCAAATTGAGTTAAGGATAATGGCCCATCTGAGCAATGATGAAAATATGTTGGAGGCATTTAAAAACAAGACCGACATACACACTGCCACTGCTGCGAAGATATTCGGAGTAAAAAATGAGGAAGTAAACCGGGAGATGCGTGCCAGGGCCAAAACAGCGAATTTTGGAATTATCTATGGCATATCGGCCTTTGGCTTGTCTCAGCGGCTTAACATATCCAGAAAGGAAGCAGCAGATCTTATAGACGGTTATTTTAAAACCTTCCCCGGGGTGAAGGAATACATGGAGAGCTGCATTCAGCTGGCACGCAGGAGCGGGTGTGTGAGGACAATATTTGGGAGACGGCGTTTTTTACCTGATATAAATTCAAATAATTCCACAGTTCGCGGCTTTGCAGAACGCAATGCCATCAACTCGCCTATACAGGGCTCGGCAGCAGATATCATTAAGTTAGCCATGATTAACATTCACCGAAGAATGATAGAAAAAAACACCCTGTCCAGGATGATAATTCAGGTACATGATGAATTGGTTTTCGATGTATATAAGCCGGAACAGGACTGGATGAGTGAAATGGTAAAACATGAAATGGAAAATGCTGTTCAGCTTAAAGTGCCGCTGGATGTGGAGGTGGGTTCAGGGAACAATTGGCTGGAAGCACATTAATTGATTATTGAATATTGACTATTGAATGAACATACTACTTATATCTAAACACTTATTATTATGAAACCAGCTAAAATCCTTCTCAGTGTGTCAGTTGTAATACTGGCTGTTATTTCAGTTTTTTCAATATTGTCGTCATGCAGACATAAGAAAGTAGCTATTGACCCCGGTTTTAGTGAATATATTGTTGCATTTACTTCAGGTACAATTTCTTCTGCTTCGGCCATAAGGATAGAGCTCGCGAAACCTTTGGAATCTGTAGAATTAAACACTGAGGTTAAGGAAAAGCTGTTTTCTTTTAGTCCCGGCATAGAAGGTAAAACCTACTGGGTGGATAACAAAACTGTAGAATTTAAACCTGACAAACCTTTAAAGAATTCTCAGATTTATGATTGTAAGTTTTACTTAAATAAATTATTTAACAAAATTCCGGCAAAATTCAATGTTTTTGAGTTCGACATAGAAACTATAACACAGGAGATATTGTTGAAGTTAATGGTTATGAGCCTTACCAAATGACAAATCTTTTTCTTAATTCCATTTCCGGAATTGTGCGTACTGCCGACGCAGCGGATGATATGAATCTTGAAAAAATATTGAAGGCTACCCAAAATAATAAAGCCCTGCCGGTGACCTGGACACATGATGATCTTACCAACCAGCATAAGTTTAAGGTTGACAGCGTTATAAGGGGTGAAAATGAGAGTAAGGTAGTTATAACCTGGGATGGCAGCCCGCTGGAGGTCAGGAACAAAGGTGAAGAAACTGTTAAAATACCTTCCGTCAATGATTTTTCTGCTATAGAAGCCAAAACGGTACAGGGGAACCAGCAGTATATCTCTATCAGGTTCTCCGATCCTCTTTTGGCAAACCAGGATCTTACCGGACTTGTCACCATTGATAAAGCCTCTGATTATACCTGTGAAATAGACGGAATGTTTATAAAGGTTTACCCTTCATCTCTTCAATCGGGTACAATTACCGTAAATGTTGAGGCCGGAATAAAAAATGCTGCCAAAGCACGGTTAAAAACAAAGCAGAGTTTTGAAGTACTCTTTGAAACAATAAAACCATCTGTAAAATTTATCGGGAAAGGAAATATAATTCCTGCATCAAAAGGACTGGTAATACCTTTTTCTGCTGTAAATATAAAAGCGGTAAATCTGAAAATAATAAAAATATTTGAAAATAACATCAACCAGTTTCTTCAGGTTAATCAGCTGGAAGGCACCTATGAATTAAAACGCGCCGGCCGGTTAATACTCAAAAAAACAATAAGACTCGACTCCGGAAAAAAATTGGATCTGAGCCACTGGAATAACTTTTCCATTGATCTGGCAAATTTAATTAAACAGGAACCGGGAGCTATATACAGGGTTGAACTGTCTTTTTCAAAAAAATATTCTATTTATCCATGCAGTGATGGTAATGATGAATCAGGCAAGGACAACCTGACACAAGTGAACGATGAAGAAAATAATTTAACTGATAATGAAATAGCTTACTGGGAATTCTCGGGAAATAATTATTATGATGATTATGAATACGATTACGGATATAATTATAACTGGCAGGAAAAAGATGATCCCTGCAAGGATTCTTACTATAGAGGTAATAATGTAAGTGCCGCTAAAAATATTTTAGCTTCCGATTTTGGTATTATCGCTAAAGGCGGAGCCGATCATTCCTTATTGGTGGCAGTGACAAACCTGGTAACTACTAAACCTTTGAGTGGTATAGATATAGAGGTATACGACTATCAGAACCAGAAAATAGCTGAAGGTAAAACTGATGGCGATGGCTTGTCCAATATAGCCTTATCTGAAAAACCCTTTCTGGTAATAGCAAAGGAGGGTGATCAGCGCGGCTACCTGCGCGTGGATGATGGAAGCGCACTGTCACTGAGTAATTTCGACGTATCGGGAGAAACGGTACAAAAAGGGATAAAAGGATTCATTTATGGAGAACGGGGGGTATGGAGACCCGGAGATACAATTTTCCTGAACTTTATACTTGAAGATAAAATTAAGAAATTACCTGAAAACCACCCTGTAGTACTTGAAATCTATAACCCGCAGGGACAATTATATAAAAGATTGGTAAAAACTGTTGGGGTAAATGGATTTTATATGTTTAATGTAGTGACAACAGAAAATGATCCTACGGGTAACTGGTTGGCAAATATTAAAATAGGAGGAACTACATTTACTAAAACTTTAAAGATCGAATCAATAAAACCCAACAGGTTAAAAATACAATTTAATTTAGGGGATGCCTTTTTAAAAGGACCTGTGCGTGCTACTTTGAATGCTAAATGGTTACATGGTGCTCCTGCCAAAAATATGAAGGCCTCGGTAGCGGTTACTCTCTATTCTTCAAACACAAGCTTTAAGGGCTATGAAGGTTACACCTTTGATGACCCTCTGAAGAAATATCAATATGATGAAAAATCTATATTTGAGGGTATTCTCGATGATAAAGGAGATGTTTTTGTCAGGGCCGACATAGATGCCGGCAGCAATGCACCCGGTTTTCTTAAGGCTAACTTCGTTACAAGGGTTTTTGAGCCTGGTGGTGACTTCAGCATAGACAGGTTTTCTCTTCCTTTTTCTCCATATACATTCCTACGTTGGTGTCAAAGCTACCTGAGGATGAATGGGGGTACTTATATACCGATACAAGCCAGCTGTTTGAGGTGGTCACACTCTCCCCGGAAGGGTTGCCTGTTAACAGGAGTAATGTGGATTTTAAGGTGTACAAACTTGAATGGCGCTGGTGGTGGGACTCGGGGAATGACAACCTGGCTAATTTTGCAAATAACACCTACGCTAAACCTTTGTTTGAAAAAACACTTGCTACAATTAACGGTAAGGCAAGCGTGAACTATAAAGTTAACTATCCTGAATGGGGTCGTTTTTTAGTGGTTGTAAAAGATCCTGTGAGCGGCCACAGCACCGGAAAAGTAGTTTATTACGACTGGCCGGGGTGGCGGGGACGTGCCGACAGAGGTGATGGCAAGGGCGCTACCATGCTGATGTTTACCTCAGATAAGAAATCATACCTGGTTGGGGATAAAGCCACCATAACAGTGCCTTCAAGTGAAGGAGGGAGGATGTTTGTTTCTGTGGAATCGGGATCACAGGTTATAAAAACCTTCTGGGCGGAAACACAGAAGGGCACAACCAGGGCCACATTTGATATTACGGATAAAATGACCCCTAACGTCTTTATAAATGTTACATTGATACAACCTCATGCCCAATCAAATAATGACCTGCCGATACGTCTTTATGGCGTTATACCTGTATCGGTTGAAAATGCCGGTACCCATTTGAATCCTGTTATTAATATGCCTGATGAAATGGAGCCTGAAAAACCTGTAGCTATACGCGTAAGTGAAAAAAACAACCATCCTATGACCTATACCCTTGAAATTGTAGATGATGGCTTGCTCGATCTTACAAGGTTCAAAACACCCGATCCCTGGAATACCTTTTACGCCAGGGAGGCTCTGGGAGTAAAAACCTGGGATCTGTACGATGATGTCATAGGTGCTTTCAGCGGTAAAATTGAATCATTGTTTGCCATAGGCGGTGACCAGGAGCTTAAAGGAGGGGCACAAAGAAAAGCAAACCGGTTTAAGCCTGTAGTAAAAGTTTTAGGACCTTTCACATTAAATTCAGGAAGTAATACTCATCTTGTGACCCTGCCCCAGTATATAGGTTCTGTCAGGGTGATGGTAGTAGCAGGAGACGAAGACGCCTTTGGAAAAACAGAAAAGACAGTACCTGTTAAAATGCCTCTTATGGTGCTGGCTACTTTACCCAGGGTTTTAGGGCCGGGGGAAGATGTGAATCTCCCGGTATCCATATTTGCCATGGATAAGAAAATAAGGAACTTTAATGTAGAAGTGCAGCCAAATGATTTGTTCACCATATCGGAGGTGAGGACCAAATCGGTTTCTGTAAGTGAAACAGGAGAATATGATCAGGTATTTAAACTTAAGGTTGCCTCCCGTGAAGGATTAGGAAAGGTTAGGGTAGTAGCTTCGAGCGGAACATTTAAATCGCAGTATGATATAGAGATAAACATCCGAAACCCGAACCAGAAGGTTGTCAAATATTTTGAATCAGTAGTGGAAGCCGGAAAAGGTACGGAGATAAGTTACAGTCTTGTTGGTATCCCCGGCAGCAACACTGCCAGGCTGGAGGTTTCTTCCATACCGCCATTGGACCTGAGCAGGAGACTCGATTACCTGCTAACCTATCCCTATGGTTGTATTGAGCAAACCACATCCTCAGCTTTTCCTCAGCTTTACCTCGATAAGCTGATACAGTTGAATGCCTCCGAGAAAACAAGCCGTGACAACAACATCAAAAAAGCCATACTACGCCTGGGCACCATGTTGGTGTCATCGGGAGGTTTTGCCTATTGGCCTGGTGAATTAACTGCCAATGAGTGGGGAAGCACCTATGCAGGGCATTTCCTCCTTGAAGCTGAGGCCAGGGGGTATGCAATTCCATCAGAGATGAAGAGAAACTGGCTGGCTTATCAGCAAAAAATGGCCAGGAACTGGAAGAATAACTATGCTGTCGATTATTATCAGACATACGGTGACCAGCTGACCCAGGCTTACCGCCTGTACACCCTTGCCCTGGCCAGGCAGCCGGACATGGGAGCTATGAACAGGATGAGGGAGATGTCACCTCTGGACAACGCCGCAGCCTGGCGCCTGGCTGCCGCCTATGCATTGACAGGACAGTCCGATGTAGCCAGGAACCTTTTAAATAAGCTATCCACGGATATTAAGGTATACTGGAGGTTTAACACTACATTCGGCTCCGAAGACCGGGATTACGCCATGATACTTGAAACGCTCACCTTACTGGGAAATAAAACCGAAGCATATAAATTTGTTAAGAAGGTTTCAGACGCACTCTCTTCTGAAAACTGGCTGAGCACACAAACAACGGCCTACTGTTTACTGGCGGTATCAAAATTTCTTGAATCGGGCTCTGCTTCACGGGAAATAAATTTCACTTATAATACATTAAATAAAACTCCCCTCAGGGTTAATTCAGTAATGCCGCTGGTGCAGATAACACTTGGAAACAAAACGGCGGGGGATGATAAGTTGTCTTTAAGTAATACAGGCAAAGGGGATTCTTTTCACCAGGGTTACCACCACAGGAATACCTGAAAACGGCCCTACTGAAGGATATGAAAACAACCTGGCGGTATCGGTTGTATTTAAAAACCTCAAAGGTGAAATAACAGATGTAAGTAAGCTTGAACAAGGGACTGATTTTTACATGGATATTACCGTGAAAAATATGTATAAAAACTATGTCACCTACCTGGCATTGCGTCAGGTTATGGCCTCAGGATGGGAAATAGGGAACGACAGGCTCGACAAGCCCGACGCTGCCGATGAATCGAGAAACTATTCATACCAGGATGTGCGCGATGACAGGGTATTGACATTTTTTGACCTGATTACCAACGAAACAAAAACATTCAGGATACGTCTTACAGCTTCTTATGCCGGCAGATTTTATTTCCCCGGTACCTTATGTGAAGCCATGTATGAGCCTGGGGTAAATGCATTTGTCCCCGGCAAGTGGGTTGAAGTTGTAAAATAGTTTATGGCATTAATGTTTTTATTAAATGGTTAAAAACATAAACAGTAAAATATTATTGGTTATACCCTTATTAATTGTATTATATTTTATATTAAAACCTTCTTCCGCTTATTTCAAAAGCCCTTATTCCACTGTTGTGCTGGATAGGAACGGGGATCTGCTTGGTGCAAGGATTGCCGGGGACGGCCAGTGGCGGTTTGGAAGTGACAGTAATGTAAGCCTTAAATTTAAAAAGGCTATAGTATTATTTGAAGATGAGCATTTTTACCAGCATCTGGGGGTAAATTTTTTTTCTTTATTTCGTGCTGCCTGGCATAATATAAAGGCCGGAAAAACAGTAAACGGAGGAAGTACCCTTACTATGCAGCTTGTACGGCTTCACCGTTTTAACAAACCCCGTACAGTATTTGAGAAGATGATTGAAATATTACTGGCCACAAGGCTGGAACTATATTTCTCCAAAGACAGGATACTTTTATACTATTCCGACCACGCTCCTTTTGGGGGTAATGTTGTTGGAGTAACTGCCGCCTCCTGGAGGTATTTTGGCAGGCCTCCGAAAGATCTTTCCTGGGCAGAATCAGCTTTACTTGCTGTTCTGCCCAACTCACCCTCAATAATTCATCCCGGTAAAAACAGAGAGCTTTTATTGCATAAGCGCAATAAACTTTTATTTAAAATATATTCAAGAGGAATTATATCTCCCGAGACATACAGGCTCGCCTTACTGGAACCCCTACCGTTAAAACCTTTACTTTTGGACGATGTGGCACCTCATTTCACAGAAAACATTAAAAACAAATATCCTGGCAAAACTACAGTTACCACCTTAAACAAGTCTTTGCAGGAAAACACCGACCGTATTATTTTAGATTATTATAATACATTAAAATTTAATAATATAAATAATTTATGTGCAGTTATAATAGAAGTAAAAACAGGAAATGTACTTGCTTATTCAGGCAATGTTCCAAATATTTCAGGTAAAACAGAAGGTCAGGATGTGGATTGTGTTATGGCATCAAGAAGCACGGGAAGCATACTCAAACCATTGCTCTTCATGGCTGCACAGCAGGAAGGACTCATCCTCCCGTCCACCCTGCTGCCTGATATCCCCACACGGATAGGAGGGTTTAAACCTGAAAATTATGATATGGGTTATGATGGGGCTGTGCCTGCCAAAAGGGCTCTTGCACGATCATTGAATATTCCGGCTGTGCGCCTGCTTCAAATGTATGGCATACCCAAATTCGAGGATCTGCTGAAGAAAATGGGGATGTCTACTTTGCCATATTCGCCCGACCATTACGGGCTCACCCTTATTGTAGGAGGTGCCGAGGGCAGGCTTTGGGACCTCACCAATATTTATGCCGCGCTGGCATATAAATTGAATTATTATAACAGGTACAGCCGCTATCCCTTACAAAACAGTAAAAATGACATTTATAATAAGGTAACAACAGATGAAATAGAAGCGGGGGCAATATGGCTCACCTTTGACGCCCTGCTCGAAGTTAACAGACCTGATGAGGAGACGGGCTGGGAAAACTTTTCCTCCTCACGGCGTATAGCCTGGAAAACAGGTACAAGTTATGGTTACCGCGATGCCTGGGCTATAGGCACTACCCCTGAATATGTGGTGGGCGTGTGGGCAGGCAATGCCGACGGGGAAGGACGTCCCGGGCTCACAGGAGCTGGCGTGGCTGCCCCGGTGATGTTCAGGTTATTTAATTTGTTGCCTCCAACGTCGTGGTTTGCAAAGCCATATGACGACCTGGAAAAAATACAGGTATGCCGGATGAGCGGGTATAAATGCGGTAACTATTGTGATGAAAAGGATTCGGTTTATATATGCAGGTTGGGCGTTAAAACTGCCCTTTGCCCGTTTCATATTCTTGTGCACCTCGATAAAAATGCTGCAAAACGTGTGAGCAGCAGGTGTTATGATACCGATAAAATGCAGCATTTACACTGGTTTCTTTTACCACCCGCAATGGAGTATTACTATAAGAAAAAAAATATTTTTTATAAACCCCTGCCTCCTCTATTAAAGGGATGTAATGATGATGACAATATTATATCAATGGAACTGATTTATCCCTCCGATAATTTAAAAATATTTGTACCTGCTGAGCTTGACGGCAATCCTGGCCGGACTGTTTTTGAGATTGCAGACCGTGACCCTGACGCATCATTATACTGGCATGTGGACAATGAATATATCGGAACAACGAAAACCATACATCAGATAGCGCTTAACCCTTCTCCAGGCAGGCATTTACTGACGGTGGTGGATAATAACGGCAAATCTCTTTCACGATGGTTTGAGGTAGTGTGCAAATGACTGACAATTTGAAAATTTATGGATGTACAAAATAATGAAGACGAATCTCTTTCAAATCAAAAATCAAAAACCAAAAATATAAAATATAAAATATTCAGGGTACCGGATCATAGCCATGACCTCCCCAGGGATTACATGACAGTATACGTTTTACGCTTAAATATAATCCCTTAATTGGTCCGTACTTATTTATAGCTTCAATGGAATATTCGGAGCAGGTTGGGTAATACCTGCAGTTTCTGCCGATAAAGGGTGAAAGGGAGTATTGATATATACGTATGAAGAGTATTACAATATTACCTGGCAGATTTGCTAATATCTTTCCAGATAGTGTCAAGCATAATTTTAATTTTTTTATCAATTTCTGTAAAATTTATTATTTCAGGAGAAATATAAACTATAAGCAATTGTATATTAATGTTTAAAGACAACAGATTACTGCTCAGGACAGTTTTTTGATGACGGTACGATTCGCGTAAAAGCCGTTTAATCAGGTTCCTTTTATTTGCCCTTTTAAATCTTTTCTTTGATACCGAAAAAGCCGTTTTAATTGGCTTTTCCTGGTCAGCTACAATTTTCCAGTAATATTTTATTGGAAAAATAAATGAGCTGTTACCACTTTCAATCAGAGTTTCAATCTCTTTGTTTTTACAAAGGCGCTCCTCCTTGCTAAGAGTAAATTCCAATTATTTCAGTTTTACTTCTACTTTTTCCTCCATCACCTGCTTCCCGTTTTTACCTTCGTTTTTGTTAAAGTCTTTGATATAATGTTCGAGGGCCATAGTCATGGAAGGGAATTGCGGCAAAGGAGCCTGTATATCCAGGCGTAAACCTGCATCTTTGACAGCTTTGGCGGTAGAATTTCCGAAGCTGGCTATTTTAATATCATCCTGTTTAAAGTCGGGGAAGTTTTGCAACAGCGATTTAATACATGAAGGGCTGTAAAAAACAAAGATGTCATAATTAACGTTCATTAGGTCAGTAAGATCAGAACTGAGGTTCTTATACAGGATGGCCCTTGTATACTTAAATTTAAACTTGTCAAGGAGCTTAGGTATTTCCGGTTTGTGATTATCAGATAATGGCAGCAGGAATTTTTCATCCTTATGTTTTGTAATAACATCTATCATATCGGGAAAAGCACCTTTTCCATAAAATATTTTCCTTTTTCTGTAAACTATATATTTCTGCAGGTAAAAGGCTGTAGATTCCGAGATACAAAAATATTTCATTGTATCAGGCACCACAATTCTCATCTCTTCTGATATTCTGAAAAAATGATCTATAGCTGTTTTACTTGTAAAAATAACTGCGCCGTGAGAAAGTATATCCACTCTGCTTTGTCTGAATTCCTTAATTGTTACCCCTTCAGTATAACTGAATGGTCGAAAGTCAATCTTAAGGTTATTTTTGTCTGCTAATTCAAAATAGGGAGACTTTTCCTGTTCTGTAGGTTGCGGTTGCGAAACTAAAATTTTCCTGATCTTCAAAGCCGTATAATTTTAAGGGTTTCTATTATTATTGAACGTTTTAAATCATTGCTTTTGAATATTTTACCATAATGATAAAAGGTAAAATTTCAATGGTGCAAAGATATAAAATCAAATAAAATGATGAGACTTCCCTCCGTATTATAATTTGAAATGCCCGAAAAGCCCTGAAAGCCAATAAAACAATAATTATTGCTAAACCGGCATATAATATAACCGGTTTCATAAAGGTTGGGACATACGGAATTAATATTATAACAGGGAACAAAAGGAGGCCGATATTTTTATTTGAGAGCTTTTCATTATGCGTGTATTCCTCAAAAATATCATTTACTGAAAAAACATATCCTACTATTTTACATATTATAAATTTTAAGTTAAAAAATATAAATATTAAGAATGAATAAAGTAAAAAACAAAGTAAACTGTTGGAATACAACTGACCCAACTTAAAATAATCAATTAAAAAATAAACAAACAAGCCCGCATTTATAGTAAAGACGAAATTAAGGACGACAGCCATGTTGCGGAACAAAACATTTCTGTCTCTTAAAAGACGAACTGCAGCCTGGTAATTTATAAGGGAATATAAAACCTGAACTATGTATTTATTATAAACTACCTTTATAAATGAAAATATGTACAGCGAAAATAAAATGACAAGCGGTAACCAGTCGGTATAATTTTTAATTAATACTTTACCATCGAAGCCATAATTATTATCAGGGGTTTGTTTTAAGGTATACTGACTGTGAGATGCTGCAGGAAGGTTTGAACTTTTATGAAAATGTGCAGTAGCAAAATGATTTGAAATATCCTTCCGGGAAATTGCATTGTAAATATTATCCCATCTGTAATTATTACCTGGGAAATTAGAATTGCTGATACCGGGAAAGTCGGGGATGTATGAAAGCTGGTTAGTGTCAGCAATAAAAGTATTGTTTTGTTTTATTGGGATAATTATTGTTTTGGTCTCAGCTGTAATTTGTGAGTCTCTTCTGTCCGCATTGGCAAATACGGAATCAGCATTTAAACTGGAATCGTGGTGTAGTATGAGGGTATGATTAACCGTCATGCCAATACTATCCTTATCACCAGGTAAGGTATTTGAAGCTGGTTGGAGCTTATTGTTAATTAATTCAGTATTGTATTGAAATACATTGTGACCAGTATCATTCAACATACTGAAGTATTTGAAAATTTTTGCAAAATTAATGAATATTTTTAAAAGAGCAACTAATTAAAGCAGGCTACAATATATATTTTTCAATTGTGTTGAGCAATAAACCTGCATTTAAAGGCTTGGTAAGATACTCCACGCATCCTGCTTCAAGTATTTTTTCTTTTTCATCGCTGAAGGCATAGGCTGTTTGGGCAACAATAGGAATCAGGGGATTAATTTCATGTATCTCGTGAGTAACCTCATATCCGCTTTTATTTGGCAGTTGTATGTCCATTAAAATAATATCCGGAGAATATTTCCTGCAGGAATTTATAGCTTCGTCTCCGTCTTTGGCCCAATGAATTTTAATTTTTGTTTTCTTTAACAAAACCTCAAGATAATGGAAGTTGGATTCCACATCCTCCACTATTAAAAGGTTTTTGTTGGACCAGTTATACGAGCCTTTGGATTTTTTATTTCCCTGTACATTTTTGTCAGTTTTAACATTCGAGAATTCAAAAGGAAGAGTAAAACTGAATTTTGATCCCGATCCTGTTTCTGATTCAACATTAATCTGACCACCCATTTGTTCGACAAGCTTTTTGGAGATGGTCAGTCCCAGCCCTGTACCTCCATATAATTTTTTGTCATCCTGATGTTTATGAAAACGTTCGAAAACCTTGTCTATTTTATCTGCGGGTATACCTATTCCACTGTCCCTGACATAAACTGACAATATATTTTCTGTTAATATATCATATCCTATTTCAATAAAACCGTTTATGACGCCCTATGCGGGCGATTACGACTATTACCTGGACAAGTCCCGGGCCAGGAACGAGCGCGAGGCCCTCACTGCCGCCTTTGGAGACGCAAGGCCGCTTCAGAACGCCTCCCCGACGCAGAGCAAGCGCGAGGAGGCTCCCGGTGCAAAGCGCCCGAATCCTGCGGCCATCAAGAAGGCCCGCGTCGAGGTCGGCCGCCTCGAGGAGGAGGTTTCGAAGCTCGAGGCAAAACAGAACGAGCTGGCCGCCGCCCTTGAGGCGCCGGGGGAGACAAAGAGCCCGGCAGGGCCCAGCATCTGAACCGTGAGCTCACCGCCGTCGTCGACCTGCTTACAGAGGCCACGGCAGCGTGGGAGAAGGCGGCGTCCAAGCTCATGGGGCAGCCCCGAAAACTGAAGACTCCGATCTAGGGGATGATCAGCGGCGCCGCCTTGGCTTGGCTGGAAAACGACACGAGCACGACATCGCGGCGTGCGCATCTCGGGTGGTCACCATGCGCGACGGGCACATCGTGAGCGATCGGACGCAGCCCGAGCCGCTCGACGCGGCCACCGAGCTTTTGCGCATCACGGCGAGCGCTGCGACCGAGGCGCCCATCGACCCGTCGACGGAGCTCGGAGCGCAAGGCGGCGCGCGCCGGCTTCTCGCTTCGGTGCCGCTTGGCGTGTTCGCGACGATGATTCTTGGAGAGCTCTTGGGGGTCTTGCTGGCCTCGGCGTACATCGCGTTCGTCCTCAAGGTCGATTTGTCGAAGCACGTCCTCTGGGCGCTGCTCTGCGGGGAGCTGTCGAAGGCCGCCCTGGGGGCGCGGGCGGCGCGGCGACACGTCGGGGGGCGTCTGTCCTCGGAGCAGCACCTCGACATGGCGTATGCCTACACGGCGGTCGTCACGTGCGGCGCCCTGGCCGCAGGCATCGCCGTCTTGGGGTTCGTGCGCGTTGGCTCGCCCATGGCGGGTTGGGCGATCGGCGCCATCCGAGCGCTCGCCGAGCACGGGGCGTGGCGCGCGGCGGTCTTGCTCTCCCCCGCCGTCCTCGGAATCTTCGCGGCGGTCGTGCTCTTTCGATTCCTCCTTCTCACCCTCCTGGCCCCGAGGCGATGACCTTGCACGACGACTCGTCGCCAAACGATGCGCGGATCAAAGAAGCCTCGGATGCCGTCGCCGTCGACGCTGATGACGTATGTCGTTCGTCGTCGGTCAGCTCGTCGGGATCGGGGTCGATTCCGCCGTCGCGGTGCCGACGGTCGCGGTGCCTGCCGCGTGCAGCATCGCGCTCGAGGCGCTGGTCGGGGCCCGCGTCGTGGTGATGCGCACCGGCCGCCGACAGACGTGGCGTGATCTCGTTCGAGTGTCGTCGATCTAACGAGGCGACCTTCGTCCTCGTCTCCCTTCCGCTCGCCGTCTGGACGGTCGCGGCCTCCCACGCGGCCCATG
>CAVYAE010000070.1:0-44348 GCA_963766305.1 uncultured Bacteroidota bacterium
CTGGATTGGAAATATTCATTTCAATACTCATTCCAGTGAGCATATGATCCGGGCCGCGCAGGAAGGAATAGTCTTCGCATTTAATTATGGCATGGAAATTATGAAACTAATTGGAATTCAACCGAAAGTAATCAGAGCAGGATATAACAATATGTTCCTTAGCAATATCTTCACGGAAACACTTGCAGGTATAACAGGAACATCTATTGAACTATATGATACTGATGGCGCTCAGGGAGCGGCTAAAGGTGCCGGCATAGGGGCAGGTATATACAAATCCCCCGAAGAAGCATTTGCCGGCTTTGGTTCCATGAGAACCATCTACCCGGACGCCGCCCGGTTAACAGATTATCAGGAAGCTTATGCTAATTGGCTTTATGCCCTTTTAAAAATAAATCCAAACATTTGATAAATATTATATAATTAAAATACTAACTAAAAAATAAGATCATGAGTGTTATAACAGGCAATAAAGAATTTTTCCCGGGTATAGGTAAAATCAAATTTGAAGGACAGGAATCAAAAAACCCTTTTGCTTTTCGATATTATAATGAAAACCAACAGGTAGCGGGAAAAACTTTGAAAGATCATTTACGTTTTGCAGTTGCATACTGGCATTCATTCTGCGGAACAGGAGGGGATCCATTTGGTCCGGGAACCCGTATATTACCATGGAACTCAAGACATGATGCCTTGGATCTTGCCAGGGATAAAATGGACGCTGCTTTTGAATTCATAACCAAGCTGGGTGTTCCATACTATTGTTTCCATGACATCGATTTGGTCGACGAGGGTAGTTCCATTGCCGAATATGAAAAAAGGTTAAAAACAATAATTGCATATGCTTCAGAAAAACAAAAAGCATCTGGTGTAAAACTTCTGTGGGGCACTGCAAATGTATTTTCAAATCCCCGTTATATGAACGGAGCATCTACTAACCCTGATTTTCACACACTTACCTTTGCCGCCACACAGGTTAAAAATGCCCTGGACGCTACCATTGAGCTAAAAGGAGAAAATTATGTTTTTTGGGGTGGACGGGAAGGTTATATGTCCTTGCTAAACACCAATATGAAACGTGAACAGGAACATCTGGCTAAATTTTTACACATGGCAAAGGATTACGCACGTAAAAACGGTTTTAAAGGCTGGTTTTTTGTGGAACCCAAACCCATGGAACCTACAAAACATCAGTATGACTTTGACGCTGCCACTGTTGTCGGGTTTCTCCGTCACTTCGGCCTGGATAAGGACTTTAAGCTGAACATAGAAGTTAACCATGCAACCCTGGCTGGTCATAGTTTTCAGCACGACCTGCAGGTAGCAGCTGATGCATCCATGCTCGGAAGTATTGATGCCAACCGCGGCGATCCTTTCAACGGGTGGGACACCGATCAGTTTCCTATAAACTTGTATGAAACGACAGAAGCTATGCTTGTTATACTGGAAGCCGGAGGACTGCAGGGCGGAGGAGTGAATTTCGACGCCAAGGTACGTCGTAATTCAACTGATCTGGAGGATTTATTTATAGCTCATATAGCAGCTATGGATACCTTTGCCAGAGCCCTGATAATTGCCGAAAATATCCTTCAAAAATCCCCATACCTTAAGATGCGCAAAGACAGGTATTCCTCATTTGATCAGGGTGAAGGAAAGGCCTTTGAAGATGGTAAACTAACGCTTGAAGATCTTCGCAATTATGCTCTTAGCCATGGCGAACCTGAGCATTTAAGCGGAAAACAGGAATTATATGAGGCTATCATTAACATGTATATTTAGATTTTAAAAAGTAAAATTATGTCTGAAAACAATACCCGCCAGAAAGGTGTCAAACCTTCCTATGAAGAAGGAAACCCTTTGTACATACTTACACTTACTCTGATCGCAACCCTGGGAGGATTGCTTTTCGGATACGACACCGCCGTCGTGAACGGGGCGGAAAAGTCATTGGTGGAATTCTATATATCCAAAATGCTAGATCCTTCGAATTCCATTTACGCCATCCAGTTAATAAGCCAATACAAGATTTTAATGGTTATAGTCCTGTACCTTGTGTTTTTTATAATTTCCGCCCAAATTATTAAACTTATAGGAAAACAAAAAGGAATACTTTCCATGGTGATAATTATAGGTCTTGTGTCAGTGTGGGCATTTAATTTTATTGCAAAAAAACTGCCGGTTGACAGTGCTGGTTTAAAGGATGATGCGGATGCAATTAAAGGATTCGTGATTTCAAGTGCTTTAATAGGTTGTATTATCGGTGGATCTATTTCGGGATATATTTCCAAATCATTAGGAAGAAAAATAGGAATGATTATTTCAGCTGTGGCTTTTTCCTTATCTGCTGTAGGCGCCTGGAGGCCTGAATTTTTTAATATTTTTGGCACCCTACCTGTTTATTCTTTTGTGGTTTACCGCATTATCGGTGGCATTGGTGTAGGTATAGCCTCTATGATATCTCCAATGTATATTGCAGAAATTGCACCGGCTAAGGTAAGAGGTAAATTGGTTTCCTGGAACCAGTTTGCTATCATATTTGGTATGCTGGTCATCTATTGCGTAAACCTTATCATTGCCAGACAAGGCAATGAACAATGGCTCACTGAGGAAGGATGGCGCTGGATGTTCTTTTCAGGTGCAATACCTGCAGGAATATTCCTTATTCTTTTGATATTTGTCCCTGAAACCCCACGGTATCTTGTAATGAAAGGCAAAGAAGGTAAAGCATTAGAAGTTTTAAATAAAATTACCGGTACTAAACATGCCAATGACATACTTAATGAAATAAAGGGAACGATTCATGAAAAAAGTGCTCCCTGGCTGTCCTATGGTTTCTTTGTTATATTTATAGGTGTCATGCTATCTGTTTTTCAGCAGTTTATTGGCATAAACGTGGTGCTGTACTATGCTGGTAACATATTCAGGAATTTAGGGTCCTCAACTTATGCTTCTTTATATCAAACAGTAATTGTAGGAGTTGTAAACCTGTCCTTCACAGTAGTTGCAATTCTTACAGTAGACCGTTTTGGCCGAAAGCCATTAATGATAATTGGCTCCGTTGGAATGGCAATATCTATGGCAGCATTGGGATTTGCGTTTTATATGAATAACCAGGGAATGTTCGCACTTATATTTATGCTCACATATACAGCCGCTTTTGCCATGAGCTGGGGACCTGTAACCTGGGTGTTATTGTCTGAGATTTTCCCGAACAGCATACGTGGAGCGATGTCCATAGCCGTAGCAGCACAATGGATAGCCAACTGGATTGTCTCTCTCACCTTCCCGATGATGAACGACAATCAATGGCTTACAGCAAAGTTCAACCATGGTTTTTCATATTGGATTTACGGAGTAATGGGAATCATTTCTGCCGTTTTCATGTGGAAACTGGTCCCGGAAACAAAAGGAAAAACACTTGAGGAGATGGAAAAGCTCTGGAAGAAATAAGGCAAAGCCTTCAATATGAACAATTACTGAATCGGTTTTGTAACTAAGCCAAAACTAATTCTTTCCACTTGCCCAAATAATGGCATTGGTAACCATGATCTTGAAAACATAGTTTTTTAACAGGTTTTCATGGTGCCCCATCAGGAAATAAACGTTGCGGGCTTTTACATGCTCATTTACCCAGACTACAGGATGGTCTCCCATCTTTATATCTGAGGATGGCTGATACGTCGATTCATCGACATTGGCAAGCACATGAACATTAGGGCGGGGGTTTTTATCGAAAGTGTACCATTCATCTTCGGTGACTATAAATTTTGATGGAACACCCTGCATAACCGGATGGTTGGGATCTTCCACAATTACAAGTGCAGCAGCCCTCTGTGCAATGTAATTTTTAAAACGGATACCTCCCATAAAATTGGAAAACCAATTCCACATTGCATATCCGTCGAATTCTCCCAATAATGAAGCATGGTGGAACCCTACCCAGCCTCCCCTGCCTTCTTCTATATATTTAATAAAAGCTTCCTTTGCAGTATCGGTCCACATATAGGGAGGATAATTCAACTGGATAAAAACCTGAAATTTTGCAAGAAAAGTATCATTAATCAATTTTGTGTCGTTAATAACAAAAATATCAAAATGTTTTTCCCTGGCCAGCGTGTCGAGCCAATGGAGTGCTGCCACCACAAATTCCTTGTGCCACCCCCCTCTTTCAGTAAGTACCAGGGCTTTAAATTTTGAACCCTGTCCTGATAGGGTAATTCTCCCGAAAAACAGTATCAGGACCATACTTACTGCAAATTTACCCTTGATCATAATAATTTAATATTTATTTTTTATTTCATAGCCATCGCCGTCACGGCCAAAAGAAACCATGCGGAATGCGGAATCCACTGCTCACTCCAGCGCCATTCATTGCCATTATCCTCAATTTTAAAATCAATACCCGATCCATCCGCCATTCCTTTTTTCCCGGTAATCCCATTTGAAATACCCCCCTTTCCAGTGCCATGTCCATACATCGAACTCATGTAAGGTACATTGATATGACCATATCCGTACATCATACAAAT
Organism: uncultured Bacteroidota bacterium; assembly: GCA_963766305.1. Classification (GTDB taxonomy): domain Bacteria; phylum Bacteroidota; class Bacteroidia; order Bacteroidales; family JAAUTT01; genus JAAUTT01. The sequence goes on from CAVYAE010000070.1 coordinate 4,530, forward strand.
ATTATAAGGGTTGCAGCCCAGGATCCAGGCAACCATCCTGCTAACATATTCAGCCAAACGTTTATCCACACCAAAAGCTGCTTTACCCGGATACACCAGCCTTCCTCCTAAAATAACTGCACAGGTCAGTGATGCAAGGCGGGCATCTTCTCCCTGCCACCACCAGCCACTCTCATTTTCATGAGGTATAAAAAATCCATCCTTAATTTCACCTTTGAAAAGAAAACTTTGACGAGGATAGCCAAAGGGATTTGGCACCTCTTCCGTAACCTTCAGCTGATAATCCAGAAATTTTTTAATTGTTTTTAGTATAAGGTTTCTATATCCTTCATCATTTTCACATTCCAGGTAACGGGTAAGTGCCAGAATGGGTAATCCCGCATCTGAGGCATGCCAAAACGGCCTGTCATTATCATTAGCAATGAAATAACCTGTATGAGATAACCTGGCCGATAAATTCTTTGCCCTTTTTCTGGCCTCATCCATGTAAATTTTACCGGAGGTGGCTGCCCAAAGTTCAGAGGCAGCCATCAAGGCGCAATAGTCATCAATTATATTTTCCTTACCATCGTCATCATATCTGGTATTATTAACCAGAAGATGTTTAAAGGCTTTTTCTGCTGCCTCTAAATATTGACCTGAGGTATAATCCCCATTTATTCCCCACCTGGAAATACGGGCCAGGGCGGCAATTGCCATTCCTCCTCCTTCCCGGAATGCGCACTGGTAATCGGATGTTGTTTTACTATCGGCAAGTAAGCCTACAACCCTCCGGGCATTCGGATCCTTATTAAAATAGCTGAATAAGGTCATATAAAAGTATCCTTCAGAAGAAAGGGAACGCATTAAGTAATCAGCACCATAAAGAGCTTCACTTCGCATTGCATCACTTGAATTTATCTCTTTCAAAAGTGTGGGAAGTTTATCATTGGCATATACAAAGGACCAGGTAACCAAAGGTATTTGCTGGGGCAACATAAAATTAGTATAGGCAAGGTGTGAAAAATATTTACTTACATCACCTGATGCATCACACCATCCCCCATGCATGTCAACTGTCTTATCACTTCCCAAAAGTAAAACGTGTCTGTCGGCTTCCGTTTCCTCAGGAGAAGATGCCCTTTGATGCCGGAAAAAATTAATAATCGCCGGGATGGTCATTTTACTGATGGCATTATCTTCAATTTTAAAATCATATGAAAGATATTCTTTTCCATTATATGGTACAACTATTCTAAAAATTCCGGATCTTTTAAAAGATGAAAAATCAGCTTCATGATAAAACACTCCTGGAAACCAATCAGTTACCTCCTCACCTTTGCCTAATAAACCTTTATATACAATTTTCCCGCTAATGGTGTCCAACACTTCAAATTCAGCATGTATAAGAGGTATATTACTTTGAACAACTGCAATTTTAGGAGCATTTAAATCATAAGCCATCTGATTTACAAGAACTGTCAAAGGAGAACCATGGATCGTATCTTTAGAATATGAGACTGGTGAAGCAGCCCATTGAATTGCGTTTTTAATTAATCGTTTAAAGTTCACATTGGAACATACCGAACTGTCGTGTCCGAAACAAATATAAAGAACCCTGTTGAACTCCGGATTCGTCCACATCATAGGATGGTCACCCATAGGTTTGTTTTGAGTATAGGTAGCTTCATTGGCCCTGGCCAATACATGAACCTTTGCCCTGGGGCTGTGATCCCACTCATACCACTCGTCTTTAACGTAAAAGGAGGAAGGCAGACCTTGAAGCACAGGATGTAAGGTATCTTCAAGGATAATCTGCCCTGTTTGCAGTCTTGGATGTGGAGAATAAATAACATTGCCCATCATATTTTCAAACCATTGCCAATAAGGCATCCCGGGTTTTAAAAAACCTTTGCCGGTAAGCCCTGCTGCATGAACACCTATCCATCCCTTCCCTTGTGTGATAAATTGCTGCAATGCCTGTTGCTGACTTACAGACATATCAAAAGGAGCCAGTTGTAATTGTATAAATACCTGGTACTTAGCCAATGTGTCTTTATTAACCAGTGATGTGTCCCGGGAAAAAACAATGGTATAATTATTCTCCTTCGCCAAATCTTCAAAAAACGACCTTGATCGCAATATCATGGGATTATGGTCATGATCAGCTGATGCCACTACTAAAACTTTGATGGCAGGTGGTTGACTCCATAAGATTTGACATTGAAAAAGAAAACCAAGGTTAAACAGGATAATTAGTTTGGTCATAAATAAATTATTTTGAGACTACACGAAAAAAAAGGTCACCAATAACAGCTGTTCCACTAGGTTTTAGAATACGGTAAATTTCTCTGATGGCTCCATTCCGGTCCTTTTTGTCAGAAATATTATGCAGGCACAGATTTGAGAGAATTACATCGAATGTATTAGACTCAAAAGAAGTTTTGCGTATATCTTCACTTTTTATTTCAACCTTTCCGGCAACACCTTCCAGCTCTACATTACGCATAGTCATATCTAAGTTATTGTTCACCATATCTTCATGCCTCCAAATATCAATGCCGATACTTTTGCCTTCAGTCAATCTTTTTGCTGCTCCTATCATCAATAAACCCCTGCCAGTACCAATATCCAAAACTATTTCGTTTCCTGTCCAATTGACTTTAGACAAAATATCATCGAGTTGCCGGAACTTCCCTATTTTAACATAAGCGACATATCCGACACTTATGGCTAACCACATTACGGCAAAAGGAAGAAGGGAAAATGTAATTATTCTGTATAAATTACCAGTTAATATAAAAAGGACCGTTTCAATCACAATTACAACAATTATCGAAATATTAATTCGAACTGGATTTCCATCGTACCCGTAATTAACTTTTGACTGCTTCATAGATTCCCAGAAGATAATTAATTTTAAAAATAATATAAAATTTCACAAAATTGTTTTAACATGCTATATTTTCACTTTTGTGAGGTGGCCCCGTGCGACAAGAAGTCGCTTTATATAACCGTTTGAATATCATCTCAGGGAGATGGTAGATCAAACCTTTGATTCCATTCATTGTAGCCTACGGACACATGCATCCCGGGTAACTGGTTTGTGTGAAGCTGTCCTGACAATACGGCCTGTAAAGAACTTCCGTGAGGAAAGTCATGACATGGTATCGTCGACCATGGAGGAGTTAGGCTCGACTGGTAAGGTTAACAAATGTAAATTGCTAAGAAATGTCGTGACTCACAAACAGCGAAAGACGATGATACGCTGTGACCAAAAAGGTAATAGGGAACTGTTGACAGATTGGGGTCTTCTGTTACATGGAAGTTTACTCCCTCGGCACAATAGGCAGAACCTAACCCAGTCAGTTATAGAAGCGGAACTTGGTAAGCCCATACAGTTCCCTAGAGAATCGGGGTAATTTATCCGTGAGGATAGAATGATACAGTATGGGTAGAGGAACGACAGAGAAAGCCAATGCCGGAATGTAATGTTACGGATATGCCCACTTCTGTCAGGTACTTAATCACGAGAAATTTGTAACAAGACTTAAATGAGGAAATCGCAAATGAATCAACCTGGCGGTGGATGTGCATCCGCAGCAACATGGAATAACTGGAAATCCATTAACTGGATCAAGGTTGAACGTGATGTAAAGTCATTGCAAAGTCGTATCGTGAAGGCTGTCAAAGCCAAACATTTTCACAAAGCAAAAGCCTTGATGCATCTTATTACCCGCTCATTTTACGGTAAGCTGTTGGCTATTCTCAGAGTTACTACCAATAAGGGCAGCAAAACTGCAGGGATAGATAACATTATTTGGGATACACCGCTGAAAAGATGGAAGGCAATTGAACAACTTAAAGTCAAAGGATACAAAGCAAAACCACTCAAAAGAAGATCTATAAAGAAGAAGAATGGCAAACTCCGCAATCTCGGGATTCCAACTATCTGTGACAGAAGCCAACAGGCTTTACACAAGTTAGCACTCGATCCTATGGCGGAAACACTAGCGGATGCAAACTCGTATGGGTTCAGACCTAAACGATCATGTGCGGATGCCGTTGCGCAATGTCATCTTATACTTTGTAAACGTAGCTCACCTCAATGGATACTCGAAGGAGATATCCAAGGATGCTTCGATAACATCTCTCACCAGTGGATATTGCAACACATCCCAATTAATGATAAGGTTTTAACGCAATGGTTAAAAGCTGGATACATTGATAAAAAGCAGTGGTTTCCTACCGATACCGGAACCCCCCAAGGCGGTATAGCTTCTCCATTGATTGCAAATATGGTACTGGATGGTTTAGAAGACGTCATTATGCGTCATGCCTGCCCTAAACCATATCGTAACCCAAATCATGTTCATTTCATCCGTTACGCAGATGATTTTGTGGTTACTTGCAACAATCGAGAATATCTCGAAGCAGAGATCAAACCGATTATCACCAAGTTTCTTGCTGAAAGAGGCTTGGAACTCTCGCCAGAGAAAACCCTGATCACCAATATTAGTGATGGGTTTGACTTCCTGGGCTTCAACATCCGTAAATATAAGCATAAATGCCTTACCAAACCTAAAAAAGATTCGGTATTAAGTGTTTATTCCAAAATGAACGATGTTGTAAACAGCTATTCATCAAAATCTCAATTGGAACTAATCCTCAAATTATCTCCTATTATTAGAGGATGGTCTAATTTCTTTCGGCACTCCGCTGCGAAACGAACCTTTTCACTTCTTGACCATAAACTGTTCTTCCTCTTGTGGAAATGGGCTTACCGCAGACATCCTAACAAGGGCAAACATTGGATCAAAAATAAGTATTTCCGATCCATGGGCAACCGTCATTGGGTATTTGCAGACACTGATAATAAGAAATCTGTCATTGAACTCCCTTCTTTCGCTGCTACTTAAATCATCCGGCACGTGAAGATTAAAAATGATTCCAATCCTTACGATAAGGATTGGTTTGAATATTTTAGGACAAGGGAAAGCAAACATGCTGACAAACGCTCAATTATCAGTAAACAAGCTAACGTCGCTTGACAACCGGATTGCTAACGCAATTTTATGAGTGCTCGAGCCGTATGCGGTGAAAGTCGCACGTACGGTTCCTAGAGGGGAAAGGGGCAGCAATGCCCCCTACCTACTCGACATATAAACTGACAATTTGCTATCTTGAATTAATAACTATTCATACCCTAATATCCCTTTATTCCAATTTAATCAAATTGACTTTACTTTATTTTGATCCTAAAATCTGTAAGGTTTTTAAACATTTTTTTAACTAAAATATTACAATAAATTGTGCCATTATTTTCATAAAAAATTAATATAAAATCATATGTAAGCATATAGAAAATACCTATTTTCAATGACCACAAAATCCTCTGTCATGAAAACTATCCCACTAACCATTCTATTTTTATGTGTCTTTACTATTGCAAATTCTCAGGTTACAGAAACAGCAAACGTTACCACTCCGGGTACCTTAAACGAAGTTGCCAGGTCATACCTATCGACTGTTAACTATTTAACTGTTACTGGAACAATTGACGCACGTGACTTTAAAACAATAAGGGACAGTATGCCTCAAGTTTATGTGCTTGATTTGTACAGTGTTAATATAGCAGCTTATAGCGGAACAGGAGGTACAGAGTTTTATCTTAACAAACAACATACCTATAATGCTAATACAATTCCTCAATGTGCTTTTTATCAAAATACAAGATGGTGGTCTTCTATTACTTTTCCGAATAATATAACTGCTATCGGGGATTCTGCTTTTTATGAAAGTTATATGTATGGATCCTTAAACATTCCTTCATCGGTTACTAATATTGGAGCATACGCTTTCTATGAATGTTGGGACTTATATGGAAATTTAAACATTCCAACTTCAGTAACTTATATCGGAGAAGGTGCTTTTGAATATTGTTCAGGATTTTCAGGATCATTAACAATTCCATCTTCAGTTACTTCAATTGGAAATAATGCCTTTTCAGGTTGTTCGGGTTTTAAGGGAACCTTGACTATTCCTTCCTCTGTTACTTCTATAGGAAATTGGGCCTTTTACGATTGTACTGGGATAACTGGGTTAACTATTCCTTCTTCAGTTACCAATATAGGAACTTATGCATTTTCTTATTGTACAAATTTATCTACAATAACAACGTTAAATCCTATACCATTGACAACTAGCAATATGGGTTATTACGTATTTAATAATGATCTTAATGTATCATATTTATTCGTGCCTTGTGGCAGTACAGATAAATATGGAGCAGCTTCACAATGGAATAGTTTCAATATTGAGAGTAATCCGGATTTTATACCTGTTACTGCAAGTGCTGATACGGTAATTGCTGGTAAATCAGTTACTTTTACAGCAAATACAAGCTGTATAAGCGGTTCAGCCTCATTACAATGGCAGGTAAACGGGAAAAATAAAGGTACAGGAACTAATACCTTTAGTTATATTCCATCAAATGGAGACCAGGTTACCTGCATCTCTGACATCAATTCTAATAATATAACCAGCAATACCATAGTTCTTAATGTTACAACAATAAGTTCTACACAAACAGCGAATGTTACTACCCCAGGTACCCTAAATACAGTGGCGAAAGCTTATTTAAATACAGTTACCAATCTTACTGTTAACGGTACGATTGATGCCCGTGATTTCAAAACAATGAGAGACAGTATACCAAATTTAGCAGTCCTTAATATAAGCAATACCACAATTTCAGCCTACACCGGAACAAATGGTACTCAAGGAACAAGCAACATTAGCTATGCTGCAAATACAATCCCTCAGTATGCTTTTTATAATCAGCAACTGGTTGAAAGCAAAACATCATTGAATTCTTTAACATTACCAAATAGTATTACTTCTATAGGTGAATATGCTTTTTATAGTTGTACAGGATTAAATGGTTCCTTAAACATTCCTTCATTGGTTAATTATATTGGCAGTAATGCCTTTGCTGTTTGTTCTGGTTTATCAGGTTCATTAAATTTACCATCTTCAGTTAATTATATCGGCAGCAATGCTTTTGGAAATTGCAGTGGTTTAACTGGTATTTTAACTTTACCATCTACTGTTACTTATATAGGAAGTAATGCTTTTGGCAGTTGTAGTGGTTTTACCGGCACACTGACAATCCCTAGTTCAATTACTTCTGTTGCAAATTATGCTTTTTATGCTTGTACTGGTTTCACAGGGTTAACCATCCCTTCTTCTGTTGATTCTATAGGATATTGGGCTTTTACCTGGTGTACAGGTATATCAGGTTCATTAACAATACCTTCTTCTGTTACTTTTATTGGTACGGCTGCTTTTGGAGGTTGCTCCGGATTAACAGGTTTTAATGTTGTTTCGGGTAATAATTATTATAGCAGTTTTAATGGAGTATTATTTAATAAAAACAGGACTAAACTTATTCAATATCCCGGAGGATTAACTGGAGACTACACTATTCCTTCTTCGGTTGATTCTATTGGAAATAATGCATTCTGGATATGCACAGGTTTAACCGGTATAGAAATCAACTCATTAGTTTCATATATTGGAGAAGCCGCTTTTTCTGGTTGTTCGGGATTGACAAATTCTTTAACTATACCTTTTTCTGTTACTTATATTGGAGCTGAAGCTTTTTATCAATCCGGATTTACAGGTAACCTGACTATTCCTTATTCTGTTACATATATTGGAACAGAGGCTTTTGCTTTTTGTCCCGGATTAATATCAATAACTGATCTAAACCCTTTTCCATTAAGCGGAGTTCAATTTGGATCCAATGTTTTCTACCAAGATAACAATATTAACTACTTATATGTACCATGTGGTTCTGTTAGTACATATGAAGCAGCTCCTCAATGGAATAGTTTCGACATTACAAACAATGCAAATTTTGTTCCTGTTTCTGTAAATGCAGACAGCGTAAAATCTGGTACAACTGTTACATTTACAGCAAATACAACCTGCATAGGCGGGCCTGTAGTGTTACAATGGCAGGTGAATGGGAAAAATGCAGGAACTGGAGCAAATACCTTTAGCTATATTCCTGTAAATGGCGATAATGTTAACTGCAATGCTACTATTAATTCTGACATTGTTACAAGTAATACTATAGAAATGAATGTATCACAAGCTGAATTATCGGTTTCTGCAAATAATTTGTATGTTTCCAGTGCATCAAACAGTCAAACAGCGTTTATAATAATTTCAAATATAGGGTGGACAATCACCAGTAAATATGACTGGCTAACACCCAACATTACTGTTGGTTCAGGTGATACAACTATAACTTTAACAGCTTTAGCTAATAATACTGGTAATACCAGAACAGATACAATAACTGTATATGGTACAGGGGTGTCTTCACAAAAGATAATTGTAACCCAGGCTAGTGATGTAGCAAGTCAATTGCCAACAAATACATTAACTGCAACAGCAGTAAGCAGTTCACAAATAAATCTAAGCTGGGACAATGACCCAAATGCCACCAGTTATCATATATACTGGAACACCTCAGAGGCGTGGAATAATGGAAACGGATGGACGTATCTGGGTCAGTTTACCGGAACATCAACAAACCAAACCGGACTTACAGGAGGGACAACTTACTATTATCAGTTGTACGATGAAGGAAACGGTGCAACATACACGAAATCTGATGCAGCCACTGCAAGCGCTACCACACAGGGTGTAGCCGCAACACAATTGCCAACAAATAAGTTGACGGCAACTACTGTAAGCACTTCACAAATTAATCTTAGCTGGAACTACGACCCCAATGCCACCAGTTATCATATTTACTGGAACACCTCACAGGCTTGGAATAACGGAAATGGATGGATATATCTGGGCCAGTTTGACGGTACTTCAACAAGCCAGACAGGACTTACAGCTGGCACAACTTATTATTACCAGTTGTACGATGAAGGTAATGGTACAACTTATACTAAATCCAATGCTGCAACAGCTAATTCTACTACCCAAAGTATTGCTGTAACCCAATTGCCAACTAATACCTTAACATCAACCGCAGTAAGCACTTCACAAATTATTCTGACCTGGAATTATGATGCTGATGCCACCAGTTATCATATTTACTGGAATACCTCCCAGGCCTGGAACAACGGATCCGGTTGGACGTATCTGGGCCAGTTTAACGGAACATCAATAATCCAGGATGGACTTACAGCTGGTACAACGTATTATTATCAGTTGTACGATGAAGGTAACGGAACAACTTTCACTACATCCGGTGCAGCGACTTCAAGTGCCACTACTCTAAGTGTGCCAAGTTCTTCATTATCTCTGAATGTATCCAATTTAAGTGAAAGTAGCTCACCCGGTACAGATGCTATTTCGGTGACTTCTAATACCTCATGGTCAGCCGCTTCAAATGCAGATTGGTTAACTATTTCCAACGGAAGCAGTGGATCAGACAATGGAACTATAAACCTAAGTTTTACTTCAAATACAGGTTTAGCCCGATCTGCAATAATAACAGTTTCCGGATCCGGAGTAACATCTCAAATATGCATTGTAACCCAGGATGCGGGAATTTTAACTTTATCCGTTTCTCCTTCAACCCTGAATATTGGTGATGAATCAGGCAGTAAGTCAACTTTTGTTATCTCCTCCAATACTTCATGGAATGTCAGCAGTAATGAAAACTGGATTACAACCGACTCAACATCAGGTTCTGACAATGAAACCATTACCCTTACTGCCTCATCGAACCCAACGAACCAGGTAAGATCTGCTACCATAACAGTTTCAGGTTCAGGAGTATTATCTCAACTTGTGACTGTAACCCAGTACGCCGGGCCTTCAACTTTATCCGTTTCTCCATCTACCCTTAAAATTGGTGGAGAATCGGCCAGTACTGCTAACTTTAATATAAATTCCAACACTTCCTGGGAGGTAAGCAGCAATCAGACCTGGATTACCCCTGGCTCAACATCCGGTTCTGACAGCGCAACCATTACCCTTACTGCATCATCTAACCCTACCAACCAGACAAGGTCTGCTACCATAACAGTTTCAGCATCCGGAGTAACTTCCCAAACTGTAAATGTAACACAGGATGCCGGACCTTCAACTTTATCAGTTTCTCCGTCAACTCTTGAAATTGGAGCAGGATCAGGAAGTACTGCTAACTTTAATATAACTTCGAATACTTCATGGAGCGTCAGCAGCAATCAGACCTGGATCACCGCCAGCTCATCCTCTGGTTCTGACAATACAAGCATTACCCTCACAGCATCATCTAACCCAACTAACCAGGCAAGATCTGCTACCATAACAGTATCAGCTTCAGGAGTGTTTTCTCAAACAGTGACTGTAACTCAGGATGCAGGACCTGCAACTTTATATGTTTCACCAACTACATTAGAGATCAGTGCAGATGCAGGCAGTACGGAAACCTTCAATATAACTTCCAATACTTCATGGGAAGTCAGCAGCAATGAAACATGGATTAGCTCCAGTTCTGCCTCAGGTTCAGACAATACTACCATTACCCTTACTGCATCTGAGAACCCGACAAATTCTACAAGAACTGCAACCATAACTATTTCAGCTTCAGGAGTTTTTTCTCAAACAGTGACTGTAACTCAGGATGCCGGTCCTGCAACTTTGTCCGTTTCTCCGTCAACACTTGAAATCGGCACTGAAACCGGCAGTACAGCAACATTTAATATAACTTCCAATACAACCTGGAATTTAAGCAGTAACCAGAACTGGATTACTCTGAGCTCAGCTTCCGGCTCTGGCAATGCAACTATTACCCTTACAGCAACACTTAACTCAACTACCGAAACGAGAACTGCAGACATAACAGTTTCAGGTAATGGAATATTCTCTCAAACTGTGACTGTTACTCAGCAGAGTGGTACAGGTTTATCAGAACTTACAGAAGCAGATGTTAAACTTTATCCCAATCCTGTAATTGATAATCTGATATTATCATTACCGAATATGTCTGATCAATGGAGATTTTCAATTTATAACATGCTGGGAATAGAAATTTATTCGTCAAATGTCACCAATTCCATCACAACTATAGACATGAGTAAATATCCTGCAGGGGTTTATATTATTAAAATTTCATTACCGGATCAGGGAATAATTACAAGAAAGTTTATAAAACAATAAAAAACTATTATTCCTATTTTGAAAGAGGGTACCTCAAAAGTCGAGATACCTTTTTTTTTATTAAATTCTATTATTGTCAATTTCATGATTTAATCAAAGTAGGAAATTCTCTTACTTCAAAATTTTATAATTTTTTAATACTTTATATATCATTTTTAATGTTTTTATTATAAAATTATAATGACATTTGCGTAATTAAATAAAAAACAGGTTGTTATAAATTTAAATTGTTATCAAAATGGCATATCGTAATTTAATATGGTTGGCAGTTTTTATTTTGATAATTATATCCTGTAAAAAAGAATCAGGCACCAGCCCGAAAATATCATCTGTAACATCTGATTCTTCATGGCTACAATCAGGATTAGGTAATTTCAGTATAAATTGTATTTCAGTAAGTGGAAATACAGTTTTTGCGGGTACGCAGCAGAATGGTTTATATATTTCTACAGATAATGGAAATACATGGTCGGGAAAAAATTCAGGATTAACTGACTCAACTGTTATATCTTTATATATCAATGGGAATAATATTTTTGCTGGAACAGATGCCGGTATATATTTATCAACCAATTTCGGAAATAACTGGTCTAAAGCAATTACAGGATTTCCAGTAACTCCTACTGTACCGGTATTTACAGTTTGCGGTGGTAATGTTTATGCCGGTACCGATAATTACAGTGTATTTTTATCTACTAATAATGGTTTTACCTGGATAGCTGACAGCACTGGTTTGGGATATTTTACCATAGTTTCACTTGCAGTTAGCGGAAATAATATTTATGCGGGAACATGGGGTAGCGGGGTATTTATGATTTCAAATACCGGCACATCCTGGACAGCCATCAACTACGGAATGACCTCCAAAAATCCTTTTTATATAAGTGTTTTAACGATTAACGGAAACAACATTTTCGCAGGTACTTATCTGAATGGAATATATTTGTCAACTAATAATGGTAACAGCTGGTCGCCGGTAAACAACGGATTGCCTACGTTTTTTATACATGCAATTGCTTTCAGTGGAAATAATGTATTTGCCGGTACGGATCAAAACGGAGTTTATATATCCTCAAATAACGGAACAAACTGGAATGCTTTGAATTCAGGTCTTCCTTCAAATACAGGAATATATGCAATGGCCTGTGATAGTACCAATGTATATATAGGAACAATTAATGGTATATATAAGAGGTCATTATCCAAACTGTAATACTGAACCCGGTTTTCAGAAACCTGAATTATATAAACCGGTATTGCTGTTAAACGCCGCATTCAGGTTATTTATAGTCAATTCTTTAATTTCTTCCTCACCATGTACACAAAAATAAAATTTAGTAACAAATTGCACCAATTTTTGATCCAACACATTTAACCACCTGTCTGAGGTAAATCCATTTTGATCCTTTATCTTCCAGAGGGTAAAATCCGTTAAAATGATTAACCAACAATCTTCAATTTCCTGCCTGTTAAATTAAATAAGGATATCATATATTTAAAAAACTTGATGTATTTACATCAGTGTGGTGATAAATTAAAATAACTAAAATTATATTGAATAATTATTTTATTTAAGGACTCAATATTGAATTGCTCCATTATTTGAAAGAATTAACTAATTATTACAGGTAATTAAAAAAGTTTAATTAAATTTTAATATAATTTTAATACAATCGGCACCTTTTTTAATAATTTCTTTATTTTATACTGACGATCTTTGTAATGGAAAATAAGACCATAATTAATTTATATCTGGTTTAACTTATGTAAAAAATTGATTTAAACCATTTAATAATTTAAATAATATAATTTTTGGTCTTAATATAATTATTCAGAAAGGTAGTATAATGAATTCCAAAACCTTAAATCGACCTAATGGTTTTGAACCTTACACTTCTTTGAATGTAACAGATGATAAAAGTATAAGGGGAAAATTAAAAATCTTCCTTGGAATGTGTCCGGGAGTGGGGAAAACCTTTGGTATGCTCCATTCAGCACAAATCGCCAGAGAAAAAGGTTCTGATGTTATTATAGGTTATATTGATATTAATAATTGTAACGATATTGAAAAATTAATTGAAGGCCTTGAGATTATAGAATCTAAGAAATTTATTAATAAAGGAACAAGTTGCAGGGAAGTTGACACGAACGCAATAATAATACGCCATCCTGAAATAGTATTGATTGATGATCTTGCTCATAACAATGTTCCGGGTAGCAGGCATATGAAACGTTACCAGGATGTAATGGAAATTCTTGATAATGGAATTGATGTGTACACCACTGTTAATGTTACAAATATCGAAAGTCAGTCAGAAAAGTTTCCGCTTATAACTGGTTTATTGAACCTGGACACTTTGCCAGATGAAATTTTTGAACGGGCTGAAGAAATAACTCTTATAGATGTTACTGAAGAAGAGTTGTTAAAACGTTTTGCAGATGGCAAAATTATTATTTCAGGCTTAGCTCGTGAAACTATGGATAATTTTTTCCAGAAGGATAATTTGGTTTTGCTTCGTCAAATGGCTTTAAGGGTAGTCGGGGATCACCTTGAAAATCAGTTGCACGACAAAAATAATATTAAACCTTTTCACGGGTCTTTTAAGTCCGGGGTAAGTCTGCTCGTTGCAATTGATTATAATCAACAGGCAATACAACTTTTAAGATGGGGAAAGAATCTTTCCGCTTCAATGAATGGTGAAATACAGGCAATTTATGTTGAAACAGCACATCAGCTCTCACCAAAAGAAAGGGAACAACTGGAGAGGAATATAAATTTTGCAAAACAACATGGAATTGAATTCCGGATAACAACAAATTACGATAGAGTTAAAGCTATAATTGATTATGCCATTAAAGAAAAAGTTACTCATATCCTTGTAGGTAAACCGCGTGTCAGAAATCAATTAACAATGTTTAACCATAGTAATTTAGTTAACAGACTTATGCGTTACAGTGGTAATATAGATGTATATATTCTGGGAGCTGATAATAAATCACGCGATCATTTTAAGGATAGGCTTTCGTTACCTGCTTTTACAGCCAACCTGTCACAGTTTTTATTAGTTACCCTGTTTGTTAGCTTAACCACCACGGTATGTTTTTTTATTAAGGATTTTATTGGTTACCAGTCGGTAGCTTTTGTGCTGTTATTTTTAATTTCCATCCTTGCCCTATTTTATGCAACTGGTCCTGTTTTGTATGCTGCTTTTCTAAGTGCACTTGCCTGGGACTATTTTTTCATTTATCCGCAATTTACTTTAGTAATTGCAAATCCTCTGGATGTGCTTTTACTTGTAATGTTTTTCATTATTGCCCTGCTTAACGGCGTTTTGACATCAAGAGTGCGGATACAGGAAAACAAAATCAGAACCAGGGAGGAACGTACACAGGCACTATATCAGTTAACAAAAGAATTATCAAGTACAAATGGCATTGAAGAAATATCAAAAAACGCCAGTTTTTATATTCTTAAATATTTCAGGTTAAATAGTGTCATATTATTGAAAAATGATTCCAATCAACTTGAATATAAAATAACAAACGATTCAGAAATCAAATTATCCCAATTTGAATTAAGCGTTGCCGACTGGGTATTCAGATATTCAGGAAAGGCAGGGAAATATACAAACCTGTTTCATTCAACTGAGTATACCTTTTATCCGTTAGCAGGCATTTATGGAAATATGGGAGTGGTTGCTGTTCATCATACAAGTCTTTTTACGCATGGAGAAGAGCAATTTTGGGAAGCCTTTCTTACACAGATATCCGGAAAATTTGAACGTGATTATTTAAGAAACTTCGCCCAAAAGACCTATATGTTAAATGAGTCCGAAAAACTCTATAATACCATTTTCAGTTCCATTTCACACGAATTACGCATTCCCGTAGCAACTATTATGGGTTCCTCAGAAGCTCTTTTAACCCAGGGACATGATGAAGAAAATAAACATTTATTATATTCTGAAATCAATACTGCATCTGTAAGGTTAAATCAGTTGATAGAAAATCTTCTTAACATGTCAAGGATTGAATCGGGTCATATTACTCCTCATCCGGACTGGTGTGATGTACTTGATATTGCTAATAAAACAATTGATAACCTTACACCACAGCTATCGCTTTTTAAGTTTTTTATGCAGATACCCAATAATATGCCACTTATATACATAGATTCAGGCTTAATTGAGCAGGTATTATATAACCTGGTATTAAATGCTACCCAATATGCTCCTGAAGGTACTTCCATCAGGCTCATATTTTCAATAGAAAATGAATTGCTGACTATCCAGGTAATGGACAGAGGGTTAGGGTTTCCTGAAAACGAACTTCCTTCTGTTTTTAAAAAATTTTACAGGGGCAAGGATGCCAAATCAGGCGGCACCGGATTAGGATTATCTATTGTAAAAGGGTATGTAGAAGCTCTTAAAGGGAAAGTTACAGCGGAAAACCGTAAAAACGGGGGGGCAAAATTTACTGTAATTATTCCTGTAAAATTATCCGATGTACAACAATATAATAAACACAACGAATACAATGGTAACTGAAAATAATATTCTTGTGATAGATGACGAACCACAAATTCGCCGGTTGCTTAAAATTACCCTTTCAACTGAAGGGTATAAGTTTCATGAAGCACCTACAGGTAAGGAAGGTATTTTACTGGCTGCTTCAATTCAGCCAGGTTTAATAATCCTTGATCTTGGATTGCCTGACGAGGATGGCCTTGGAATAATTAAAAAGCTTAGGGAATGGTATATTAATCCAATCATTATACTTTCTGCACGAAACTCCACTCTTGATATAATTAACCTGCTTGACAATGGTGCCAACGATTACCTTACTAAACCGTTCCACACCGGGGAATTACTTGCCAGGATAAGGGTTGCCATTCGTCAGAAACAGGACAACCATAATTCTTCCTTACTTAGCTATGGATCAATTGTTATAGACATGGCCAATCACATTGTAAAAAAAAATGAAAAAGCTGTAAAACTTACATCCACAGAATTTTCCTTGCTGGCCTTATTGGCCAAAAATGAAGGTATGGTTCTTACACACAGATTTATTTTAAATGAAATCTGGGGCATAGGATATACTGACCAAATGCAATACCTGCGGGTTTATATTACCTTATTACGAAAAAAAATTGAAGAAGACCCGTCAAGACCTAAATTAATAAATACGGAATCCGGCATAGGTTACAGATTTGGAGGATGAAATTAATGTCTGATGACAATATTACAAATCGGACTACTTTAAAATTAAGTCTAATAATTTACTAAATATAGGGGGGCTAAATTGATTAAATAGATATTATATATTAATGTCACAACTATTAAAGGGGCTAAAGGCATATTCATTTATATTTATGAATATGCCTTTAGTTTTATTGGGGGTTTAATAAAATTTTAATGTTTTTTTAATGTTTTAGATATCCTTTTTAATGTTTTCTTTATAATATACTGACGATCTTTGTAATATAATTTAAAACTTAAAGATTATGAAAAAGTCAGTTTTAATTCTTGCATTATCAATATTCAGCATAGTACTGAATCTGAATGCTCAAACTTCGGGCATGGGTATATATTTATCTGCAAATGATTTTACGCAGGGAAAGCTCTCATATGTAAATAACCAGGGTAAAACTTACAAAATTAATTTACATACAACCTTTAACGGAGCAACAATAAAAATATCTGACGGGAATTCTGTCATCAAATTGCAGAAAGATGCAGTATTTGGATATATGGATTCTCACAATACATGCTACAGGTTTATTAAAAATGTTGCGTATAAAATTGTGAATCCCGGAGAACAGATTTTATTGTACAGTAAAGTCACTACAGCAGGGGGTCACAAAAGCAGCCACCAGGTTATTGAATACTTCTTCAGTGCTAATGCTTCAGCTCCTTTATATTCACTTACTAAATGGAATCTTAAAACAATACTTCACGATGAAGTTGCATTTCACAAATTACTGGATGTCTATTTCCACAGTGACGATGAATTAATTGCATATGACACCACCAGTAAAATGTACCAGTTAAATCATGTATATGATTTAAGCAGGCAATAGAATTTTATTAACCCAAAAACCTAAGCGTATGAAAAAGATTAACCTTATTATTTTATCTACTGCATTATGTTGTAGTAGCTTATTCGGACAAACAGAGAAACTTCTTGAACCCGATCCGGTCCATGTGCCATGGGACGGTCTGGACCAATCCTGGTATAACGGGGCTGACAGGAGGGATTCTTCCGTATTTAAAAATTCACCATTTGCCAAGTATTTTATGCCCAGTATCCTGTGGGATATAGCATTGACTTATGCTCAAAACAATCCTATTGACCATACAGTAGTGGGTTCCACAGCTTTGGCGAGGGATAATGAAGTGCAGCTTAACTCATTAAATTTTGGCGGTGATTTCTTCTATGGCAATGCACGAGGCAGGTTTATCACTCAGTTCGGTACCCGTTCTGAAGTTGTGCCGCGAAATGACCTTAGCACGTATCACGGACAGTATAATTTACAGGATGTTTACCGTTACCTTGCTGAAGCATATGCAGGTTACCACTTTAATGTACTTTACGGTATAAATGTCGACATGGGTATGTTTATGTCTTATATCGGACTAAACTCATATTATCAGAATGAGAACTGGGAATATCAGGCATCGTTTACTTCTGACAACACACCATGGTTTTTTAACGGAATCCGTACACAAATATGGGTTAATAAATACCTTAAAATTGAACCATGGATTATTAATGGCTGGCAAAGCTATGCCATGTTCAACAGCATGCCGGGATTTGGAGGAAATATTTCGTGGATACCAAGCAGTAATTTCAAGTTACTTACAAACGATTATTTTGGAACTGACGATGGCGGTGTACCTGACAGACAACGTTTTCACTCGGATAATAGTATGTTGGTGAGATATATAGAAAGGCCAAAAATGAAAGGAATATCCAGGGCCGCATTTTCTCTCACATTTGACGTAGGAGATGAAAAAGGTGGCGGTGTTGGAGGATTTTCCGGTAATGGTGCTCCTGCGCAATACTTCGTAAGTGGTATGGTTTATAACCGTATCTGGTTTAAGAATAATCATTTTGCCTGGACTATAGGCGGTGGGTTTATGGATAATCCCGGACGTTACCTTGTACTTGTTCCAACAGGTCAGGCCAGCCCATTACCTGATCCTAATAATCCCACCCAGACTGCAGGTCTGTTTCCATTTACTACCAATCCTGGTGACCAGTTTAAAGGTTGGGACATGTCTACTAACTTTGATATAATGCCTAATCAAAGCTTTACTTTCCGTGTGGAATTAGTTTCAAGGCACTCCAGCGTACCTTATTTTGCAGGTCATGGCGGTGTAACCTCATCAACTGGTTATACCTGGACACCGGTAGATCCTAACGGAACATGGAGACCTGACCTTGTTAAAACTGATAACAGGATAATATTTGTAGTCCTTATGAGAATCTAAAATTAATATAAACTTTCTTATCCTGAGATAACCTATTCAGAATAAAGTATATATAAATACTATGTCCGTTTGGTTATTTTGGGTAAGTGGTTTATAAAAATGGGTCAAGGAATGATAACCAATTCATAATTAAAAGTTCAAAATACTTTATTATTTAAAGAACCACAAGTCAACAATTAAAATGCCAAGGCAATAAACTAAATCATGAAATTTTGTTTCGATATAAAAAGATGGATCCTGATTTTATCCTTTCACGTTTTAGTATACAATGCTAATAAAGGACAGGTAATTTTTAATAAGGATACTTTAAAAATTTCAATACAAGAAGCAGATAGTATCTTTATTAACAAGAATCTACTTTTACTTGCCCAGAAATACAATGTAGATGCAACGAAGGCTCTTATATTACAGGCAAAGTTATATCCCAATCCAAATATTGGTTTAAGCCAAGGTGCATATAATTCTGTTACAAACAAATGGTTTGAACAGGACTGGGCGAACGGGGAACAGGCATACCAGTTGTCTCAGTTAATTGTATTGTCACGTAAGATTCATAAACAGGTTAAAATTGCTGAGACCAACTATAAACTGGCAGAAGATAACCTTTATGACTTATTACGTAGTTTAAAACTGGCTTTACGCAGTAGTATCTATAACATATACTATTATCAGCAAACAATTAAGGTATATGAACAGGAAATAAAGGCTCTCAAAACTATTGTTGAAGCTTATTCCCAGGTTGAAGGTAAAGGATATGTTTCGGAATCGGATATAGTTCAGATACAGTCTCAGCTTTATACTTTAGAAAACGAATATCAGGTGCTGAGAGATAATATTAATGATCTGCAAAGTCAGGCAAGGTTATTACTACTATTACCAACAAACTCTTATATCATTCCGGTTATAAATAAAGATTTAATAAAGGCAGATCCACTTGCATTTAGTTTAAAGGCTTTGATGGATTCAGCATATGCAAACCGTACTGACCTTATGATAGCAAAGGACAACCTACTATTAAGCCAGCAAACCTATACTTACCAGAGGGCACTGGCAATTCCGGATATTACAATTGGTACTAGTTTTGACAGACATGGCAGTTATATACCAAACTTTAATGCTTTGAACTTTAATATAGATATTCCAATTTTTAACCGTAATCAGGGAAATATTAAAAATGCATATATACTTATTGATTATAACAAAACTCAGTTGGAATATATACAAAAAACATTGGATGAACAGATAACCAGAGGATTACAAAAAGCAATAGATGCAGATATCCTTTATAAGGAAATTGACCCTTCGTTTGCCTTAAAATTTGAAAACCTTGCTAATGAAATGATGAAAAATTATATGAAAAGAAATGTCAGCCTCCTTACCTTTCTTACATTCTATGATTCCTATAAACAAAATATTGTTCAACTTAATTCTATTATATATAACAAGATAAACGCATTGGAAAATTTAAATTTCCTTACAGGTACCTGTTTATATCTTAATAATTGACGGTATTGAACAGAATCAATTTGGCTATAATATTAAATTTCTGATATTTAAACAGACCTTATTAATTAAAAAACTTACAATAATAAATTAAAAACCAAAAATATGAAAACAATTATATCCATAGCAGCCGTTGTTATTACAGCCATATTGCTTTATGGGTGTAGCGCAAAATCAAGTGCTCCAGAAGAAAAAACCCAGTATATAATACCTGACTCTCTGGTTAGAACCTTAGCCATAGATACTGTGAGTAAATGTCCTCTCATCAATGCTATTCGTTTAACAGGAATGGTAGATTTTAATCAGGATAAACAGGTAAACATATTCTCTCTTGTAAGTGGTAATGTGCAGGGAGTAAAAGTCCAATTAGGGGATTATGTAACAGTTGGTCAGGTATTGGCAGTTGTCAGAAGCAGTGAAATGGCAGGTTATAGTAATAGTTTAGTTGTTGCACAGACTAACGTTACAGGTACCAAAAAACAGCTGGATGCTTTTAATGATCTCTATAAAAGCGGGTTAGCTTCCATTTTGGATGTTACAAATGCGCAGGTTAACTATCAGCAGGCTGTATCTCAACTGGAAATGGCAAAAAGAATACTTAAAATTAATGGAGATAACATTAATGGAGATTATGTTATTAAATCTCCAATAAATGGATTTATAGTACAAAAAAATGTCACCAATAATACTTTAGTACGTGCAGATAACGGTTCAGCTCTATTTACCATTTCTGATTTAAAAGAAGTTTGGGTTCAGGCTAATGTATATGAAGCTAACGTGGAACAGGTAAACATTAACGATAATGTTGAAGTGACAATATTATCGGCACCAAATAAGGTATTTATCGGTAAAATAGATAAAATCCTTAATGTACTCGATCCAACGAGTAAGGTAGTAAAAGTAAGGATAGTACTTCAAAACCCTGATTATATTTTAAAACCACAAATGTTTGCCAGTGTATTAGTTTCTAATCCTGAAAAAGGGAAAGAGGCAATCTGCATCCCCAGTAAATCATTAATTTATGAAAAAAGCAGATATTATGTTTTGAAATATAAAGGTAATGGCAAAGCAGACATTACACCAGTTGAAATTATAAATACATTAGGCGATAAGACATACATCAATTCAGGTATTAATGAAGGTGATAAAGTAATTGCATCACTGACACTTCAGATATACAGTGAGTTGAATAATTAACTTCTTTACTTAAGATAATGAAGAAATTTATAAAATATATCATCTCCTTCTCATTGATGAACAGAACTTTTATTCTGTTTGCAACTACCATATTGATAGTATCGGGGATTATTGTATTTAAAAATATGCCTATTGAAGCTTTTCCGGATGTAACAAATACGGAAATTGATGTTATAACTCAATGGCCGGGACGAAGTGCGGAAGAAGTTGAAAAACACATCACAATACCCATAGAAATTGCTTTAAATCCAGTCCAGGAAAAAATAAGTCTCAGATCTGCAAGTATATTTGGGTTATCATATATAAAAGTCATTTTTGACGATAAAGTTAAAGACCCGGAAGCAAGATTACAGGTTATGAGTTTAATTAACAATGCTAATCTTCCTCCAAATATTATTCCTGCAATCCAGCCACCAACCGGACCAACAGGAGAAATATTCAGATATACCATAAAAAGTACATTCCGGGATGTAAGGGAATTAAAAAGTATTCAGGACTGGATAATAGACCGAAGACTAAGATCTGTACCGGGGGTTGCAGATTTAAACAGCTTTGGAGGTAAGACAAAAACCTATGAGATTAAAGTAAACCCCGGTAAACTTACCTCTTTAGGTTTAACTCCCCTTGATGTATTTACTGCCGTGCAAAATACTAATATCAACATTGGCGGGGATATGATTTTTGAAAACGATGAAGCTTATGCCGTTAGAGGAATTGGACTTTTAAATGATATAAATGAAATAAATAACATTATAATACAAAATAATAATGGTGTGCCACTTCTTGTAAAAGATGTGGCAACAGTTGAAATTTCCAATGTGCCACGCCTGGGCTGGGTCACCAGAAGTGATGCCATTAAAGATTCCAAAGGTAAAAGAATCGTCACCAAAGAGGACGATGTTGTAGAATGTATAGTGGTTATGAGGAAAGGTGAAAATCCGAGTGAAGTGGCTATTGGCGTTAAAAAAGAAATTGATAAGCTTAATCGTGATGTTTTACCAGCGGATACGAAAATTATTCCGTATTACGACAGAACCGAACTTATTTCATATGCTACAAATACAGTTTTACATAACCTTACAGAAGGTATCTTACTAGTTATATTATTGGTATCTATATTCTTATTCGATTGGAGAACAACTGTAATAGTATCTGTTATTATCCCCTTATCCTTGTTATTTGCATTTATCTGCTTAAGTATCGCAGGTATGACAGCAAATTTATTATCAATGGGTGCAGTGGATTTTGGTATTATAATCGATGGAGCTGTAGTTATGGTAGAGGGAATCTTTGTAGCCTTAAACGACAAAGCGAATAAAATAGGTATGGAAAGGTTTAATAAACTTTCTAAAATGGGTATCTATAAATCTGTTGGGTCAAAAATGGGCATGGCAATATTTTTTTCAAAAGTGATAATTATAACATTACTGGTGCCAATTTTTTCTTTTCAAAAGGTTGAAGGGAAAATGTTTTCTCCGCTGGCCTTCACCTTAGGATTTGCCTTATTAGGAGCTCTATTAACTACTCTTACACTGGTACCTGCCCTGATTTCAATACTTATTAACAAAAATGTACATGAGCGCCATAATGCTTTTCTTTTAATTATGCATAAAATCATGTTAAATGGTTTTATTTCATCCTTTAAACACAGAAAAAAAGTTATAATCTTATCGGGGTGTATTCTGATAATTGGGTTGGGCTCTTTCATGTTTCTTGGATCAGAATTTTTACCTGAGTTAAATGAAGGCGCCATTTGGTTGCGTGTTCAGTTACCTTATAGTGCTTCATTAAAAAAAGGTGTAGATGTATCAATTCAGGTGAGGGATTTATTAATGACATTTCCACAGGTCAAATGTGTAGTATCACAGACTGGACGACCTGACGACGGAACAGATGTTGCCGGGTTTTATAATAATGAATTTGATGTAATTATGTTACCAGAATCAGAGTGGCATCCTAAAATTGGTAAAGAAGACCTTATAGATCAGATGACTAAGAAGCTTTCTGTGATACCTGGAGTGGACCTTAATTTTTCACAACCAATAATGGATAATGTGGAAGAAGCTGTTTCAGGGGTCAAAGGATCCATATGTATTAAATTATATGGAGACTCATTACCTTACATGGAAAAAAAGTTATATGATGTTTATAATATTATGAAAGGCATTAAGGGTATAGAGGATTTAGGTGTCATCCACAATATCGGTCAACCCGAAATTGACGTAAAACTTGACCAGCAAAAAATGGCTCTTTACGGGGTGACTACTGCCAATGCAAATGCCGTGTTGAGCATGGCTATAGGAGGACAAACTGCTTCAACATTATATGAAGGTATTGAAACATATGATATTAGAATACGGCTTCCTGAAGATTTTCGAAAAACTCAGGAAGATATTGGAAATTTATTAGTTCCAACCATGAGTGGCTCTAAAGTACCAATCAAAGCTATTTCACAAATAAGCAGAAAAACAGGAGCCTGTTTAATTGACAGGGATGGTAATGAGAGATATTCAGCTATTAAATTTTCTGTTCGGGGCAGGGATATGGGTAGTGCTGTGACTGAAGCGCAGAAAAAAGTAAATGAAAAAATTACCTTAAAAAGAGGCTATAGGATGGCGTGGCAGGGTGATTTTGAAAATAAGGAGCGTGCTCAAAAAAGACTAGCACAGGTATTACCAATCAGTTTACTGCTAATATTCATATTATTAGGAGGTATGTTTAATAATTTTATTGATGCAGGATTAGTATTTTTAAATGTACCCTTTGCTTTAATTGGTGGGATAGCTGCATTATTTATTACTGGTACTAATTTTAGTATTTCTGCCGGAATAGGGTTTATTGCATTATGTGGCATTTGTATACAAAATGGAATTATACTTATCACAATTTTTAAAGATAACTTAAACAAAATTGAATCCAGTCCGGATTCATTTTATATGGCTATAAAGATGGGCGTAAGTGACAGGATCCGACCTGTACTTATGACTGCACTAATGGCGGCCATTGGTCTATTACCAGCAGCTCTATCGCATGGGATAGGTTCAGAAAGTTCACGACCACTTGCAAGAGTTGTTATTGGTGGAATTCTTTGTGCAATGATATTTTCTTTATGGGTTTTCCCGTTGATATTCCACTGGGTTTACAGAAGGTTTGAACCGAAGAAAAATATGAGAAATAATAAAAATTGATAAGTTTCTGATATTAACTATAGTAAAAATAATTATAAATGAAAAAATTTACTCAAAATATATTACAATCAATCGGGCCATGTTTAAATAAATTAAGTAATTAGGTTAGTGTTGAGAAATGTCACAAATAAGCAGACCACACCTTTGTTTGTCGCTTGGGTTTGTGAATGTGAATCTTGCTTAATGTGGCTGGACAGGGGACCGCGAGACCCCTGTCCTATTTCTACAAACTTAACATTAATTTAATTATATATGCCATTTTATTAAACTTTACACTGATTTTGGAAAATATTACCAATCATTGATAATAATATATTCTTATTTGTAGGCTTACTAATATAATCAGTACAACCGGCATCCCTGGCTTTTTGTATTTCCTCGTTTGAGACATAAGCCGTTTGAGCGATAATAACCAAATCGGGTTTATATTTTTTTATCTGGCGTGTAACTTCATAGCCATCCAGATCCGGAAGCCTTATATCCATTAAAATTAAATCTATAGGTTCTTTATAAGATATTTGAATGGCTTCTTTTCCATTTATAGCTGTCAGAAAATTTAATCCGCCAATTGTAAGTATTTCTTTAAGATACTCCATATTATAAGGATCATCTTCGACTATTAAAATATTTTTATCAGGGAAATGTAATTCTTGTTGCTTCTCAATAATTAAAGGTTTACTTTTAAATTTTGGGGTTGATTTGTAATTAATGGTAAATGAAAATGTACTCCCTTTTCCATATTCTGACTCAAGAAATATTTCTCCACCCAATAGATGAACCAAACCTTTTACTATTGACAAACCCAAACCTGTGCCCTGTGTTAATTTATCCGTATTTTGATTTAACTGGACAAAACGTTCAAATACACAATCTTGTTTATCAACAGGAATTCCTATCCCGGTATCGGAAACATAAAAAATCAGGTTGTGGTTTGTATCTAATTTACAACCTCCTTCGATTTTCCCATTTTCAGTAAATTTTAATGCATTACTAATAAGGTTTATAAATATCTGCTTCAGCTTAACCTTGTCTACTATAATAAATGCCTCTGAAGGATCGCAATAAGAATGCAGGCTGAATTTAATATGCTGTTTGTTCATTCTTATTTGCTGTTCTTCACAAATGGATGTAAGGTCTTCAAATAATAAAGAAAGATCGCATTCTTCATAATTCACAGGAAGCTGTCCTGATTCTATTTTGGAAATATCCAGGATGTCGTTTATAATTTCCAATAAATATCTGGTTCTATTATTTATAATTGCAGAGAATTGTTTTAGTTTTTCCTTATTATTAAAATTATCTTCCAGTAAATTGGCAAATCCCATGATTGCATTCATTGGAGTTCGAATTTCATGGTTCATGTTTTGGAGGAAAGCAGTTTTCAGGTGGTCACTTTCTTCAGCCTTTTCTTTGGCAATTATTAATTCCTGGTTTATTTGTTTAAGTTCTTCGTTTAATTTAATGTACTCCTGGTTTTGCAATTCTATTGCATTTGTTTTCTCTCTGATTAATAGTTCAGATTGTTTTCGTTCAGTAATATCATGTGAATACCCTGTTGTACCTATTACATTTCCTTTATCATCAAGTACTGTGGTTTTAAATGTTTCGTACCATTTTAGTAAACCATTATCGAAAATTTGTTCTTCAACTTTATAGGGTTTATTTGATAAAATTACCTTTTTATCATCCTCAACATATTTGTCAGCCAACTCCCCGGGCCAGATTTCAAAATCTGATTTCCCGAAAATAAGCGATGGGCTGCTTAAGCCACATGACTTTGAAAATGCTGTATTAACAAATAGAAACCTACTGTTAATATCTTTCAGCCATAACAGACCAGGCTGGTTTTCTATAATGGCAGACAAGTATGATTCACGTAAAACGAGAGCAAATTCGGCTTGCTTGCGGTCGGTAATGTCGGTAATTATGCCATCATAAGAAATCAGATACCCATTATAATCATATTTAGGTACTAAAGTATCGCTCACCCAGCGTATACTTCCATTTTTATGAACAATCCTGACTTCAAATGAATAAATATCCTTATTTTCAAGGAGCTTATCAGTACTTTCCGCAACTAATAATCTATCTTCAGGTACTACCATATTTATCCACAAGAAGGGATCCGATTCAAATTCTGCAACTGAATATCCTGTAACAGCTATGCAAGCCTCACTATGGTGAGTTTCAACAGCTTTGTTATCCCTGATCTGAACCGTATATATATAATCTGTTATGCTGTTAATAATACTTTTGTAACGTTCTTCACTTTTTTCAGTTTTTTCTTTTGCGATCAATAATTCTTCGTTGATTTGTCGGAGTTCTTCATTTAACTGTTGATATTCTTCGTTTTGAGCCTCAATTTCTTCATTTTTTTCTTTGAGCAATAATTCTGATTCTTTGCGGTCTGTGATATCACGACCTATACCTATTAAACCAATAATCCGGTTGTACTTGTTATATAATGGTATTTTAGAAGAAAGCAACCAGCGTTTTTGTCCATTTTCATCAGGAATATATTCTTCCCTGTTAATTACAGGTTCACCGGTTTGTATAACCAATAGATCGTCAGCTAAAAATTTATCTGCAATATCTTCAGGATAAAAATCATAATCATCCTTCCCAATGACTTCTTCCTCTGAGATTGCTTTAAGATGCTGTAATTCTGTCAGATTTGCCAAAGTTTTATGGCAAGTTATATCCTTGGTATAAATTGAATCGGGAATATTATCTATTATTGTGCGAAGCAGAATACGTTCATTATACAGTACTTCTTTTGCATCCTGGTATTCCTTTATATCTCTCCGGTACCGTTCTTCTAATAATAAGTAACTTTTATTTAATTCTTGTAAATCATTAAGGAGTTCTTCTTTGGATTTGTCCCGATTGTCCATTTTATTTAATACTGTTAATTTTTTATAAAAATAAAGCTATAATATTTGAATTCTTTAAATACAATAAATATCCATTTTTGTATTTAATTTTAATATTTAAAATTAAAGCATTTAAACCATTTCATCCTTATAGGAATAAAAATTAATTGGTAAATTAATTAAAGATTCAAATTTAACTCCTGTATCATATACGGCTTCGCCCTGTTCTTCATAATACCAATCAATTTGAGTATACCATCGGTAATGAATTCGACACTTGTTGTCACTTCTGACTCTTTAATGAATAAGGGGCCCATATGTAATGTTAGTTATATTCTAATTATCTAACGGACGTTTTGGATTTTTGTTCCTATTATTAGATGTTTAAAGATAATATTTGACAAACAACATCTTTTTAAACATCAAAGTGACTTATAATAAATTTTAATATGTCAAAATTAAAAAAGAACAAAGTTACTAATGTGGTACTGGGAGTTTTTACTTTTACTGGCCTTATATGTAAGGGATAAGGAGTTTAAATCTGAACCGTATAAAAAATTAAAAATAACTTGTTAATGAATACACTTACATCTGGTTGAAATTATATCAACGTATATTCAATTTAAAAACCTTACTATTAAAACTGTTAATAAGAAGACACAATACTCTTTCTAAAATAAAATGTCCTGTTTCATGAAAGATCAATGTCAATAATGCCGTAGTAGTATAAATTAATATTCCGTAAAATTTTCTCCTTAACATCCTGCAAGTTATCGGAAAACTGTTTGCGGCTATCCTTTTGTGCAGGATGGCGTTAAACCAGACTTTTTATTTCTAAATTCTATTAATTCTATTATTGCACCATCATGCTCTATCATTGCCACTCTTACTTCATTTCCCGGAGAATTTGGTTCTGTAATAACATTAAAATCAAACCGGCTAAGCTCATAGTCTAAATCATCTACTTCAAAAGCTACATGAGGAACTGATTGTACTAATTTGTTTACAGGACTGTCTGCTTCATATCTCATCCATTCAATTCCAAATGGGCTATTTTCAAATCCGCATACATATAATTTAAATAATGGCAAATAAATTTCCCCTTGCATTGTCTTATTGGTGGGCACTCCTAAATGATGATATCGCCAACCCCATTTTTCAATTGCTAAAGGCGATTCATGATCTTGTCTCTTGTAATTACTGGGATCCATTATTCAGTCTTTAAATTTCTATTCTATTTATAAAATTAAACGACATTTTAAAATGTTTTAGGCTAAATGTTTTTAAGATTATATATTGCCAATATTTTATAATTCCAGTTTAACATGATCCAATTAACATAAATTACTATATAATTAAGTGGCATAATAAAATTTAAGGATAACAATTTTCCTGACTACAATTAAATTTGAATCAGCATCATATATTTGAAGAAAATAAACTCCTGCAATTCCAAATACTCTAACATCAATAGTATATAACTGTTGTGTTACAGCAGTTTGCCAAATAACGTCACCACTGGTATTAATGATCTTTATTTGATAATTTTTCAAATCTTCATAATTGCCAGTATTAATGTATACGTCACCCCTGCTTGGATTAGGATATACCTTAATTTGATCAGTAGCTATGGTAGGATTTACAGCATTAATTATGGCAAAATTAATAATTAATGTATCTTCAACTGAAGTGAAAATAGTATCATTAATTGTTTTAGTAACTTTAACTGTGTCATTAATAGTTTGAATAATTTTTATAGTATCATAAACAATATGAATATTTTGACCTGCCGGCTGGGTGACACTTATTTTTTGTGGTTCAACATTATTGCCTGAAATTGTTAATGTATCAATTCTGGGATATATTGTATTATTGGGTTGTGCCACAAGGCATATTGTTGAACTATCCGAACCATTTGTAACAAAAGGAATTAACCAGGAATATTGATTACTTATATTCCAACTTTCATTGGAATAAATATTAAATTTTGCCATACTACATGCTGTATCAGCAATATTAAGGCTGTTTGTGCTAATTGTTAATGAAGGAGTAATTCCATTTTGAAGGATAATTATTTTTTGAGAACTAATTTCTGAAGCTGAAATTGTAATTGTATCTGTTCTTGAATTAAAACTGTTATTTGCTGTAGCATATAATTTTATAATAGCACTATCAGAACCTGTTGTAATATTTGAGGTTAACCAATTTTGATTAGATTGAATTGACCAATTTGTGTTTGAATTAATCTTAAATGTAGTCTGGTTATTTGCTAAGGCAGTAATATTAATATTTTTTGTAGATACTGATAATGTTGCAGTTCCGGCTGATTGAGTAACAATAATAATTTGAGACAATAAATCATTGCCTTTAACAGTTAAAGTGTCAATCCTTTGGTTACCTGTCGGATTAGCCTGGGCTGTTAAGGTTATTGCAGAATTATATATTCCTGATGTTATATTTGAAGTTATCCAATTTTGTGAATTAGTTATTTCCCAACTCGTATCAGAAGTAATATTAAAGGTTTGTGTACTATTGGCCGAAGCTCCTATTGACAATATATTTGATGAAACTGTAATATTTTTTGAAATATTAGGATAAATATATAAACCATTAGTCGTACCTGCTAAAATATAGTTATCATAAATATCCATTGTATTTATACCGGTGTTCGGAGGCAAGCCATTGTTTAACGGTGTCCAACCTGAACCGTTATTTGTAGAAAAATAAACACCTGAACCAGGATTAGTAGTATCACCGCCTATTCCCCAAAATGGATTATTATCTGTCCCGGCAAATAAATAGATTCCACGCGAAATTAAAGTATTAACACTATTAAATACATGATATAACTCATCAAGTGGTAGTAGTAATCCATTATTTGCCAAATTCCAACTTTCTCCGTAATTTGTTGATAAATAAACACCACTATACGTACAAGCAAAGAAGTTGGTCCCATTAGCCAATACACATCGAATACCTGGTCCCAGATTATATGTATTTAACTTTATTCCATTATCCAATTGAATCCAATTAGTAAAAAAAGCACCATCTTCAGGATCGCCTCCAAAGAAATATACCCCAATAATATTTCCGTTATCATATGGTAACTCATAATTGACTGCTGCAACTATTTGATTTCCATTATTTGATATTGATGTTATTATAGAATTTGAAGGTAAGCCGGTATTTATCTGAACCCACAAGCTGCGGTTGTCTATACAACAATAAATGCCATTTGTAGTACCTACAAAAATATTTTGTCCATTGATATTTAATGAAGTAACCGCAGTACC
Source organism: uncultured Bacteroidota bacterium (assembly GCA_963766305.1). GTDB lineage: Bacteria > Bacteroidota > Bacteroidia > Bacteroidales > JAAUTT01 > JAAUTT01. The sequence goes on from CAVYAE010000070.1 coordinate 35,234, forward strand.
TGCAGGAATACCTGTATTTACTAGGTTCCACAATTTGCCATTATTTGTACTTAAATATAACCCACTATCAGTACCTGCAAATAAACTATCTCCACTTAATGCCAATGATATTTTATATGGTATATTATTATTAATTACTGCAATATTATTAGGAATTGAAGGTAATCCATTACTAACATGCTGCCAACTTCTTGTACTGTCTGCAGATAAGTAAACTCCTTTATTTGTCCCAATGAAAATACTGTTAGCATTATGCACGATAGAACCTATAATAATTGAATCACTAAAAAACCCGATTTTTTGCCATTGGGCGTATGTAAAAGTGCTGAAACTTGCTACAACAAGTGAGAATAATACCTTTTTCATAAATTTGTCTGGTTGGTTGGTAATACAAAATTAATTAATTAACAATTAGGTATGAAAAATCTTAATTTACATATTTTTAACTTTAGTCAAAATGACAAACAACAATAGCAAAACATCTGCTGCCAATATTTATAAATACTTCAACGCATAAACTAATGTTTTTTGTTTTCCGGAAATCCCAAAAAAAAGATATAAATGCCTTTTATTTAACTTACACAAAAAGATTTTAGAGTAAACATTAAATATTATCGTGGTACGAAAAATTTTTTATAACATACAACTACATCCAATCGTAAGTCCTGCAAATATTAAATCTCCAATTTCAATAAATGTAGTTGTACTGCAATCATTTGCTGGTAAGCCATTATTTAAATGTGGTTACACCAATCTTATCAAAAGTTTGTAAATGAAGATTCGAACAATAGAAAAAAGAAAAAGGGTACTGTTAAGCTCTGTCTTTGAAAAAGATGTTCAAATTTTGTGCATTTGTATAACAATGTTTTCACTTTTATAAGCCTTAAAAAGGAGGAAAATCCCTATAAAAGTTTTCGCGGGTACCAAATTTAATGAATTCAACAATTCCTTTATCGATGTATACTCCGATCCGATAAGGTGGATACTTAAGTTTATAATATTTCCCTTTGGAGCTTAATCTTTCGCAGCCATGAATATCTTCTATGTTTTGTGCTGCCTTAACATTAAGGATCACAGATTCAATCAGTTCTTTTACCTTTTTATCTTTAATTTTCTTAATGTCTTTAAGAAAAGAACTCCTGTATTCAATTATCATTTTAATGCTTTGAATATTTCACTTTCAGCAACCTTAGGTGTTTTTCTGCCTAATTTCACAGCTTTAAGCATACTAATGTTTTCAAGTTCTTCAATATCAGTTGCACTCAATTCATCAGAGATCTTTTTAACGCCTTTAAATAATTTCAATGCCTCCTTTATCATAGCAGCATTGGATTTAGTATCAATTTTTATAACAATGGTTTCCATACAAATTATTTTTTACAAAGATAATTGAAAAACGATCTTAAAATTTAATGTTTACCACGTTCTCTAGCAATTATCAGGCTATCCTAATTATCCGGGTTTGTTTGATATAGCTTGTCAATGGTTTTTATATCCTTCTGGGTATTCTGGTTGCCAAATAGCTTTAATTACCTTTATTCATAAAATGCTTACATTCTGAATAGTACTTAAATTTATCCCTCTCCTTTTCCAGTCTTCCCATTTTAAATATTGATAAACCAGTAAACCAACTATCAATCCTGCTGTACCCCATAATATCAGATTGAAGGAGCTTGGTGTCCCTTTCACTTTTTCCGGTTCTTCCCTTATTTCTACTTGCTTTCGAATTGTATTTAATTTGGACAATATTTCGCCGGTCCTGTCACGGGGTGTCGTTTGTTACTCTATCTGGGGTAATACCAGCATCCATGTCATGAAGTGCAAAGTTATACTATAACATTTAGAATATGTGTTAAATATAGCATTTAATAGACAAATCAAAGAATTTGAAATAAACAAATCGTAACTAATTTATTATTAGTGTTTAAGAAATTATGTTTAAATTAGTTTTATAATAAATTAACAACTTTTATATTATATTTAATTACAAATAGATAAGTTATTACTTGGAGTTTCTGAACTCTTATACTGTTACTGGGCAACGAAAGCCTAATCATTGCGATAGAGGCAGAACAGGGGAAACACTTAATTTCATAAGGATTAAGAATTTCTAAACCATTAATATTTTTGAAGTCTTTTGTATTACGAGTAATAAGTGTTAAATTGTATATAATTGCAGTGGCTGCAATTGTTGCATCAGGGGTTTTAAGTTTATATTCTTTTCTACAGCGGGGTATAGGATTTTAATCTGGTTTTGTTTATGCATCAATTATGATTAGTTGACCTGAAAACTGACATAACAAGGTTAGGCCGGTTTTCATCAAAATATTAATAGTTTTGGTTATAGACAAAGACAATATTTAATAATAAAAAATTGCCATTTGATAAATAAAAGGAACCTGCTATTTAACGGCTACAGAAATGCGTTAATGAAAGTTGTTATTTTAGCAGAAAAATAAAATATAGTTTTCTCTCAAATCTATCGTTAAACTTGTACAATAATAATAATTATATAGCCGGAAATAAATGGAAAACATTCTTGATTACTTATTCTCATCGGCATGGTTGCTGGTGATTACGTTTTTTATTGTGCTTTTTATTTTTATTATCATATCAGAAATAAAACCTTTTAAAAACAAATTGCATAATAAAATCTTTAAAATTATTTCTATAATTATTCCTTTTCTCTTGTTATTCGGCCTGTATATGGTACCGTTCAGCTATGGATTTTCATATGAAATATCAGCCATCTGTTTAGCCGGAGATAAAATATGCCTTATAGACAGGACTGATAGGGGTGATGAAGGTGTCGACAGGATTGTTTACAGGTTGCATGTACTCAATTCTAAAACAGGTAAAAAACTTAGCAGGCATATGTACAGCGGTATCAATGACATTAATTTAATTAACAGCAGCACAGTGTTGTTATTCAGTGATTCAAACTTCATACTTGTTGATATTGATAATAATAAAATAATAAAAAAAATAACCCGGGAATATATTCAATCCAGGTTTCATGAATTATCAAAAGGAATAGAATCAACTAGTTATGAAAAAATAAGTAATGTTGATCCGCCGGCTTACATCACAGTTACAACTAAAACTGCAAAAACCTACTATTATAACCTGCTAACAGATAAATTGCTGGAAAATAGTATTAATGTGAAAAATAAGGATATAGGTTATTATATAAATAATATAGATATAATTTGTAAAAAGGAGGACAATTTTGAAAACAGAATTGTATCATTGGAAAATAAATACGGATCATATAATCTTAAACATTTACAATTTTATGACACTTTAATAAATAAGTCTTCCGAAATTGCAAAAACTGATTTTATTGATCCTAAAATAATTGCAATAATTCCTGAGAAAAACCTTTTTTTTGTAGTTAGTTATGAAACAACCGATGACATAAATTATATTCTTCATGCAGTAGATTTTAATGGTAAGGAAAAATGGATTATAAATCAATCTGCAACAGATTTGGCAAACAAAACTATAAAAGATGCAAAGCTAAACTGTGTTGTTCAATTCGAGAATAGTTTAATATTCAATTGGGGAGGTTTTATAGTTTCAGCAGATGTAAATACAGGGAAAATAAATTGGGAACAAAGGGTTTAAATAATACTCTACTCTTTGGTAGGGTTAATTTAAATGAATTAATTTTTTTTGTTTGACCTTCAATATTGACCAATTTTAAGTAGCGTAATTAGTTGATTATAAATCTATACTGTCATTTTTCTTTGTATTTTTATCAGAAAAAGTTTATGCATGAAACAACAACAAATAGGATGGTCAATAATTATTTTAGATACATGCGTCATTGGGATATTTCCAGTAAAAAGGATATAATTATTAAGCTTACTGAATCTGTTGATTCAAATTCTATAGACAAGAGTGATTTCTCATCATGTTTCGGTGCCTGGGTGGATAGATGCATGTTTTTACTAATAAAAGATTGATAAATCTAAACAATTTAAATGATGACAAAGATTTTAACATATTAAATTATCTTTAATTCCTTTCATAAAAACAGATTTATCATTCTGTAGAAAAATGATAATTTTATATATTTGATATAATCAGAAGAGGCTGGGATGCCAGAAAATGATATGTCAGGGTGAATGAGATGAAGATGTTTTCTTTCCAGGTGTTTTTTTTCCAGGTTGTGGTTTGGGTTATCAAGTATGCCATATATGGTGTTGGGATAACTATTGGATTAGTTATTATACTCTTGCTTGTGCATTGGGCTGTATGGATCTTAATTCCACCAATACAGACACACAAGCTTGCAAAAACAGGTCATTTTGTTAATATACAAGGTATCGATACCTATTATGAATGTCAAGGGCATGGATCACCAGTGATCCTGATCCCTGCCGGTGGATCACACACCAGCACATGGCGCAATAACATTGTTTATTTGAGCAAATATTATCAGGTTTGGACATTGGACTTACCTGGCTCTGGATACTCAGGCAAACCAAAAAAATTTGCATATACACACAAGTCCTACGCTGAGTTCGTCAAGAGATTCATGGACACTGCAGGAATAAAAAAAGCAGTTATTGGTGGAAATTCCCTTGGGGGAACCGTGTCTCTTGAGTTTAGCCTTGATTATCCCGACAACACCGCAGGGCTGATTCTCATTGATGCCGGTGGGTACACCAGAGAAAACAAACCAGGTCTTCTTGATCCGGGTCGATACCAATTCACCAGCGCATTGTTGATGTCGTTTTCGTCATATCCGGTTGTTGTCAAGACTTTCTTAAAAGGTTTGTATTATGATCCTAAACCTTTTATAAACGACTCAAAATTTATTTCTGAGATGTGCGATATTAACCGGACACCAAACAGCAGACAGTCCTGGTATTGGATGCCAAAAGCTCTCGGTTGGGACTTTGCACTTCCAGATGTTAACCGTATCCGGAACATAAAAATTCCAACCTTGATTATTTGGGGAAAAAATGATAAGATTATAAACGTCGAAATGGCATATCGCTTCCATAGTGATATCAAAAACTCCCAGCTAACCATAGTTTATAAGGCCGACCATATGGTTCATGAAGAAAAGCCGGAACAAGTGAACTGTGCCATTCTTTACTTTCTCCTGTCGATAAAATGGTGAAATCCTTATTTATCTTAAGTATTCGGATGCATACTTCCCTAATGCAAATTTTAGAAAAACATGAGACAGGAACTAACAATTGATTTTCTGAAATGTAAAAATTGTGGATTATATAATCAAGAATGTACATTACACTGTGACTTAAATATTTTAAAAAACTTTTATGACAATGTTTCAGTAAGCATTCTATTAACCTCAAGCTTGCAAAGCTTTAGAAATAATTTCTATAAGCTTACAAATCAGTTTTTCCGGAATTTGTAAAATTTGAGAAATAAGCGATATTTGAACTTAGATATATTGTATAAATATTGTAAAACAATTAAATTTACTTTATTATCAATCTTTTTTAATATCATTTCAAATCTAAACCTATCGAATATGAAAAGAATTTGTTGTATAATATTGATAATACCATTCATTTATTGCAATTTATCCGCTCAGGATAAAAAAGACTTCTTAGGATTGAGTTTGGGCTTTGGAACGAGTACTACGTCGTACAATTATTCAAGTTTAGTTTCTTCTTATAGCTATAAGTACCATCTAACAACAAGTATCGGATCATTTACAGCTGAATACGGTCATTATATATATAAAAATGTGGCATTAGGATTTTCTATGGGTTATAGTACAGGATCAACCAGTACAAATATTGCTGTACCTGCAAACGAAAATATACTATCAGTAACACCTTTTGCAAGATTTAGATTGTTTAACAGCAATAATTTTTCTTTAATTGGCCAGGCGTTTATTCAATACGATAATTCATTTTCCGATGTCAATTCGGTATCCTGGTTAATTGGAATAAGTCCTGGAATTGAATATAAATTATCTGATAAATTGGTTTTAGAAGGATTGTATGGTATGATTGGCTGGATTATAATACCAAATTATGGAAATGTTAATATTACTACATTTACATTTCTGATTAATAATTCATTTGGACCAAATTTTTCCGGATTGGGACTAAAGATTTTCCTTTAATTTAAAATGTATTAAAAGACGGTACATAAAGCACTACCGATAAAAAATGTAATCAAACCTATACCAAGTATTAAAATTATCAATCCAGTGATCAGAAGAATCCTATTACTCATTTTTATTATTTATAAAATTGCTCTACAACGTGATGTTTTATTAGGATATGTATTTGATTCAATTGGGTTTAAAGATAAAAAATACTTACTGGGATAATGGAAACGAACTATTTTACAACATTTTTAAGCGGCTTTTAACTTATTCTCGGACGGTCGGGGATCCTCAAAAGACCCCAACTACCTGCACGGGAAATAAGTTCGTGATAGTAAATATTTTATCTAACCTCCATCTTACTCACATTAAAACTATCCTCTCCCTTTACAGTTACAAAATATACCCCAGGCTGGAGTTTATATCCAGTATAATTAAAGGACTTTTCGGTAGTTCTGTTTTCAAGTACAATCTTTCCAGTTATATCTGCTATACTTATCCGTAATATTTTATTATCAGGATTTGAAAATCCAATAGTAAAACTTCCATCATTGGGGTTTGGATATAATGTAAAAGATTCTGATTTTGCCAAATTACTAGAAACATGACCTGTAGCATTAATTACAATTGCATTACTTTTTACTATAGTGTCATCAAATGTAGCCATGCATGTTATGGAATCATTATTGGCAGGATTATAACTGAATACGCTATCACCTGTACCTGCGTTTTTACTATTTACTTGCCATTGTAAAGAGGGAGTGATCCCAAGGCATTCAGTATGTGCTGTAAAAGTAACAGTCGTTCCTGGTGCTATGTAATTGTTACTTGCAGAAATTGGTACAAATTTGTCATTTCCGATAATATTAAAACGATTTCGATCATGTGCTGCAGGAAACGCATAATAACCATTCCATTTATAATCTGCTTCATACGCATTTATTGATCCACAAGGGACGATTAAACTATTATGATAACCATCATCGAATACACCATCACCCATAGCACTATCTATCAAAGGGTAAGGGTTCAAATCGATAATTGATGATAATCCAGAACACGCTGCAAATGCAAAATCTCCTATATATTCAACAGATGATGGTATTGTTAATGAACCAGTTAAACCTCCACAATTAGCAAAAGCACAACTTCCTATAGATTTAACTGAAGAGGGAATAACAAATGAACCTATAAATCCTGCGGTATAAAAGGTTGAACAAAAAGCTGAGTCTCCAATGGAAGTAATAGTATTAGGTAAGGTTATAGATGTCAATAATGCTTTTAGGTAAAAAGCATGTTGAGGGATTGCATTTGAGGGATATGTGGTATCATAATTGGCAATATAATAGGTTCGATAGGTTCCATTTGTTCCTTTATAGGCAGCAATATTAACACCGCTTAAATCAAGGACAGTGAGTGCAGTCATACTGTCTCTCATGGTTTTAAAGTCACGTGCATCAATAGTGCCGGCAACGGTAAGATTGGAAACTGTTCTTAAATAAGCTTTTGCCACTGCATTTAATGTACCTGGGATAGTAACATTTGCCGTATCATAAACCTGTGCATTTACATAGCTCAAGAAACCTGCTAAAATACCTGAGAGTAAAATATTTTTCATAACGTAGGATTTTTGGGATAGTAAATTCAAAATTAATTAATTTACTTAGAATATCATTTGCAGTTTGATTGTAATTTATAGGAATGAAAATAGTTAAAATTACTTAATGTATAATTCTATTTTTGTGGTGCAAATTGTGTGCAAATAAAAAAACCACCCGAAAAAACTATTTCCAAGTGGCTTATTTTCAAGTGACCCCGGAGAGGATCGAACTCTCGACCCATTGATTAAGAGTCAATTGCTCTACCAGCTGAGCTACGGAGTCATTATTGTTTTGCGGTGCAAATGTAAAAAAAAATCTCAATAAAAATTGGGACTTTTTATTCGTAAACAAGTACGATACTTTCCTGCTAATTTTTATCCAATTACAGAAAAAATAGAAATAATATTTTGACATTAATATTTAATAACTATATTTGTCGAGGAAATAAGACAAAAAGGTATTATTATGCAATCTTTAAATATTCATATTTTAGTTGTCGTGCTCGTCAGAAAACTACTGATGTGAGAGCGGATTGTGTAAATCTTTTTAAAAAGCCTTTCTCACTTAATAATGAGGAAGGCTTTTTAATTTGATGTTTGTCTGTAAGGACTTAATACAAATATTGGATTGTAATAAATTTATTTCATATTTCTCAGGTAAAAAAACTAATAATAGCCTGTAAACTAATACATAAACTGTAAATACAAAACACAATGGCGATAACCTTACGTAGTGCAACAACGACCCAGGGCCGTAAGATGGCAGGTGCCAGGAGTCTGTGGCTGGCCAATGGGATGAAAAAGGAACAAATGGGTAAGCCCCTTATAGCAATTGCGAATTCATTTACACAATTTGTTCCGGGTCATGCTCATCTCCACAACATTGGACAGGAAATGAAATCAGTAATAGAATCCTTGGGATGCTTTGCTGCTGAATTTAATACTATTGCAATAGATGATGGCATAGCTATGGGACACGATGGAATGCTATATTCATTGCCCTCCCGTGATTTGATAGCTGACAGCGTTGAATACATGGTGAATGCACACGGGGCTGATGCTTTGGTTTGCATAAGCAACTGCGACAAAATTACTCCGGGAATGTTGATGGCTGCTATGCGTTTGAATATTCCTACTGTTTTTATATCAGGCGGTCCTATGGAAGCAGGCACTTCAGGTACCAAAAAATATGATCTTGTTGATGCCATGGTTATGGCAGCTGACGATGCGGTTAGTGATGAAGAAATCAATATAATAGAAAAAATTGCCTGCCCTACCTGTGGTTCTTGTTCAGGAATGTTTACCGCCAATTCAATGAACTGCCTCAACGAAGCCATAGGATTAGCCCTGCCAGGTAACGGAACTGTTGTAGCCACACACCGTAACCGAAAATTACTTTTCGAAAAGGCGGCCCA
>CAVYAE010000071.1:0-84737 GCA_963766305.1 uncultured Bacteroidota bacterium
GCGGGATCCGGTCTGGATCGAAGATGCGGCGTTGGACCATGCGCTCGTAGCTGCCGCCGGGCGTGGGCTCATCATCGAACGCGTCGATAGGTTTCAAGGAAGCGCCTGAAGGCCCGATTCAGCGGCATTCGCATAATCGGATCTTTCTTCGCCAGGGTGACGCCTCAATACCAACCGAACGTATCTTCGTCCAAGAAGCGCTCGTTCGACGCTGGATAAAAGACGATGGGATAAAAGGGAGGTCTCGGTTCTTGCAGCTGCTCGAGGGCGTGGTCGTCGTTTCCCTACCGATGTCAACAATTACATCGCCTGCGAGCACCTGACGACGCTCGACCTGAAGGCCCTGCGCGGCGAGCTCGAGCGCCCGACGGAGCGCGCAGGCGAAGCGGAACTGCTCGCCAAGCTCGGCGACGAGCACGAGCGGAGCTACCTCCGGCGGCTGCTCGCGGAGGGCCGGCAGGTCACGACGATCGAGCGCGGGCCGGGACGCGACGGCGTCGCGCGCGCCGCCGCGGAGACCGAAGCCGCGATGGCGCGCGGCGACGAGGGCATCTACCAGGCGACGTTCTTCGACAGCGTCGGGCTCGGCTACGCGGACTTCCTGCGCAAGATACCCGAAGCGCTTGTCGGCGCTTCCCATCATTACTTCATTGCCTTTTCCGTTGCGTCATCTTCCAGCAAAGCGCCGATGGACTCGAGTCTTTGCCGCGGACAAGCACGTATCTGGGCCTGTCGATGAAGACGGTCCTGTTCCTGCCGGGGCGGGGCGCAGCCAAGCCGACCGGAGGGGGCGGGACTCGCGGCGGCATGGCGCCCGGTCGGCGGCGCTGATCCCTTTATTCGTCATGCCGGGGACCTGCCGTGAGCAGCATCTTCGAACTCCATGCGCGCGTGCGGCATCTTCGCGACGCGCTTTCCCACCTGAAGTCCAACGCGGCTCTGGAGGCCGAACGGCTCCACGAAGCCTTGCCGAACGGCATCGACGCCGAGACATGCGGGGAGTGGGCGGGGCTCGTCTCCGAACTGCGCGAGTTCACGATGCTCGCCAAATCGCTGGCGCCGCCGCGCACCTTCCCGCCGGAGGAAGCGCGCAGGCCCGCCGGCATGGAAGCCGTCGCCGCAGACCTGTTCGAGCCGATCCCGACCTACCATTGACACCGTCGAACGACGGGCAAGTTCCTCCGGATTAAGGAGCGAGGCGTGTTTTGATTCATTTTCGACTAATAAAGTAACTTCGGATTTATATACATTAGGAGTTCCATATGATATAATTATACCAAGGATAAAAGAAACAATTAAGGATTTATATACAATTTTCTTACCTGCTTTTATTGCTCTTAAAATTTCAAGAAGGTCAATATCACCACTTTTTACTTTTTTATTTGAAATATCATCAGTCATTTAAAGTAAATATCAATTAAAAATCAATTTGTTATTTTAAGGCAGTAATTATTTCAACTATAACCAGGGCCATTGTGGCAATTGCTGAAGTTATACCTACTGTTTCAGCTGGTGATAATCCCTTCTTTACTGGTTTTTTGGGGACAACAATTTCCGCACCAGGCTCTACTCGTGGAAACAGGTTAAAAAATAAAAGTTTATGTGTTCTGTCAATAGATCCGTTGGCGTATATAATATACGATTTACCATACTGAGCTTCCGGTGCAAAACCACCGGCCCTGTTTATGTACGATTTAAAGGAATATACCTTATCAAACCTCACCGTTACAGGAAACAGCACCGCACCGCTGAGCCTTACAGTTTGCAATTCCTTTGGTATAATTACTGAATCCCCTGTTTGTAAAATCAAATCATAGTTAGATCCGGGGTTTGAAAGGATCTTATCCAGGTAAATTCCTATGGTGGTTTCATCATTCAAACTATAATCGATCTTTACTGAATCCTTGGAGTGGCTTGCAATTGCCCTGAGTGCTTCCAGACGTTGCTTTTTGTCAACCGGTAATTTCCTGACAAGACGTGCTCCTTTTACATAGGCATCTTTAGAAAGTCCTCCTGCCCTGTTTATAAGGTCTGATAATTTTTCTTCCTTGTCATTAATAATGTAAGTCCCGGGAAATGCTACTTCTCCAGCAATATTAACCATTTCCTGAACTTCATAACCTGGTGAACGTCTTATAAATACCTGGTCAAATGGTTGCAAGATAAATTTTGAAGCTGAATCTGAAAGTTTTAAATCACTGCTAATTGGGTACTGGTAAATTTCTGCAACTTTGTTGGATGAATTATTTGCAAGATTATTTTTTATTCTTCTTGCTATTTCTAATCTTGCCAGTGATGCTGACTCAAGTAAACCTCCTGCTCTGAGAATTAAATCTTCGACCGAGCCACCGGATACAAAGGAATAGGAACCGGGTTTTCGTATCTCTCCGTCGATATTAACTGTATATTCTTCCTTGAGGTCGAATATTGAAGGTATGAATACCAGATCCTCCCTTTTCAAAGGTATATCCCCATTTTTATCATTTATCAAATCACCCAAATCAACAGGAATTACCGACATGGTTAAATTTTCCCGGGTTCTGTATATTGATATCCTGCTTGTAAAAGCATCACCTCTAAGTCCGTCAGCCTTTTCTATGAGCTTTTTAAGGGTTAATCCTGTGTCGAGGGCAAAAATACCAGGACGGTAAACTGCTCCTTTTATTTCAACCCTGTTCTCAAAACGGTCTATGACAGAATCCACAATTACCCGGTCGCCATTTACCAATTTCATGGTATCTGATAAAACGGAAGGAATATCAAAAACCTTATTATCACGACCTGTTTTTCTAAGAACCTTGTAACGCTGGGTATAGGCTTTACCACTTGTACCACCTGCAAATGAAAGTAAATTCTTTAAGTTTTCAGTTTCTTTTAAATCATAATACGCAGGTCTCTTGACTTCTCCTATAATTTCTACCCTGTCAGAATATGGGCTTATAAAAACGACATCCTGATCCTGCAAAATCAAATTATTTTTTAACTCCCCTTTGAGCAAATAATCGTAAAAATCAAGCTCTGCTATCTTTTTGCCTTCCCTTACCACTTTTATATTTCTTAACGTCCCGTTCATGGAAGGACCACCTGCGGCATATAAAGCGTTAAATACCGATGCCAGTGAAGGTAAGGTGTAAGTTCCCGGAAGATAAGCCTCACCCAGTATATTTACTTTTATACTTCTGACCGATTTAAGGCTTACTTTTAGAAAGGTATTTGGATTAGCACCTTGCAATCCGGCATAGATATTACTCAAATCCTTTTTAAGCTTGCCTATAGCCTCTTCTATACTCATACCGCTTATAAAAACCGGGCCCAGGTTACTGATAAAGATAGCTCCGTCGGGTGATACCTTTTGCTGAAATGTCTGCTGGGAAGCTCCCCATATGTCTATTACAATATCATCCCCTGGTCCCAACTGGTAGTTCCTGGGGGTTGGAATATTTAAACCGGGTTCAAACGTAAATTTTTTATTGTTAAAAATTGAAAATCCAAAAATTTTATCTTCCGGTCTTTCCTTCTTCCTACCATTAACAAGACTTCCAAAAATATCTGTTTTGCTTAAATTTTCATTTTCATTAAGTCCGGGTTTTTTGTTCCTGTTTAAAAACTGATTTCTGTTTGTAACTTTATCCTCGTTTTCCTGCTTATAACTTCGGGACCGGTCGATAAATTTTTCACTATCGGTATTTCCCTGACCGGATTGTATGCTGTCTATCCTGTCTTTAAGCTTTTCAACTTCATCAGCAGGCATTCCTCTTTGTATGGCGAGGTTTTCAAGCTGATCGAATGTCATACCCGACTGATTTGCTTTGGATATAATTGCCTGTATCTGATCATCTGTAAGCTGATCAACATTAATAGTGCTTAAATCATACTGATTAAAATCCTGAGTTTGATTGTTATTCTGGCTTTGATTATTACCCTGGCTTTGACCCTTAATAACGTGATTACAAGCTAACCCCAAACAAAGGAGCAGCATCAGGCAATTTTTCAACGAGCTGTACATGCACTATTATTTTATATCATTTAATATTATTACAGATTATTTCTGTATATTAATAAATTACTTCAAATAGGTATCAAAATGTTGCGAAATTAAATTAAAAAAGTAATTTATAAATGTCCTTAACTAAATTATTATTTTTGTGAAGAAATTTTTGGGTTGTTAGCTCAGCTGGTTTAGAGCATTACCTTGACAGGGTAGGGGTCACTGGTTCGAATCCAGTACAACCCACAACTATATTTTCAAATTAGTCCAATACCACTTTATTGCTTGCTGCAAGCCTTTTCGCAGGTCATATTTGGGTTTATAGCCAAGTAAGCTTTGTGCTTTTTCAATTGAAGCCAGGGAATGAGGTATATCCCCCAGTCTGTTTGGTCCATGTTTTATTTCTATTGTGGATATCTCTGCATCGTACCCGGATAAAAATTCTTTGAGATGATTGGTTAGCTGGTTTAAAGTATTGCGTTCTCCATAAGCAACATTATATACAGTATTCACAGACTGTGGATTTTTTACAAATGCGGCCAGCATATTCGCCTGTATAACATTTTCGACGAAGGTAAAATCCCTTGAATATTCACCATCACCATTAATAACAGGAGATTCATGTTTCATAAGTTGTATAACAAATTTAGGGATTACAGCTGCATAAGCCCCTTCGGACTCTGTTTTCGTCCAAAAACATTAAAATACCTTAATCCTACAGTTTCAATACCATAGGTCCTGCTAAATACGTCGGCATATAGTTCGTTAACATATTTTGTTATAGCATAAGGAGATAAAGGTTTGCCTATATGATCTTCCATTTTGGGCATTTCTTTGGAATCACCGTAAGTAGATGAACTTGCTGCATAGATAAACCTTTTCACATTTGCATCGCGGGCGGCAACAAGCATATTTAATGATCCGGAGATGTTTACAGAATTAGTTGTAATAGGGTCAATAATTGAACGCGGAACTGATCCCAGAGCTGCCTGGTGCAATACAATATCAATATTTTCTACCGCTGTCCTGCAAACACCAAGATCTCTTATATCTCCATTAATAAATTCAAAAGATTTATTACTGGTAAATTCCTGAATATTATCGAATGAACCGGTAGATAAATTATCCAAAACCTTAACTTTTTTTGCACCGTAATCCAAAAGATATTCAACTATATTTGATCCTATAAAACCTGCACCTCCGGTAACAAGAAAAGTAAAATTACCCAGATCTTCCAAATGGTATTTTGTTTCAAACATGTTGTTATGTATTTTACAATTGAATATTAAATTATTAGCATTTATTATAATTTATCTCCGGCAAAAATAAACCAAAAATGAGTATTTACATTACTTAACCATAGAAGTTAAATTATATTTTTGATTTTTATAAGATACCAGGTCACATTTAAACGATCCTACAATCAAGTCAAATTTTATACTTACAGGTATTTTATTTAAGTCATCAGAAAGCCAGAAGGTCATATCGTCCTTATTTTTAAATATCCTGCCCGGTTCCACAACCGGAACGAATTTAAGGCATTTGAATTTGCCCATGCTGTTTTCTATGGTCTGTCGCCCTTTAAATACAATATAGAAAGGGAACAGCTCATCTCCAAAGTAAGTATTGACAAGTATTACATCATTATATTTATAATTTGTAAAATCTATCCTTCTAAGGTAATACAAAGAAGAAACTATATCCAGAATATTTGCAGGTACTTTATGTTCGCCGGGTAACTTACTGCTGGTTACAATATTTTTTTCATGGTCAAATTCAACATCTATAAATTGTTTATAGTTTCCTTCATGTACATTCCGGATGGCCTTTAAAGGTAAATTGGAGGAAGGAATAAAATAACTTTCATAAATGTCCAGAACTTTGAAAAGCTTCTCTGCCAAACCAGTGGTACCTGCTTTTACTACTGAGTGAAAAACTGCAATTCCTTTATAATAGTCATTGCTAAGAGTAACACTTCCCATGCCGGCTGTGATTATACCATAATGAAGAGAATATTGCAATTCTTCGCCATTTACAAAGGCAGGTTCAGGATTTAATACCGGAGTGACTGTATTTGTCTGATATGAGTCCGATAAAAAAAACAAACAGCAAATTATTATAAAAACCTTCATGACATTATTTTTTAAGAACCTTATCCTTTGGAGTTGTCGCTACAAATTCCTTCAGGTAAAAAGGCTCAAAATAGGCTAAGTTTTCAAATTTATTCAGGTAGTAAAGTTTTTGAGAAATATCTGCCATATCTTTAGCGGAGTTTTTAAAGTTATCAATAAAAACAGCATTCTGATGAAACCTTATTTCTTTAAATTTATGTGAACCACTGCCAAAAAAGAATATTTTATGTATGGATAATAATTCCTCAAATGACTCTGAAGTTAATATAACTGCTTTTGTTTCTTTTTGCATTACACCAAATCCATCGTAAAAAGCCAGGTATACTTCCTGTCGTCTGGCATCTATCATTGGGCAGAACCAGGCATTACCATTATCTTCTGTTTCATTTCCCTTAATAAAAGAAATAGCTCCTCTTGTCATACTTTCTAATGTAGGCACTGCGATTAAAGGTTTACCGGCACCATAACATAGGCCCTTCGCTACAGCAACTCCTATCCTCAATCCGGTATAGGAACCGGGGCCCATACTGACTGCAACTGCATCCAGGCTATCAACTAAAATACTGTTTTTTTTTAACAATTCCTCTGTCAAAACAGTTAAAAGTGAAGCATGAGAACGACCTTCAGAATTTTCAACCAAATCAACCACTCCTTCGTCACTGGTTAAAGCTACCGAACAAATATCAGTAGCTGTTTCTATATTTAAAATTAAAGACATTATATTTATGTTAATAACTATTGATTATATAAAACCAAAATCTAATAAATGTAAACATAAAACCTATATATTTCGGAATCGTATTAGCTAAAAATATAATGAAGGTTTATTATTTTGAAAATATTGGTGAAGTGTCTTTCCTTAAAAAAAGTTCATCTAAAAATATTAGAATTACTATAAAACCTGATCAAGGCGTTAAAGTTACCTATCCAAACTATGTTTCACTAACAAAAGCATTTCACTTTGTAGAGGAAAAATCCGAGTGGATTAATAAAAGTCTTGAAAAGATAAAGCTATTAGAAAAACCACATACACATTTTATTCCTGGAATTGTATTTACTACCAATAATCATAAACTGGAATTTAGTAAACATAATGCCTTGGGAATGAAAGTAAAAGTAAAGAACGGAACTATAACTGTTTTATATAACAACCAGCAACAGGTAACATCTGATATTGGTCAGCAACTAATAAGGAAAGGAATAATTCAGGCTTTAAAAATAGAAGCAAATGAAATCCTTCCTCTCAGGGTTAGCTATTTAGCTAATAAATACGGATTAAATTATAAGTCCATACGTGTTAAAAACCTTAAATCAAGGTGGGGCAGCTGCTCGTCAGTCAACAATATAAATTTAAATATTCATCTTGTGCGATTACCTGTTCATTTAATGGATTATGTAATTTTACACGAGCTGGTGCATACGGTGCATAAAAACCACGGCAAACAATTCTGGATGCTACTTGAAAAGCTATCAGGTAATGCAAGGGATCTGGCAAGGGAGATGAAAGAATACCGGACTCAGGTGTATTAGTAAAATTATGCCAGGTAAAAGGCACTAATCTAAATTGCCATTTTAAGATCCTGGACCAACAGTTCCTCAAGACTGACTATATACTGAAGTGTTTTTTGCTCCCCGAACAATTGTTCAAATTCTTTATAAACATATTCTCTTATATCAGTTTGCCAATCGAGGTACGATAGTGTAGAAATCTTCCCCAATTCGCGCTTTTCAAAAAACCTCTTCAAAACATTGACTTTTGAGTGAAAAGCCATGAATGCCTTTATCTGTGTGCGTAATTCATTACTTAAGAAACTATCTATAACATTCATCTCCCCAGGTAGTATTTCCAGGGAAGTGTCGTAAAAATTGCTAAATGTATTCTGCCAGTTTATAAAATGGATAAAATAATTTGTAACCTTAAAAAGTTCCTTATTTTCATCCTGGTTGATTGATTTTAAAAAGATCCCTTTTAATTCGTTGAGGTAAAGATCCTTAATTTTAGAATCAAGCTTTTGAGTAATTTCTTCAGTATACTTTGAGTAATCGTCACTAAAGTTATTTAATGTAAAATCTTTATTAGTGAAAGGTTGTTGCAGTGAAATTATCTTAGTAATAACAACAACCTCATCCATAAGAAGCTGGTAGAGGGGAAAGAGCCTGGATTTTTCTATTTCTTCAAAAAAATGTTCTGATACATATCCCTGCATTAATAAACTGTTCATCTCCTGATTATTTTTGGTGATACGTTCTATATCACTTCGATAAATCTTCAAATGCTCGTTTATCTTACTTTTAATCTGAGCTTTTTTCCCATTTACAATAATTTGAATATAAAGGGGAAAATATTTCTCTCTTACAAGTAATTTGGCATTAGCCCTCTTGTTGAGATAGTGTTTTACAGTAATTTTTCGGTTTACCATTGTTTGATGTTAATCTGTATGAAATGAATATTCATTGGTGACACCATCAATACATCAGACGCTATTTTTTATATACAACTTTTAAGCCTTTATACTTAAAATTAAAAAAAAGGTTCGAAATAAAATTAAATCTGAACCTCAATTAAAAAAAAATTGTAGGTTTGGATTCAAATTTACAAAAATGTTTCATAATCACATTGGAGAAATTTCGTCGTTGGTAGTAGCCGTATTTTGGACGATAACTGCTGTTGCTTTTGAATTTGCCAGTAAAAAGGTGGGTTCCTTATCTGTTAATTTAATTCGCCTTGTACTTGCATTTATTTTGTTATCCATATTTAATTTTTTCTACAGAGGTAATTTCTTCCCTTCAGATGCCGGAACAAGTCAATGGATATGGCTTAGCCTGTCCGGGTTAGTTGGTTTTGTTTTTGGAGACTTATGTTTATTCAAGGCATTTATTGTAATAGGCTCACGGCTGTCTATGCTTATCATGACCCTGGCCCCTCCTATTGCAGCTGTGACGGGTTATTTTTTCATGGATGAAAATCTTTCAATGTACAGCATAACCGGTATCTTCATCACCCTTACAGGAATAGGCCTTGCAGTGGCTGGTCATAACCGGGAACAGGAAAAGTTAACACTTAAAGTCCCTTTAAAAGGATATTTGTATGCTTTAGGCGGCGCAATTGGCCAGGCCCTGGGACTAATCCTCAGTAAAAAAGGAATGAACGGGTATGATGCTTTTGCTTCCACACAGATAAGAATTATTACTGGCATTGCAGGGTTTTCTTTAATTATTTTCCTGTTGCGAAGGAGTTCAAATGCAATAGCAGCTCTATCCAATCGGCCTGCAATGACAGCCATTTCTATAGGATCATTTTTCGGGCCTTTTTTAGGAGTGTCCTTATCGTTATTATCTTTAAAATATACCTCTACAGGTATTGCTGCAACAATAATGTCTACCACCCCGGTATTAATTATCCTTCCTTCTATTTTTATATTCAGGCAAAAAGTTTATTTAATGGAAATTATTGGAGCATTTTTATCAGTGATTGGTGTAGCCCTCTTTTTCATCAGGTAGAGTCTGCAACATAAAAGAAAAGCTGTATTTTTGTAAATCTATACCCCATTTATAAATTATTAATAAATACGAGTATTGTTGGCGCCTTTATTAAAATATTATAATGGATACATATTAATAAGGAGAGCTGGCAGAGTGGTCGATTGTGGCAGTCTCGAAAACTGTTGTACCTTAATTGGTACCGGGGGTTCGAATCCCTCGCTCTCCGCTTACCTAAAGTTCAAATAACTTCATTAACCCTCAATAGTCTCATATATTGAGGGTTTTTTATTTTTTTAAACCTCATTTAACCTTATTTAATTTTTATTTATATTTACCTGATCGGTTACCTAGGATGTAATAATTACAATAGGTAACCGATTATTGATATTAAATATTGATTTATAATCAATTTAAAAACATAAAAAGCTAGAAATTTCAGCAAAAATTTAATTAAAACCTTTAATTATAATGATTTTTGCAATAATAAACTTTTAAATCTTTCTAAAAAATTAAATATTAAGGCATGTCCTTATTGCAATTCACAATATAGTATTTATATTGAACATACATCAAATAATAAACCATTAGCGAAATTTCAGTTTGACCATTATTATCCAAAATATAAATACCCTTTTCTAAGTCTATCTTTTTATAATTTAATACCAGCCTGTGCGAGTTGTAATAGTAAAATCTAAAGCTAAAATTAGTTTATAAGTATCCTGGAATATCCTTTTCCGACTGAAAAATAATGTGTAATATTAAACATGCTTTTGTTACACAAGTAGCAATATTTTTAATATCAATTAAATCTCGCCACTCTCAACCAAAAAATTGAAATTAAATAATTATGACCAAAGAAACCGCTATAAAATTATTTGAATCTAAACAAGTCCGTTCAGTCTGGGATTCAGAAGCTGAAAAATGGTATTTTTCAATTGTTGATGTAGTGGGAATTTTATCAGATAGCTCCAACCCTAATAACTATTGGAAAGTTCTCAAACATAGACTAACAAAGGAAGGTAGTGAGTTGGTTACAAATTGTAACCAACTGAAAATGCAATCAGCCGATGGTAAATTTTATAAAACCGATGTTGCCGATACCGAACAACTGTTTCGCCTAATCCAGACTATACCTTCCCCCAAAGCAGAACCTTTCAAGCTCTGGTTAGCTAAAGTTGCCAGGGAGCGGTTGGATGAATTAGAAGACCCCGAAATAGGTATTGACCGACTAATGGAAACTTATTTACGAAAAGGTTATTCCAAGGAATGGATAAATCAAAGGCTTAAAAGTATTGAAATCCGGAAAGAATTAACTGACGAATGGGAGAACCGTGGAGTTCAAAAAGGTCAGGAGTTTGCCATTCTTACAGATGAAATTACCAAGGCATGGAGTGGTTTTACTACAAAAGAATATAAGAAGTTCAAAGACCTTAAAAAAGAAAACCTACGCGACCACATGACAAACCTGGAATTGGTATTAAACATGCTGGCAGAAGCTTCAACAACAGAAATATCAAAGGAAAAAAAACCTAAAACATTTCCGGAAAGTAGGAAAATAGCCAAGCAGGGTGGTACAATTGCCGGAAATACACGTAAAGAAATTGAAGAAAAAACCGGGAAAAAAGTTGTTTCAAAACTAAATGCAAGGCAATTAGAGGAAAAACGGGAAAAAGGTTCCTTGAATGAAACTAATGAATAAGTTAATCTAAAAATACAGAACCTAAACGTTTAATTATCCAGCCATTTTGTGTTTCTCCAATTACAACATTCTGCTGCCAATTTCCGGAACTTAAATGAATTTTATAAAAATCAGGCAATTTATCGATTTTGAATAAAGGTGATACATCGAACTCTTTTAACCCAACTACAAATTTTAATTTATATCTATCATATTCTCTTGGCGTTACAAAAATATATCTATTCCATAAACGAGCTATATGTTTAAGTCTTTTATCTGAAGTTACAATTAAATATGTTTTTTTAATTTTTTCATTTTCATCATAATTCTTAGGGGTTAAATAAGAAGTATCGTAATAGGAAATAAAACAACTATCTTTTCTTAACCATGGTTCTAATAAAAACTTATACAGCAATGAATATTTATTATCAATATTTTTAAATCGGGGATTACAGTCTGAACTATCAGGTACTCCATCATTATCGGAATCACCGGATAAATTATTAGTCATCAATTTATTTTCCAATATATCAGAAAGACCATCATTATCTGAATCTAAAGTTACTTTATCAATATTAATCTTAAGTAAGATTCCGTCCTCTTTAACAGAAAAATTCGTATAACCATAGGTAAACCTGTCGCCAACAGGATATATCAAAGCGCCTTCTACCTGGATATTAGATTTATCAATAATAAATGGTACAGTACTTTTAGGTTTAATGAAAAAGTAATCTTCATTTAATCCGGTATAGTAGTCTTTCCATGATTTACCTCCATTATTAGATATTGATATCCAATATCCAGTTCCATAATCTTCCAATTGATTGTTCTTATATAAGATAATTCTTTTTTCATTTATAGAATCGTATCGCAGTATAAATAGTTTGGAAACATTACCAATCAAGTTAAAAAACATTTTATGTCTTATTTTATTCTCCTTTTCAATTTGAATTTCATAACCAACATAATGTTTCTGACATGAATCAGTAACACAGTTTAATAATGAATCGTAAAAATTACAATAACTTGTTCGCTCATAAATTGATTTGAAAGGATTTATTGAAAAATTAATTTGTTCGACTTTAATAAAACTTTGGAAATTTTTTAAATAATCAATTTTGGAATTATCCCTTTTTTCCACATCCGCTTTCTTCCATTTATCAATTAATTTTTTAAAATATCTTTCTTCATCAGAACTATAATAAATATATTTTGATTCTTTGTTATTGTGACATGCGAGACAAAATAATAAAATCAAAAACAATAAATTCCTCATTTTGAATTGAATTATTACTTTTGGAAATTGTTTGCTTTTAATAAATGAATAGATTTAATTGTAGGCTCATTTTTGTAAAGCATAAAGTTATTAAAATTTATTAGTAAACTGCCAGCGACAATATAAGAAGAGCGTGAATGAGATGCAATATTTACAAAACAAATGCAAATAATATAGTGTACTAAATATTAATTTATTACTAGATATTTCTCTAAATGCGTCAAAACTTATGGTGACGTATTTCTAAAAGATGTAAAGAAATGATTCTTAATGCCATAATACGAATCAAAGTATTTTTAGTTATTTTTGTATTAATAATATATGTATTCTATGATTGTAGAAATTAACAAGCCAATAACTACAGCAAAAATTGAAAAAGCTACTTTATTAATTAATAAGGAGCGTAGAAAAGGATTCAATGCCGCTAAACATATAGGTAAGCTTAAGAATGTTTTTGGGGATGCTTTAGAATATCAAAAAAATATTAGATCAGATTTCAGAAATTAATATTCTTAAGATTATAATATAACTAAAAGGGTAAGATAGGTAACAATAATGTACCATATAACATTCCCAATTAAATCACAATTATTCAATTAATTATAATGTTCAGGTAACTTAGGTAAGTATTATTTGAATTATTTTTACTGCAACATATTTTTACAAAATATGTAATCCAGTTACCTGGCCGGTTACCTGGACAATAAATCAAATTATATAAAACTGAATACTAGCATTTTATTGGAAGGGGTTCGAATTCCTCGCTCTCCGCTTACCTAAAGTTCAAATAACTTCATTAACCCTCAATTGTCTCATTTATTGAGGGTTTTTATTTTCTTAAACCTCATTTAACCTTATTTAATATTAATTTATGTTACCTCGGATGTAATAATTACAATAGGTAACCGATTATTGATATTATATATTGATTTATAATCAATTTAAAAACAGAAAAAGCTAGAAATTTCAGCAAAAACTTAATTAAAACCTTTAATTATAATGATTTTCGTAATACTAAACTTTTAAATCTTTCTAAAAAATTAAATATTAAGGCATGTCCTTATTGCAATTCACAATATACTATTTATATTGAACATACATCAAATAATAAACCATTAGCGAAATTTCAGTTTGACCATTATTTTCCAAAATATAAATATCCTTTTTTAAGTCTATCTTTTTATAATTTAATACCAGCCTGTGCGAGTTGTAATAGTAAAATCTAAAGCTAAAATTAGTTTATAAGTATCCTGGAATATCCTTTTCCGACTGAAAAATAATGTGTAATATTAAAAATGCTTTTGTTACACAAGTAGCAATATTTTTAATATCAATTAAATCTCGCCACTCTCAACCAAAAAATTGAAATTAAATAATTATGACCAAAGAAACCGCTATAAAATTATTTGAATCTAAACAAGTCCGTTCAGTCTGGGATTCAGAAGCTGAAAAATGGTATTTTTCAATTGTTGATGTTATTGAAATATTAACTGGAACTGATCGACCTCGTAAATATTGGAGTGATTTAAAATCAAAGCTTCAAAAAGTAGGAAGTGAACTGTCCGAAAAAATCGGACAGTTGAAAATGTCAGCTAAAGATGTAAAATTTGCCTGACTGAAGTTGCAGATAACAAACAAATAAAAGGGTGTAGGATTCTTTTTGAACAATAGTACTCATCAATACTTATTTTTAATTTCCTGTAGAGACGATAGGATCAGGAGAAAAACTCAAAACATGGGTAAGGTTATAATTTCCATATATGCATAAGAATTGAACGTAATTTTTTATATATCTTGCACTGTCAAGACAAGTGACTGCAAAATTGTCTATCAGCTGTTCCTTTGATGTGTCTGCCTTGCTCATGCCGGTAATATTAACAGGAACAGTTGTAAATGTTGTGTCAGTAATGTAATTAATGTGGTACTTAGCATTAACCAAAAATCCATAATAAAGTATGGAATCTTTATATAGTCTAATGGTTGCTTGTTGGTTTCCGTTAATAACGGCAGATAATACAGGTCCCCCTTGTGTGTAAGGAACAATTACCTGCATACCATACATATAATAAATTAATCCTTCCTGGAAACTGGTATTTTGTACTGAAGATCTTGTGATTTCTTCATTTTTTGAGCAACTAATACAAAATTGAATCAGACAAAAAACTAATAATAAATTACGTTTCATAGTATTAAATTTTTAGGACAATAAATTTAAGATCTTGTTCACTAAATTAGATGCACAAATCAAAAAAGGTTGCTTTTTACCCTGTAAGGTTTAGTTTCTTTATTGGGAATCCCTTAAAGTTAATAATGAATTAAAGTATTTTTTGTTATTTGTAAATTATAAAACATTAGAAATGATTGTAGAAATAAATAAGCCGATAACTACAGCAAAGATTGAAAAAGCAACAACTTTAATTAATTAAAAACGTAGAAAAGGATTTAATTCCGGTAAATATATTGGTAAGCTAAAGATTGTTATTGGGGATTCCTTAGAATAAAAAAAATATTAAATCAGATTTCAGAAATTAATATTCTTAAGATTATAATATAAATAAAAGGGTAGGATAGGTAATAATAATGTTTCATATGCCATACCCAAATAAATCGCAATTATTCAATTAATTATATTGTTCAGGTAACATGTGTAAGCAATTTTTGAATTATTTTTACTGTACCATTTTTTTTCAATGTACTTTATCCAGTTACCTGACCATTTTTAATGAATTTTCCCAGCCTCATTTTCCAGCACTACATTGGATATAATAGCTTTGTCCAGTGTAGCCGGAAGATGGGAACAGAATCCAATACCTATATAAAATGGTTCATCGAAATGCAATTGTACTGGAGTTCCTATTTGTTGCATAGGCTCTCCTTTCATACTTACATAAATAGTAAATGAGTCGCCTAGTTTTTCTATTCCAATCCTGAGTGCGCTTCTTTTATCTACTCTCATTTCCTTCATATATCCACCGCTTTCAGGACGATAGGCCAGATGAATCAATCCTCCTCCGTGAAGTGCAACCATGGCTTCTTTAGAATTATCTTCAAGACTTTGACGGATGGCCAATACAGCTTTACGATCGAAATAACCTGCAGTATCCGGAAAATTTATAGTTGCAGCAAATGAAAAATTACCGGAACTTTTTTTCCACAGATAGCGAAATTCATCCCTGAAATACCAAATATTATATCCCGCAGATGTAATAGTATACTGACCGCTTGCCGGAGAATATGAAGATGATCCCGGAACCAAAGCAGCTCCTATATCGCTTTGGCCTTCGAATATGCCTATAGCAGTATTAGAAGTGACTGTTTTTCTGTGAAACCCATCGGGAGGTGGTACCTGTTTATGTGACGCTGACCCTGGAAGAGCCCAATCCGGAACTTCACTATTCTTAGTGGTAGCTTGAGCAAAGACATTTAAAGCAGACGATAAGTTTACCAAGGACCCCAATAAAATATAAAAAGAGATATTACGCATGTTTTTAATTTTAATTTCGTTTCCTTTTGAATTTAAAGACAGGTTTAAAATTAGCAATAATTTAATTGGCTTTTAAAACATATTTATGTGTGAATCTAATAAGTTTATCTGATAAATCCCAGTTTGACGTTTCCTTTTCCACCAGCTCCCTGTGCTTTTTTGAAATATCCCTGAGTGAATTGCCAACTGACTTCCTTAAGTACTCACTTATGTTGTCTTTATGCAGGCTTATCAAGTTTATCGCAACTAACGGATTTTCCTTAAAGTATGGACGACTGGTCCATATTCTAAGTCCTTCTGTTACAGCACGGCAAACATTGGGATTAGCATCAGAAAGCCAATCTTTAATAACATCCAGGGATTTTTCATAACCTGTATCCCTGCAATACTGATCAAAGGCCTTGGCAAATATCTCTTGTACCTGCCAGCTTTTATCCAGGCTTACATTTGTCCTGAGTATCTCCAGAGACGATAAATCTTTCGAGGATATATACCCCAGCAGAAATACTCCCAGGCTGCGAATCTGGTAAAACTCACTGTCAAGGAGCTTAATGGCAAGATTTGAAGAATCTTTTAGTGTTGTTGAATCAAATATTTTCTTTGCCTCAAACTCTATGGGTTTGAATCCATTTTCAATTTTAGATAATCTATCAATGATTTCCGGCAAATCCAAATTAATTCCTTCAGTATTATTAATTTATTAAAATCAATTTAGTTTTAAAATAATGTCTTATGATAAAAGTCTGTTTATCATTGAAAACAAGTCTGAACTATTTGCAGGTTTGCTGATATAATCGTTACAACCTGCATCCATTGAAAGTTGCTTTTCCTTGGTCCCGGCATAAGCTGTTTGTGCGATGATTTTTAAGTTAGGTTTGTACTTCCTTATCTCCCTTGTTACATCGTATCCATTAATATCCGGAAGACGAATATCCATCAAAATTAAATCTACCTGATGTGACAATGATAATTCTATGGCAGATTTACCATCTGCTGCATCTAATATATTCAAACTTTCTACTCCTGAAAATATTTCTTTAAGATATTCAGTGTTATAATAATCGTCTTCAACGATTAGAATTGTTTTATTAATCAACCTATTAACTGCTGGTTGATCAAATTGTACCGTGTGTTTGATATTAGTTTCAATAGTCTTATATGGAAACTTAAAATAAAAGGTAGTGCCTGAGTTAGGTTGTGATTCAAGATATATTTCACCGTTTAACAATTCTATAAGACCTTTAACAATAGATAATCCTAAACCTGTTCCCCCAATATTATTTGCAGGTCCCTGATTTAATTGAGTAAACCGGTTAAAAATCAACTTTTGCTTTTCAGGAGGTATACCTACACCAGTGTCTGAAACAAAAAACACAAGATGATTATTTTGATCAAGTTTGCAACCACCTTCAATTTTTCCTTCAAAAGTAAATTTAAATGAATTACTTATCAGATTAATGAATATTTGTTTAAGTTTAACCTTATCGGTTATAATTGTTCCACCTTTAATTTCACAAAATGATTGAAGATTAAATTTTATTTGTTGCTTACCAATACGGTTCCTGTATTCTGTAAAAAAGGTTAATAGTTCTGCAAATAACTCATTTATGTTACATTCTTCAAAATCAACAGTTAATCTGCCAGATTCTATTTTTGCAATATCAAGTATATCGTTAATAATTTCAAGTAAATCGTTGCAGCGCTGATTTATTATCTTTGAAAATTTTTCAAGTTTAGGTTTATTGTTATAATTTTTTACAAGTAAATCGGAAAATCCCATTATTGCATTCATAGGAGTCCGGATTTCATGACTCATATTTTGGAGGAATGCAGTCTTTAGCCTGTCACTTTCTTCTGCTTTTTCCTTAGCCAGAATAAGTTCATGTTCAATCATTTTCCTTTCAGTTATATCACGGGCAACAGAATGTATGATTGTTTTATTATTTAATTTAGAGACTCTTGAACTAATTTCTACAGGAATAATCTTACCGTCTTTAGTAACATGTTCCATTTCATAGATACCTTGTTTATTTTCGAGTAAACCCTGAACAATTGCCGGATAAATTAATTTAGAAGATTCTGAATTAATTTTTAAAGGAGAGATAGATAATAATTGATCTCTTGTAT
This sequence comes from uncultured Bacteroidota bacterium, assembly GCA_963766305.1. GTDB lineage: Bacteria > Bacteroidota > Bacteroidia > Bacteroidales > JAAUTT01 > JAAUTT01. The sequence continues at coordinate 18,169 of CAVYAE010000071.1, forward strand.
ATCCCAGCTTTTGACATGCAACATCATTAACCTGAATAAATTTTCTGATTCCAGTATTTTCAAGTATTTCCGAAATAAAAACGGCATCATTTATACTTTCGAATAACATTTTATAAGTTTCTTCACTTTCTTCAGCGCGTTCTTTTGCAAGTTGTAATTCGTTGTTAATTTGATTTAATTCTTCATTAATCTGTATATACTCTTCATTAGCTGCAGCAATCTCTTCATTTTTTTGATTTAAAAGAAGTTCGGCTTCTTTACGAAATGTTATATCCTGTATAGTCCCTATTAAAGAAACCACATTTCCGTCATTATCAAAAAATACCTTACCCAAGCCAAGTACCCATCGAATTTGCCGATCGGAAATACGCATTATCCTGTATTCCTTATTGAATGGTTGGCGCTTACCTATTACCTCTTCCTGAAGGTAATTTAACATCATATCCGAATCTTCATTATAGACTATGTCCAACCACCCTGGTATGCTTCTGACATAATCTTTCCCTATCCCGAATATCTCATCCAGCACTTCGGACGATTGCCAGTACCCTTTTATAAAATCTGTTTTATATGAACCTATATTTGCAGCTTTCTGAGATTCTTTAAAGAAATATTCACTTTCGAGGTAAGCTTCTTCGATTTGTCTGCGACGTTCAATTTCCTGCTCAATTACAACCCGTTCTTGTTGTAATTGAATTAACTCATTAATAATCTCTTCCTTAGACTTGTTGTTATAATCCATATAAATACCAAGACTATATTAAAATTAAACAAATTATTATAATAGTAACGATATTAGTAATTAAATTTAATGACGATAAATTTTATTAAACTGCGATTGATATGGAAGATGCTATTTTGAATAAATTTCGTCCCGAATTTCAAAAAAACTTGTTAACATCCAACTCTGTTGATGGAATTCCTATATTATTAAATGATAAATATTTAAATGGTGATAATCAGAAATATTTCCAAAATATTAAGTTTGATTTTAAGGAAATCAGATCAGCTATACCTGTTACTGTAGAGGAACTGCAAACTGAAATGATGTGGCAAAATAAATTTTATTGCATTACATTTAGAAAATAGAACATGGTAGTGTAAATAATATAGCATATTTTCATGAGTTTGCCCATACCAACTAAAAATAATGGAAACATCCTGCAGACTTTGAAAATTGATAATGAAGTGTTCATCATACAGTGGTTTGCCTTTGTAAAATTAAAGTATTGTATTTGAATAATTGCTGAAAATTAAAGCTTTATATAATGCTGTAACCAAGTCTGATTATTTAACTTCATCCTTCTTTTTAGAGCAAGTTGCAAAGTATTCATAAATTAGGTTTTTTCCAGGTCCGTCATATTGTCCTTAAGCTGCTTTAACTTGCCATTATAAATGCTAACAATTTTTAAACTTAAAAACATTCCCAAAGGAACTCCTATAATTAGCCCCAATAGAATTTTCAGTACAGAAAAACTACTACCAGGTATTTCAGAAATAGGTTTGGCTGCAAAAAATACCTGAATGGAAATGGAGAATAAAATAATAATTATAAGTAAAATCAGGTTCTGATATTTTACATTTCTTCTCTTTTTTTCTAAAGCCCAAATATTGTCTTCAATGAAATCATGCATGTTGGTATCTTCAGATATTGAAGGCTTAAAATGCCGGATAGCTATTAACGAGCCAATTAATCCGGCTATTACAATAAGGAGGAGAATCCCATTTATCAGAATAAAATAGCCATCATAATTCCTCATTATGGCAGACAAAATCAAATAAACAGCAGCACAAGCACTTATTCCAACTGATATTATATGAAATAATGCAAATTCTTTTAAAATCCTTTTTTGTTTTTTCATAAGTATTAATTTTAGTTGTTCTTTATTCAAATTATTTAGGAAGTGATCATTCTTTTTCCAAATTTTATGTAAATCCGTATTTTCCATTTCCGTCGTTATTTATTATTGATTTTAACTTTTCTTTGATTCTTAATATTTTCACACCAATATTGGTCTTTGACATACCTGTTATATCAGCAATTTCAGCATAATCTTTTTCGTCCAGGTATAACATAATAATTGCTTTTTCAATATCATTCAATTTATTTATTGCATTATTCAACCTTGTAAAATCTTCATCACGACACAACTTATCTTCAAAATCATCAATCAAAGACGATTCCGGGATTTCACTTTGATAACTCATTTTCACATCTTTTCTAATTTTAACAATAGATGTAAAAATTGATACTTTATAAATCCATGAACCTATTTTTGATTTATCCTTTAATGTTGGATATGATTTCCATAACTGATATAAAATTTCCTGAAAGTTTTCTTCTCTTTCATCTTTTGTTTTAAAATAAATCCAACAGACTTTATGAAGTATTCTCTGATAATTCCTGATGATTTCAATGAATTCATCATCAAGTTCATGTTTATTATGGCTCATTCTAAATATTAATTATTATACATTAAAGTAGGGGAATGATTAAAAAAATTACAAATAACTACAAATATTTTCGAATATTCATGTCATGTATCTCAACTGCAAATATTTAGACAATTTGCTATGTGTTCAATGATTCCCAGAGATACCAAACCGCGATTGTTTTATAATTACCCCATCTGGCGGATATATTTATAATTTCATTATGGAAATCCTGTTTGCTGATATTATATTGTTTACAAACAGCCCTTTGAAACCCGACGTCATTTACAGGTAGTACATTTAATCTATTTAAACTAAAAATTAAAAACATGTGGGCCGTCCAAATACCTGCACCTCTTAAGGATGTAATTTTTTCAATTACCTCATTATCTTCTAAATCAAAAATATCATCAAAAGAAAACGATTTTTCCATGACTTGTTTTGAAATATCTAATACATAACCTGCTTTAGATTTTGACAGACCTACCTCCCGCAAATCAGCTACTGAAAATTTACAAATATTTTCAGGCTTAATTTCTCCAATTAGGTTATGAAAGCGTATAAATATAGACTCAGCAGCTTTTACAGAAATTTGTTGGGAAATTATTTTTCTAATTATATCTTTAAAATAAGTTTTTGATGGCTCAAGTATGCAGGGGCCTAAATTATCTATAAGCTTACTAATGATTTCATCATTATTATATAAAAAGGCAACCCCTTCATTTACATTCGTATCAATCATAATGTTTTGTATAAATGTACAATAACTGAAATCATATTCCTTAATAAATATTCAGATTAAATTGGTAACCATTGCTTAAAATCTGCACCTTAAATTTATATATTTACCGGTAATCTTTAATCGGGCAATTTACAATTAACTTAATTTTATGTTATAAAAAATAATGAATTAACATCCATTATTGAGCATTGTGATAAAGTTAGCTTTGTTGCATATTAAAAGGTTAATCCCTATTATAAACAATTTTTTCCCATTGTATTGTGGTTTTTCGATTCGTTGTATTAAGAATTAATTTATTCCATTCATTTGACAAGTCGAAAATGAATCAAAATATAACAATACTTAGTCTGGATGATATTTCGATTTTATCATTTCATTTCAGGATTAGCCATATTGATTGTATTAAGCTTATAGTAATCCTGAATATTAAAATCCCAATCGTAAATTTTGAATATTTGTGGACGACATATAAACTTTATACCGCTAATGACGATTGCTATACCTATTCCGGTAATAAATAACCCTCCAATAATAAGAGGAACACCTATGTAACCAATACTTCCAAACTCCTGGTTGCTGATCAAACTCAGTGCTAATATACCATAGCCTGACAAAATTATTCCTCCGGGTGTTACAATCAAACCTCCGGTTAATAAAAACGCACCTAAAATAATTTTAAGTGCTGGCTTTGCTTCTATTTCTTCAATATTATTAAGTCTAATAATATTATTGCCAACTTTAATTGCGGAATCATTTACAATATTTAATTTACCTCTGTATATCCGGCTGTTAAAACAACTGATTGTAATGTTTTGATTTTGTAAAATTATTTTATGCTTTCCACTCTTTATATTTTTTATTACTAATACATCATTTTGTCCATAAATACCAATTAGTAAGGTTAATGCAAAACTCAGAAAAAATATAATTTTTTTAATTACCATTAATTATGTGTTTGTTATTTAATTAGTTGTAAAACTTAATATAGATCCAAATGCATTAAAGGTACTATTAGAAGGTGGTTTATACATTTCAGTTCAAGGATCAGCATTATAATCCAAATCATTTTCAATTAAATTGTTTTTTACCTACTACTATTTCTACCTGTCCATTATAAGTACCTTCTATTAAAGAAAAGGGATTAAATTTATAAAGACAGACTTATATTTTAAAGAATGTTGTACTTAAATACCTGATGTAAAAAATAATATTATAGCAAAGATTATGGAGACAAGCTTATTAACATTTTACAAATTGGATATAGTTTGTATTTCAATATAAAGTGTTAAAAGCATATAAAAAGGTTGGATAATAAAAGATATTAAGCAAGAGGTCTTCAATTAAACCGTAAGGGTAAAATGATATTTATTGCAATTTATTGAATAAAAAAAGAATAGTTAAGCAAAAAAGGATCCTGAAATATTACAGGATTATAATGGCATGAATGCGAGTCTGCAGAATCTTCTTAATAAAGGTATTGTGTCAATAAATTAAATCCTAATTTTATTGTGATTTTTGTTTTAACACTACAAATTTTTAAGGATGTATTTCACTGTTAATGATTTTAACCAGGCAACAGATTTAGCTGAGTTAGTGGCTAATATAGACAGTATAGATGCCAATTATGTTGACAAGATATCGGATGAAATATATATATACCAACCTTTCTTTTTATCTTTTATATTGGGTTATAGCCTTGATGTAACAGAAGAGGAGATGGAAGAAATTATTAAAATTCACCTTATTATATGGCTATATTTCAGATCAAATAAAAATGTCCTTTCAAAAAAAGTTACCCAGGCTAAATTTAAGAAAATGAGTCAAAGAAATTTCCAAATGCTAAAATATAGTGATGGTGAAAAATCATCTGTTGCCAGGTCGGAAATTTACGATAATAACCTGCAACAACTTAAATCTAAAGCGTTAATCGGGGCTATATTTTTTAGGGTTAAAAACAGACCTATATTGATCAAAATGGACGCTTATTTTAAAAGTTGTATGATGATCGGTGTTAAAAGTTTTATTGAGTGCTTTGAAACAATATAATATCCAAAGCATTCATAATTGAAAATTATGAGCTTAGAAAAGTAGGTTAATTTTAAATATAATAATCCATGTAATAAACATATATTTAAATATTTAAGAAGCTGCTTTGCGGATTAGAGAACGGAAACTGGTAGTACCCCTACTAATGAAAATAATTTTATCCAAGCCAACCTGCAGTGATTTATGTACTTCCTTTTAATTTACCCCAAAGGAGGATAAGATTTTGTTTCCTTAAATCAAAAGCTATTACGGTCATAAAAAGAATAAAGGTGAATGACCAACAATGCAGGAAAGAATGGAGATTTGAAAGTGGTTTTTGAAAGAATAGCATGTCTCGGTAGTTTTGAAGTAACTAATTATCTTAATGGCTAATTTATCTTCTTTATTATACAAAGAAGAAAGAATAAAACGAGCTAGTATTGCTTTTTGGATTAACTTACCAATATGTTTAGTATTAATAATTGTTTTTAAATCTATTGATAGTCAGATCTTATGGAAGATTATTGCTTCTTCGATTGGGTTTATCGTGTTTTTAAGTCTAACCATCTTATTATTAAGGCTATTGATTCGATTACAATAAAAGTAGGTTGACTAATTATTATATTGAAAATTATCAAATAATTGCTATTTTTGAATAGCTTAATTGGCAATTCAATTAATGAAACAAAGGGTATATATTGATACTTCTGTTATTGGAGGATGTTTTGATACAGAATTTGAAGAATGGTCAAAAAAATTGTTTGATGATTTTAGAACTGGTAAAAAAGTTGCCGTAATATCTGATATTACGCTAGATGAGTTATCAAATGCGCCAGAAAATGTTCAAAACAATTTTAAAGCATTGCCGGAAGAAAATATTGAGATGTTAATATCAGAGGAAGAATCTAGAATACTAGCAAATAAATACATATTAGAAGGTGCAGTTTCTAAAAAATTCTACGAAGATGCGCTTCACATTGCTATATCTACCATAAATCAGGTAAATGTATTAGCAAGTTGGAATTTTAAACATATAGTTAATCTTGATAAAATCAGAATGTATAATGCTGTTAATTTGAAAAATGGCTATTCAATTTTAGAAATAAGAAGTCCAAGAGAAATATTAAAATTCGATGATGATGACTAATAAATCATTTGATGCAGTTAAAATGATGAGGGATATTCGATCAAAACATCATGATGAATACGAAAACAATCCGGATTTAAGAGAACAAAGGTTAGCCGAAATTCGAAAAAAGTATAAAGCTAGATTCAAAAATAATAGAGCCGTTAGTATTTGAAACCAATCGCAAACTTTTAATTTTAAGATTTGTTGTATGGAAATTTATTATGTTAAATAGCAACTAATTGAATATAAATTAGTTGCTATTTAACAGTTTTATTATAAACTAAATAACATCTATACACCTAATTATCAACATAATACTATTTATCAAATAAATTATAAGACAATGTTCAAAGAATCTTGAGTTATTTTATCCTTACTATAAAATCCCAATTATCTCTGTCACCTTTTTTCCCATTATTTAATATAGAGATTCCTGCCAAAGATATAAATCCACCACCAATTATTTCAAAAATGCCAATATTAGTGTAAAAATTTGATCCTATATCACCTTGGTGGCTATTTGCATTAATAACATTTCCAATACCTACTATTGCCGTCAAACTACCTACTCCAGTTATTATACTTCCAATACTTCTTGCAGTTAACGATTTTATATTTATCGCTTCTATTGAATTAATAGAGAAAATATTTTTAATAATATTTGATGTTTCTCCACTGTTTACATAGTTATCTATCTCAATATTCGAACAATCAATTATTTTTAGTTGACCTTTGGCTATACTCTTATTGTAGCAATAAACTTTTATATTTTGCCCATCATGAAATACTACTTCTTTACCAGAAATTCTGTTTTTAATTACTAGTTCTTTTGTTTGGCTATACCCATGAATTAGAACTAATAATAATACTAAGCAAAGAATAGTCATTTTTCTATTCATATATGAAGTTTAAACTTTCCTGGTTTTTAATTTAATATAAAGTGGGAAAATTAAACAAAAGGTTGGAAAATATTTAAATTTCACAAATTCCAAAACAGGTCAAAAAATCGTTTTTGCTTAACATAATCATTATAGGACAAATTGGCTTTCTCTTGAAAAACGTCTTTTATTCAACAAAGTTTACTATAAATTCATTTGTAGCTGAGTCTTTTCCATTTGTCCAAAAGTATTTTTGCATATAAATTTATTGTTCTTTTAAAGGGGGTAAATTTTTAGGCAAAATAGCTCCTTTTTCACAATCACTGAAATAATAAAATTTATTGCCAATCCATCCACACCCAGATTTATTATTAAGGCAACCGGGATACCCTCCCTCTTTTATGAATTTATTTCCTGAATTAAATATTAAAAATTCTCGTCCACAACTTGATCCATATTCAAAAGCATGATATCGGTTATCTTCAGAACAAAGATCTTAGAAAACTTAGAAATCAATTATCTCCTAAATTGAGCAGCAAGATAGTAGGGCAGGGCCCTCTACTAATTTCTCGCTTGATATGCATACTTATCATATTTTTGCTGTGGCCCCTTTGTTAAAGCAACAGATAATTTTTGACAAGTGGTATACTTTTGAACTGAAATAGTGGTACCTTTTTCAATTAACACATATATAATTCGCCCTTATGCATCTCTATTAATAATACAATTTTTTATGTTCAAGGGACATCTCGTTTTGAACAAACATGTTTTCTAAAAAATGGGGAATTAATTATTAAAAATCAAGGCACTACCGATTGTTGGGTGTATATTTATTAAATTATAGTAGTATAAAATAATTTAAAATGTTAATGATATGAAGAAAGGAATGTTTATTTTATTGCTATCGATATTACTACATAAATCAATATTATTATCTCAAACCAAATTACAGGCATTGGATCATAACATTATAAATAATAAATTCATTGTACTGGTACCTAATAAAGGGATCATTTTATTTAATGATACATTATTTATTAATGCTAAATGTATAAATGATATACAGAACTTATTAAATAAGAATTCTATAAATTATTCATTGAATTATAATGATCCTCAAGTTGGTTTGTATGCTATTAACTCTCCTCCACCAAACTTATTAAGTGAATGGCATCCTGACAAACCAACTTCCTATTCAATTTTCTTAGCTACACTTAATACTGAGAGTATAAAATTTACATTTATGTATTGTTCCTTTCCAATGCAAACTATAAACTGGGATAATTCAATCAAAGATAGCCTTAAATTAAAAACTATAGAGATTTTCAAACTATCAAATGCAGGGTTAAATAATAACCTAAAAGTTGGCGATGAATATGAGAATATATTTAAATATTTTAAAGAGCCACCAGAAGATGGAAAAATTATAAAAAGTTTTTATGAATATAATGGCGTGATATTTAAGTTGGATTTAGATTCTTTACATTCTGAAACATATAAAAAAATTATATCAATTGAGATTAACAATCATAAAGGTGAGTTATAGAGTTAAATAATAATTTATTTTATTGAGTTTTGCTAATGTAAGCATATGGTGTAAATGCACTTCACTAATATATCTTCTTTATTATATAATCACTTCCTTTTGTAATAAATGCTATTTCTTTGGTATCCTTATTTAATAATATAATCCTATCATTGATCATACACATTAGTTCAGAATTATTTAAAATAGATACTTCCCTGGATATTCCGGAACATATGTCCGGAATACGCACATAATACAACTTCGTGCCTAAGTTGAATTATGATCTATACATTATAATTATAAGACATATTTCACAGAATCTTTTGATTATTCATGAAACTAACCTACGAATTCAGGATTCTTTTTTCGAGTAGTAAAATAAATCAGAATGATACCCCCAAAAATAAAGGGAATAGACAGTAATTGTCCCATATTAACTACCATTGATTTTTCAAAAGCTACTTGTTCATTTTTAATAAATTCAATTAAAAACCTGGCTGTAAAAAATAAAATCAGGAAAATACCGAATAATAACCCCTCTTTAGGTTTTCTATTCTGTTTGTAATATAGCCTGAGTAATATGCCAAATATTACCAGATTCGCTAAGGCCTCATAAATTTGTGTTGGATGTTTCGGGATGGTTTCACCAACTCGTTGAAATATAAATCCCCATGGCAAGTTAGTCTCATGACCGTAGATTTCTGAATTCATAAGGTTCCCCATACGAATAAAAAAGCCACCCAAAGCACCTGTAATTACAATTCTGTCAACGACACACAGAAGTGAAAGTTTTTGCTTACGGGAAAAAAAGAATAAGGCCAAGAAAATCCCTATTGCACCACCATGGCTAGCCAATCCCCCTTGCCAGATCATCATAATTTCAATAGGATTTCTTAAATAAACATCTGGCTGATACAACAAACAATGTCCTAAACGTGCCCCGACAATAGTACCAACGGCCATATAGACGGTTAGCCTATCCAACACTGCAATTGGTACATTTTCCAAACTAAAGAATTTGGTAAATAACAGGTAACCAAAAATGAAATATCTCAGGATTAACATTCCAGTGTATAAAATCGAACATCATAAATATATTAATAATGTAAGTTACCTAACTTAAAAGATTTGAATTACTTCCAGGTAGAGCGGATCTTTGCATCCCCGCTCCCCTAAAGACCCTTACGAGCGGCTTTCCCGCATATGGTTCCTCAAAAATTGGCTTCGCTAATTAAAGCTGTGATATATTTGAGAAATGAATAAAAATTAATTTATTTTATTGCTTTATTTCTGAGATGTTCAATCAATTTTTACGTTAATAGATATGGTCAAATGTCTTGGCATACTGTTTTTTCTAATTCATTTAGAAATTATTTATTGTCAGTCAGTTAGTCCTGAGTTGGGAAAATATGTGCAATTTCTTGATAACAAGAATACAACTTGTAAAGATTACATTTTAAATCTATTTAAAACTCATGATATTGTTTTAATATGTGAAAGGTATCATGGTGAGATCACTCAATACGATCTCATTAATGATATTGTAAGTTCTGACTATTTCATTAAAAATGTAGGAAACCTTTTCACAGAAATTGGTTCAGTGGATAGTCGAATCAATGTAAACCATTTTATAAAAACTAAATTTACAACTGAAAAGGAAAAGCAAAAATACCAAGTTGCTAATTATAGAACAATGTTTTTCCCGATATGGGAAAAAACAAATTCCTATGATTTGTTAGGAAGGATAAATGATTTAAATTCAAAATTGGATTCATCCGCACAGATAAATTGGTTTCCATCAGATGTCAGAAAACCAAATAAATCTGAAATATCCAATATTGATAGCTTACGTAAATATTTTAATTTAATGCATGATCGTGACAGTATCATTGCAAGTAACGTGATTACAAAATTCGATGAAATACAATTAAAATCATCCCGAAAAAAGTGTCTTATTATCATGAATTATCGCCATGCATTTTCAAAAAATTTCTATACGGATGATACAAATGTTGGTGCCTGGTTATTTAAAAAATATGGATCAAAGTTTTCCAATGTGCTTTTGAATAATTTTGCTCCAACTTTGAATATCTTACCCTCAGATAGTTCTAAACCTAAAAGATTTCAAAATTATACAGAAATTCCTATTCAAAATGGTAAATGGGATGCTGCATTTCGAATTGCACATAAGGAAAATGTCGGATTTGATTTTAATGGATCACCTTTTGGACAGGATAGTTTGGATATTTTTCCTTACACTAAAAACAATGAAACATACGCATCAATTTTCACTGGATTTGTTTTCTATTTACCTTTTGAAAAGCATGTTGAGTCATTTGGTATTCCAAATTTTACAGATGATGGATACTTAGATACACTTTATCTTAATCTTAAAATATTCAATCAAGCTTTTAATAAGCCATTTACTTTCAAAAAGTCTGATCTAGAGGATCTGTCTGTTGTTAAAAAAAATGAGTATGATAATCTGGATAAAATGGAAATATTAATTGATCAATGGATTAATAAATAAAATTCTGCAAAGTTTGTTCTATAAAGTCCGATAATTTATTATGATGAATAACTACTATCTTATATTCAATCATATAATTAATTTAGATAATTTTATATGGCATCAGCTCGGACATATTTCCCGTGTTTAGCTTTTGGTATCGTTGGGAGATGCCAGCACGTCCGAGAATAAGTCAGGGCTGCATTCCATAGTTTACTTATAAAATTTAATAGAAAAAGAATTTATATCTATGTCAAATATATGCATATGAGCACTAAAACTATAAAACCAACAAAGGAAAAAAGTTGGGCTCTTCCTGGGGTTAAACTTACACACAAGGAATTCCTTGAAGGAATAAAAAAAGCCGAAGAGGGACCGTTTTATAATTTTGAAGAACTTCATGCAATACGCAAAGAATGGAGGAACTCAAATAAAAACACGTAGTATTTTCCTGACTATATGCTTTAGATACAGAAGAAATAAGTGATTAAGGTATATAGACATTTGGAAAAATTCAGGCAAATAAATATGAAGAATTTATTAACCATACAATAAATGATTTGTCGTTTAGCTATTTGATGTACCCAAAATGTAAATGGTTAACTACAAAAGGCCGAATAAGAACCGCGCGCATTACTAAAATTTAATGTTTCCCCTGTTCTATTTCTTTTGCAATGATCAGGCTATCGCAATAATCCGGGTTTTTTGATATAGCTTGTCTATTGCTTTTATAGAGGTTCTTCCAGTAAACAGGTCATAATTTTATCGAATCAAGATAAAGTGTATCTGGAGAAATATCGATATCATCGTTCCAACAAACAGTTTTACCGTTGCCTACAGTTGCTTTATAGAAATTATTCCCAATTGTTAAATATTTAAAAACCGGTAAATGCAATAATGGCTTTACATCATATATCCCTTTTTCTCCATTTGTAAACTCAAGTAACAATGTGAAGTCTTTATTAGGTATAACATTTTTAATCCTTGGGTTCATTGTGGTCTTACTTTAAAGGTTCTATTTTAAAAATTGCTTCGCCTCTTACTGCCAATTTCCAGTCTGCCATTAAATCATCTTCATGTATAGTTATCCAAGCTTGTACCAGTTGCATTTTTTTAGTTGGGATTTCACCCTCTAGTATTCTTCCTGATGGAATTTCGACAATAGCATTATATTCATTGAATTCAACATGAATATGCGGTAAATTATGTTGCTTATTATCGATGTAATACATGTAAATTATTATCCCATAAAACATTGATATGGTTGGCATAGTATTTAATTTTTTTGCAAATTTAGTATTAAACAGACAAACAATCAAATAAAATCAGAACGAATAGGAGTGCTGCGGATCTTTCATGTTAAATCAATTATATATCCAATAAGAACGGCCCGCAATATTAAAATTTAATGTTTCCCCTGTTCTATTTCTTTCGCAATGATCAGGCTATCGTAATAATCCGGTTTGGTTTGATATAGCTTGTCAATGGTTTTTATATCCTTTTGTGTACTTTGATTTTTATGCAAATTATATGCAAATGCAAACAGCCACCTAAAAGCTTTACCTTCTAAGTGGCTGTAATTGAGGGTGGGCCCACCTGGGCTTGAACCAGGGACCCTCTGATTATGAGTCAGATGCTCTAACCAGCTGAGCTATGGGCCCTTTTTAATCAAAAAAAATAAATCCTGTTAAAATTATTTATTTCTTTTATTTTTGGGATTGCAATATTACATATTTGAAGTTAATTATCAAAAACAAATACAAATATTTATGTTATTAAAACTCAACTCTGGTAAACTCCAAATTGACCAAACACAACTATCTGGAATTAAAAATATTATCTTTGATTTAGGTGGAGTGATTATAGGGATACATGAAGATTTACTTGTAAAAACATTTAAACAAATAGGATTTACAAATTTTAATGATTTATATGCTGAAATCAAACAAACTCCATTATTTGAACTTTTTGAAACCGGAAAAGTACCAGCCCAGTCATTTAGAAACGAACTTAAAAAATTTAAAAATAATGTTACTGATACTCAGATTGATTTTGCCTGGAATGCCACTGTTGGTGATATACCTGACATAAATATAGACCTTGTTAAGAACTTAAGACAAAGTTACAGAACCTTCCTGCTAAGCAACACCAATGTTATTCATATGGATTGTGTGTTGAATAACTTTAAAATAAAATATGGATATAACCCTCTTGAAGAAATGTTTGAACAGACATATCTGTCCTATGAAATCGGGTTGCGTAAACCAGATAAAGAATGCTTTCAATATATACTTGATAATGCAGGTATTAAAGCCAATGAAACATTGTTTATTGATGATATCCTTTCTAATGTTAAAGGAGCAATAGAAACGGGATTAATGGGCTATCATTTAAACCAGGGAACAGTTGCAGAACTTTTTGAATAATAAAACTTAATTTTAAGTGCAGCATAAATCCATAATCTTAAGACCATTATCCTAAATCCATAATCTTAAAAAATTATCTTAAACAATTATCCTAAATTCGTCCACAGTAATTATCTTATATCTTCCACAACCTGGTTCAAAAATTTATTAAAAGGGAATAGAGCTTTAAAAACCTTTGAAGTATATACGGATAAATCAGGCCCTGTTAGAATAGCTTCTGGTAAAGGTGTAGAAACTGTATAACTCTTATATTTAAGTAAATCTATGTGTGGCCAGTCTTTAGGATAATCTTTTGGTACAGTTTTAAGTACACTTTCGTTATCTATACTGTCGAAATATTTTTTAAATTCTCCAGATTTTATTATTTGAATAAACTCCTCTGTATTATGATAAATTTCATTTCTGATTGCTTTTAAAAGGTCGGGTTGCGGCATCCATATTCCGCCGGCTAACAAAGAATTACCGGGTTCAAGGTGAAAATAATATCCTCCGTTTTCACTTTTACGACCTCCCCTGGCTATAAAAGCTCCAAAATTTGTTTTATAAGGTGTTTTATCTTTTGAAAAACGAATATCCCTGAAAATTCTGAATGTACAATCCTTTGGTTCCAGGAATCCTAAAGATTTATCAAATTCACCAATAAGGGTAATAAGCTGTTTTACAAAGATTTCAAACTCTACTTTGGCTTCTTCGTACCGAGGTTTATTTTCATGATACCATTCTTTATAATTATTCTCCTTTAATATAGATAAGAAACTTATTGATTTTTCGAGCATAGGATTATAGTTTTAAAAATTAGATCTATATTCAATAACTGTAAAATTTTTACTAAAATTGATAAATCTTATTACATAAATTCAAAAATAATATCATTTTTACTCAAAAACTAAATTCTGAATAAAATGATTTCAAGGTATGTTTTAATTGTTGCCGGTGGTTCGGGAGAACGCATGAAATCTGATATACCGAAACAGTTTATAGAGATAAATGGCAAGCCATTACTAATGCATACCCTGGAAGTGTTTTATAATTTTGACATAAATTTGTCTGTTGTGGTTGTGTTGCCTGAAAATCAAATCTCTTATTGGCAGGAGAAATGTCAGAATTTGAATTGTAACATCAGGCATAGCATAATAAAAGGGGGTGAAAACAGGTTTCAGTCAGTCAGGAACGGACTGACAACAATTCCTGATGAAGGTATTGTTGCCATACACGATGGAGTACGCCCTTTTGTAACAAGAGAAACTATATCCAGATGTTTCTCTGAAGCTGAAATATTCGGAAATGCCATTCCTTGTATTCCAATTCACGATACAGTACGACTAGTTGTAAATGATACTTCTGCAATAATTGACAGGTCAATGTTAAGGTCCATCCAAACTCCCCAGGTTTTTTTAAATAAAATTATTAAAGAAGCATTTAACCAGCCCTATATAAATTCATTTACCGATGATGCCAGCGTCTTCGAAAAATCAGGTGGTAAGGTTCATCTTGTGGAAGGCAACAGGGAAAATATAAAAATTACTGATCCCTTTGATCTTACCCTCGCAAAATGTCTGTTAAATATTTAATTTTTATTACCCTTTTATCGGCAAAAATCCTCAATTCACCGAATAAGCATTAATTACATAAACTTTTTACCCATAAATTTGAACAAATACATTTAAAGTTTATTTATATAATAAACGAGTAACACTGTGGAAACTTTTGGCACAATATTTGTTTCCTAAGTGTCCTAAGTTTATATTTTTTATAATGCACGATGAATTAATAAATATCCTGGGTAAGGTTAAGGTCCTTTATAACAAATACGGCATACGCAGCGTAACTATGGATGATGTTTCCCGTGAATTGGGTATATCTAAAAAAACGCTGTATCAATATGTAAGGGACAAAACTGAACTGGTTGAAAAAATTGTCGAACTTGAAATAGAAAAATACAGTTGTTTTTTGGAACAACTGGTTGAAAGGAACCTCAATGCTATTGAAGAGCTCTTTGAAGTTCAGAAAATGATATCCCGGATGCTCAGGGAACATAATCCTTCCCAGGAATATGACCTTAAAAAATATTATCCTGAGCAGTATGCACAAATTCTCAAAATAAGACGCGAAAGGATGTATACAAACATCCTTAATAACCTAAAAAAAGGCAAAGCAGACGGATTATACCGCAGCGAGCTAAATGAAGAAATAATAGCCAAAGTTCAGCTGTTGAGGATGGAAACCTCTTTTGATACCGAAATATTCACTTTGGAGGAAGTAATGTCAGCTAAGGTGTTTTTTGAAATATTCATATATCATATACGTGGTATCGCAAATGATAAAGGAATAGAATTACTTGAAAAGAAACTGAAAGAATTGGAAAATAATAACATTTAAAGCAATTTTGATTATGAAATGGTTACCAGGTAGTACACTTGCCCTTGCGTTTTGGATGATAGCGCTTGGAGGATATAGTCAGGTGAAGAAAGAAGAAACAAAGGCACCTGACACATTGAAATTATCAGTTGAACAGGCACAAAAGTATGCATTGGAGAATAACAAATCTATTCTTAATGCAAACCTCGATATAGAAATGGCGAAGAAAAAAGTATGGGAAACTACAGCAATAGGACTGCCTCAGATAAGTGGTAAATTAGCATTTTCTTATACACCTGAATTGTCATTATTAGTTTCAGAATTTTCTGGTTTTGAAACCCTTCCTTCCTGGCTATATATGGCTGATCAGGAATTGAACAAACTTGCCCCAAAAACAGGATTTGGCAACATTCCCGCAGCTACTCCATCGGCACCAGTACCTGAAAATGATTATAAATGGAACCTGGTAGGTGATCTGAATGTTAGTCAGCTACTTTTCAGCGGATCCTATATTGTTGGCTTACAATCTGCCAAAGTATATAAAAGCCTGTCTGAATTAAACCAGGTAAAATCAAAGCAGGACGTGCTGGAGTCAGTTGTCAACAGTTATTTTAATGTGTTGATAGCTCGTGAAAACAAGGAAATAGTCGACTCTACATACCAAAACCTCCTCAAGACCTTATCTGATACAAAAGCTTTGGGTAAAAACGGTTTTGTGGAAGAAACAGATATCGACCAGCTGCAGATAACTGTATCAAACGTCAGGGTCACTCTCGACTTTATCATTAGACAACAGGACATAGCAGAAAAACTATTAAAAATCCAGCTGGGTGTTGACTTTAACAAACCTCTGACATTAACCGATGAATTAAATTCACTTATTGATGCAATGTCATACGATAAAATACTAATGGCCGATTTTATTGTTGAAGATAATATTAATTACAAAATGCTCGATGCACAGGTTAAAGCCAATTCATTATTACTAAAATTACATGAATCAGAATTTTTACCGGAACTATCAGCATTTTACCAGGGAGAAAAAATATTTAATCCAAACCAGTTTGCATTTAATGCTCCAAATATGATAGGTGTCAACCTGAACATTCCAATTTTCAGTGGTGGGGCACGAATGTCAAGGGTTGGACAGGCCCGTCTCGATTTGCAAAAAGCTATAAACACAAGGGACCAGAATGCTGATAATTTAAAGCTCGATTATTATAACAGCAAGTCAACCCTTCAAAATGCCCTTGATAAATATCATACTGAATCGAGCAATATTAAACTTGCCAAAAAGATATACGACAGAGCTCTTATTAAATATTCCAACGGAGTAATATCAAGTACCGATCTTACCCAAATTCAAAACCAGTACCTGAATGCGCAATCGAGTTATTACACTGCAATTCAAAACCTGGTGGCTGCTAAAAATAAACTTGAAAAAATGCTGGCAAAAGGCGACTATAGTAAATAAGTTATTAATGAATCTTATAAATTACACAATATGAACACAATAAAAAAATTACCGTTTCTTTTGATTTTTGCAATTGTTGTATTCAGCTGCAAGCAGGATAAAATGGCTCAGCTAAATAAACTCCGTAAACAACAGGATGAGATAACCTCTGAAATTAACAAATTAAAACAAGAGGTTAATGAACAGGGCAAGGAACAAAAAACCCTCCGGGTTACTGTTGAACCGGTCAAATCATCTGTTTTCAAACATTATATTGAGGTACAGGGTAAACTTGACGGAGAAGATAATGTGGATGTTTTTCCGGAAGCCCAGGGTGTCATTGATGACGTACTTGTAAGCCCGGGACAGCAGGTATCAAAAGGACAGGCTCTGGCACACATCGATAAAGGCCCTGCACGGGATCAGTTAAAAGCTCTTGAAACACAGTATCAGTTTGCAAGTGATACCTACGATAAACAACAAAGATTATGGGATCAGAAGATTGGCTCAGAAATCCAATACCTGCAGGCCAAAACAGCCAAGGAACAGTTGGAATCGCAGATTGCTGCAACAAAAAAGCAAATAGATATGATGACCATTAAATCTCCTATTGATGGTACAGTAGAAGAAGTAAATATTAAAGTTGGCCAGTTCGCCTCGGCAGTGAGTCCGACACCACCCTTCAGGGTATTAAACTTCAGTATGATAAAGGTTAAAGCTGAAGTGGCAGAAGCATATTCCCACAAGGTTAATGTAGGTGATGCTGTATTAATATATTTTCCTGATCTGGACAAGGAGATATCCGCTAAAATTACCTCGGCAAGCAGGTTTATCAACCCTACAAACCGTACATTCTCTGTTGAAGTACGTTTAGTCCCTGACAATATTGGTTTTAAAGCAAATATGATTGCTGTTCTTAAAATTAACGATTACACGGCCACAAATGCAGTTGTTGAATCTGTAAACCTGGTACAGAATGACCCTACAGGAAACTTCGTATACGTTGCAGAAAATGAAGCCGGTAAAAACGTGGCAAAAAAAATGTACGTTGACCAGGGTCAGAGTTACAACGGACAGGTTGAAATCACCAAAGGATTAAAACCGGGAGATAAGATAGTTACATCCGGTTATCTTGACCTGGAACAGGGTGAATTAATTAGTTTCTAATAAACTCAAAGTTAAGTATTATGGCAGAAAATAAATTTAAGGAGTTTAAACCTACAAGCTGGAGTATAGAAAACCGAATAAGTATATTTGTCCTGGCTTTTATCATAGCTGTTTTCGGGATAATAAGTTACATATCGATCCCAAAAGAACAATTTCCTGAAATTATAATCCCGACAGTACTTGTCAATACGATTTATCCCGGCACTTCTCCTGCCGATATTGAAAACCTCATCACCCGTCCCCTGGAAAAAAATCTGAAAGGTATAAACGGTGTCAAGGATATTAAAAGTACATCTATACAGGATGTATCTTCAATAGTAGTGGAATTTCATACCGGTATTAAGATTGAATATGCAAAGCAGCTGGTTAAGGATGCAGTGGACAAATCAAAACCTGACCTGCCTTCCGACAGGAAAAACGATCCTGATGTTAAAGAAATAGCTTTTTCAGATATACCAATAATGTATATCAACCTATCGGGTAAATATGGCCTCGACAGGTTAAAGAAATTTGCGGATCTTATGCAGGACCGTATCGAAGGACTTAAAGAAATTACCCGTGTTGAAATCTCCGGGGCTCTCGACCGCGAGATCCAAATCAACGTGGACATGTACAAGCTGCAGGCGGCAAACTTAACTTTCAATGATATTATTAACCAGATAAGTAAAGAAAACATTACTATATCCGGGGGAAATATCAAACAGGAAGGTATGAGCAGGTCGGTGAGGATAGTCGGGGAATTTAAAGATATGGAGACAATACGTAATATTGTCCTTAGCACTTCCAAAGGAGCCCGAATATACCTTAAAGATGTGGCAGAGGTAAAGGATACCTATGCGGACCGCGAAACATATGCCCGTCTTGACGGGGAAAATGTTATTACCCTTAACGTAATTAAAAAAAGCGGGGAGAATCTTCTCGTTGCATCGGATAAGATTAAAGATATAATTGCCGATATGCAGAAGAACAATTTCCCGTCGGACCTTAAGGTTGTGATATCTGCCGATACAAGTAAATTTACCCGTTCTACATTGTTTGACCTCAATAATACAATAATCATAGGATTCATACTTGTTACCCTGGTACTTATGTTCTTCATGGGTCTTACTAATGCCTTCTTTGTAGGTTTGTCAGTTCCATTATCCATGGGCTTGGCATATATTGTAATGCCAAGCATTGATTTTACCATGAATATGCTTGTAATGTTCTCGTTTATATTTGCTTTAGGGATAGTTGTTGATGATGCAATTGTTGTGATTGAAAATACACACAGGATATTCAAACGTTCTAAGATGGATATTGTCACTGCGGCCAAATTTGCTGCAGGTGAGGTTTTTCAACCAATACTTTCAGGTACTCTGACTACCCTGGCTCCCTTTTTCCCGCTTTGTTTCTGGCCCGGCGTAGTAGGTAAATTCATGTTCTTCATTCCTATTACCCTTATTATAACCCTCTTTGCGTCTCTTATAGTTGCATATATAATAAATCCTGTTTTTGCAGTAACATTTATGAAACCCGATGAGGAAGAAGTTCAGACAATGAGCCAGAAGAGGATTTTTACAACTGCAAGCTTAATTGCTGCCTTTGGTGTAATTCTGCATATAGCCCGGTTACCTGCATTGGCAAACTTTGTTTTGTTCATAGCCGTATCATTTATTGCACATAACCTGTTCGGTTACAAAGTTCTTTTACACTTTCAGCATTTTATAATTCCTAAAATACTAAACAGGTACGAACAGTTCATTTCCTGGATACTGCAGAAAAGAAGACCATATCATTTGTTATACTCTCTTATTGCACTTTTAGTGTTGTCAATATTTTTTATGGGAGCATTTCCTCCAAAGGTTGTATTTTTCCCTGATAACGAACCTACCCAAATTTTTACTCTTATAAAAATGCCTGTAGGGACTGACGTGTCAACAACAGATTCGGTATGCCGGATAGTTGAAAAAAGGATATTTAAAGTAGTTGGGAAAAATAATCCCATCGTGGAATCAATTATTTCCAATGTGGCCAGCAATGCTTCGGAATCACAGTTCGACTTTGGCTCAACGACATCTAACAAAGCTAAGGTAACCGTTAACTTTGTTGAAACATCAAAACGTAACGGACAAAGTACAAGTAAATATCTTGAAGACATTAGGAATGCAGTAAAAGATATACCTGGTGCTGAGATAACAGTCACCAAACCACAGGGAGGACCTCCAACAGGTAAGCCTATTAACATAGAGCTTATATCCGATGACTTTCCAACTCTTATGAATACTGCCCAGCGATTTATCCTATACCTCGATTCAATAAATATTCCAGGTATAGAGGAGCTGAAAAGTGATTTTGATAAGAATAAACCTGAGGTTATAATTGGTATAGACCGTGTACGGGCCAACCGTGAAGGAATATCCACCGGACAGATTGGAACTGAAATACGTACCGCTATTTATGGCACTGAAGCATCTAAATACCGTGAAGGCGAAGATCAGTACCCTATACAGGTGCGTTATAAATACGACCAACGTACGAATATTGATGAGTTGCTCAACACCAAAATCACCTTTCTGGATATGAACTCAGGTACCATACGACAGGTGCCGCTATCTTCAGTAGCCAAGGTAACTTATCTGAATTCTTACAGCGGCATAAACCGTAAAAATTCAAAGCGTATCATTACTGTATCTTCAAATGTTATAACAGGTGCCAATGCAAATGAAATAATTTCTCAGATAAAAAAAGCACTGCCCTCTTTCCAGAAACCTGACCTTGTAGATATAAAAATTACAGGTGAGCAGGAAGACCAGCAGGAATCGTCGTCCTTCCTGGGAATAGCAATGATACTTTCAATATGTCTTATCCTGTTCATACTTATCACACAATTTAATTCCATATGGAAGCCTATGATAATATTAACTGAGGTGATATTTAGTGTTGTCGGGGTAATGCTGGGTTTTATACTTACCCGCATGCCGGTTTCAATAATTATGACGGGTATGGGTATAGTTGCCCTGGCTGGTATTGTTGTGAGAAATGGAATATTGCTGGTTGAATTTACTGATATTCTTTTAGCACGAGGTCTGAAGACCAGGGATGCAATTATACAGGCGGGTAAAACTCGTATAACCCCTGTTTTACTTACTGCCACAGCAACAATACTGGGACTTATACCTCTCGCTATAGGATTGAATATCGATTTCCAGGGATTATTCAGGAACTTCCATCCGCATATTTATTTTGGAGGTGATAGTGTAAGGTTCTTTGGCCCGTTGTCGTGGACAATTATTTTCGGACTTTCTTTTGCAACATTCCTTACATTAATATTTATACCGGTAATGTATTTTATTATGCATGCTTTTACTCTTAAAGTTAAAAAGACAACACAATCATTCAGGACTCCCACCGGAGAACTTGAAGATCTGGCATAAATAATTACTGACTATTTATGACGAGTGACTGTTAATAAATATCTTATAATAAATTTTAAGGTTCGGAATTTCAAAAAAGCCCTTTGTAACTAAAACAAAGGGCTTTTTAATTGTACCTATTCCAATTAATTTTACATATTTTTGCAATCTGGTACCCGAAAAGAATAAAGCTGAAATAATTATATATAAAGAAGAGCACTTAATATATGCGAGATAAAGAATTAATAAAATTATTACAATAAAAAATTATGGACAATCTTCAAGGTAATTTTGCATATATACATAATATCTGGACTCACGATATAAAGTTTTTTGGCAAAACAAACCCTCTCGATTTAATTCAAAAATACGGTTCCCCTCTGTATGTGTACAATGAAAATATCCTCCGGCAACGTTGCCGTGAGCTAAAAAAGCTTGTTTCATATCCGCACTTTAAGGTAAATTATTCAGCTAAGGCAAATACAAATTTCACTATTCTTAAAATAGTGCATGAAGAGGGTTTATTGGTCGATGCCATGTCCCCCGGTGAAATATTCCTTGAATTAAAAGCAGGCTTTAGTTCTCAGGATATCCTTTACATATCCAATAATGTTTCTGACGAAGAAATGATGTATGCTGTAAATGCCGGTGTACTTATAAGCATCGACTCCCTATCGCAGCTCGAAAGGTATGGAAGGCTGAATAAAGGCGGCAAGGTTGCAATCCGAGTTAATCCCGGTGTGGGCGCCGGTCATCATGAAAAAGTAATCACAGGTGGTAAAAACACAAAGTTCGGTGTCGATCCCGCTTTTATAGGCCAGATAAAGGAAATTCTGAAACGTTACAATTTACATCTGGCAGGCCTTAATCAGCATATAGGTTCACTTTTTATGACTCCTGAAGCTTATTTCGAAGCTGCCTCATTTATGCTATCCTTTGCTTGTAATTTCCCTGAAATAGAATTTGTAGATATTGGCGGTGGTTTCGGTATCCCTTATCATAAAGAAGCAGGTGAAGCCCGTCTCGACTTGGAAAACCTTGGGAAAGGTCTTGATGAGGTAATTGAAAATGGGATTAAAAATATTGGACGCGAAATTACTGTAAAAATTGAACCGGGAAGATACACTGTTGCTGAAAGTGGGGTTTTACTCGGTAATGTGCATTCAGTAAAAGTAAATTCTTCAAAAAAGTATATAGGTACCGATATAGGCTTCAATGTACTTTTACGTCCTGCCTTATACGATGCCTATCACGACATTGAGATATACAGCTCCCTGGCCCGCGAATCTTCTGAAAAGGAAAAAGTTTCTGTTGTCGGAAATATATGTGAAACGGGAGATATTATCTGCAAGGACAGAAATCTTCCTGTAATATTGGAAGGCGATGTACTTGGTATACTCGATGCCGGTGCCTATGGTATGGTTATGACCTCCAATTATAACTGCCGCCTGCGACCTGCTGAAGTTCTTATAACAGAAAATGGTGAGGATATATTAATCCGGAAAAGAGACGAAATCAACGACTTAATAAGGAATTTCCCCGATTTATAGAAATTATTAATTATTTCCTTTTATTCTACCTCCACCTATTTCAAATCCTATTTGAATTCCAACTATATCGCTAATTCCCTTACCGGTATAATTATATATAGCTGCCAGTCTGAAATGTCCGGCATTTAAACCTATCCTGGGAGCAAATCCAAAGTTTGTCGTAGTTGTGTTAGAGCCTATCATCAAATTACTTGTGCTTGCAGAAATGCCGTTTAAAATTAATTTATACATTCCAATACCTGCTCCAATAAATGGTCTTACATTTGCTAATGAAAAATAATAATCCCCGGTTAATAAAATAGGAACTAAAAATTCTGCTCCTATTTTTGTAGAATTCCAGTTAACAGATACTCCTGAATTAACCAGTATATCTTCAAGTCGAATACCAAGAGTAAGTCTGCTGTTGACACCATAACGTGGCTCTACATATATACCTGCTGCCAGACTACTGTTATCTGTAGGAAAACCAAAACTGAAACCAACATCAACTTTAAATGGTTTAAAAATTGTATCCTGGGAAAATAAAACTGGATTTAAACATAGTAATAATATAATAATGTTTACAAATAACTTTTTCATACTAGTTTAGATTTTAAATTGTTGATTATTTAGTACTTTAGTTCTTAAAATATAGTCTAAATATAATAAATTTAGTAAAAGGTGTAATCTTGAAAAAACAAAAAAATATTTTACTACTGATTGTAATAATAATCCTTATTATAGTATTTGTTACAAAAAGGTGTCAAAGTAGCTATAAATACAGAAGCTATATATTAAAAAATGGCAATTATTCAGTAGCACTTAACCTTAAATTTCTTTACAATGACTTTAGCAAAAACATTACTTATATTCATCCTGGCCGGATTATGTGAGATTGGAGGCGGCTATCTTGTATGGATATGGCTAAAGTCAGGGAAGCCAATCCTCTATGGGTTGACAGGCATGATAATCCTGGCAGTTTATGGTGTTGTAGCAACCCTGCAACCGGCAAATTTCGGGAGGGTATATGCAGCTTATGGAGGTATATTTGTAGTAATGTCTTTACTATGGTCATGGAAAATAGACAATTTAGCTCCCGATAAATACGATATTATCGGAGCTGCAGTTGTCCTGGCCGGAGCCTGGATTATTTTTTATGCTCCCCGCAAATAAGCTTATTTCTCATCATAGGTTCCTGTTCCATATGGACCTACAACCATAACTTTATTCGTATCCGGCATATGAACTATTTCCGGTATATTGATAGCATCAAAATCAATATAAACCAGTTTTTCTGTTTCCGAGCCGTTACGTATAACATGAGCCCCGTCAGGACCTGTCGGAAATGTAATTATATCCCCTGCATTTAAGGTAATATCGCCTTTGGAGGTTCGTACTATACCTACGCCACTTATAATGTAAAATACTTCTTCATTCATCTCATGATAATGATAGCTGAACGCCTTGTTGCCCGGTTCCACCTCAACAAAATTAACCCGGCACTTCGTTGATTCAGCCCTGGGTATTACCTCTTTTATAGTAAATTCATTTCCTTCTCCCCTGTTTAATTTTTGACCTTCAATAGTATTGAGGTTTTTAACGGTTAATTCTTTCATAATTAGTCCTCCTTAGTTTTTTAACTTAGTAAATATTAATGACTTCATAATAGTTTATATTTTATTGTAACTAAGTCAATATAAACCTTCGACAGATAAATACCGTTCTCCGGAATCATAATTAAAAGTAAGCACCTTTGAACTGTGAGGAATTTCAGGTAGTTTTTTAGCTACCGCAGCTAAAGAAGCGCCGGTAGAAATTCCTACAAAAAGCCCTTCTTCCCTGGCTATCCTTTGTGCATAGCTAAATGCTTCATCTTTGGATACAGATATTACACCATCCAAAACATTTTCTAACAGGTTTTTAGGAATAAAATTTGGAGCAATACCCTGGATGGGATGAGGACCAAATTGTCTTTTACTGATAAAAGGTGCTGCCTCTGGTTCCACTGCAAATACTTTCAGATTTGGGAAACGGGATTTGAGAACTTCTCCTACTCCCGAGATGTGACCTCCTGTACCAACCCCAGTTATGAGATAATCAAATCCATCCGGAAAGTCATTTATTATCTCTCGTGCTGTGGTTGTTCGATGAATCTCAATATTAGAAGGATTATCAAACTGGGATGGAATCCATGAATGTGGAATTGATTTTGCTAATTCCTGAGCCTTTTCAACGGCACCATTCATTCCTTTTTCACGAGGAGTGAGCTCAAATTCAGCGCCATAGGCAGCCATAAGTTTTCTCCTTTCTACACTGAACGATTCCGGCATAACCAGGATAAGTTTATAACCTTTTACGGCAGCTGTCAGTGCGAGTGCAATTCCTGTATTTCCGGATGTTGGTTCGATAATAACCGAATCTTTTGTAAGTAGCCCTTTAGCTTCAGCATCTTCAATCATAGCCAGACCAATCCTGTCTTTGATACTATTCCCCGGATTTTGTCTTTCCAGTTTTATCCAAACTTCATATTCAGATGGATATAACCGGTTAATCCTCAGATGAGGGGTATTTCCTATACTTTGTAAAATACTGTTAAATTTCATAATTAATAGAATTTATAATTTAATATATTAGAATATCATCTGTTAACTGAATTAAATGATATACTAAACAATTTTTTAGTTTATAAGTTTCGATTATATAAATTTCTATTTATGAAATTTCGATAAATTTTGTATTTATAATCCTGCTGATCCTTGTTACTTTATTTAATTATGCAATAACTTTCCCGGCAGTAGGACCAGGTTTTAATGAATGTATCTCTGTAATTTCTACTACTACTACTCCATGAGGTTTTGGCATTCCCATTTTTACAGCCATGGCTGCCGACTGTTCATAAAGTACTCCGCTTTCGTGTAAAACCGGATTTCCAACAAACCTATACCCATCCAATATATCCCTGTTTACTACAGAAATAGAAATCTTTGAGCCTCTTTTAATGTTGGCATAAGTTGCACCTCCGGTACCCTCGGAGAAAATTAGTGAATTGTCTGATAATACTCTTGTTGATCTTTTTGGAGCCACATTGGGAGTTCCGTCAGCATTTACAGTACCAACAAAACATTGCTGTGTTGCTACCATATCCTTCATTTCCTGTGTTAGTACAGCCATATATTTAATATTTTAGATACATACAAATATAAAGATTTATAAACCGGTTAATCTAAAAATGAATAAACAAATAACAATTTTCAATATTACCCGTCTTCAGGATTTTATTATATTTGCTTTAACGTCAAAGAAAATGAATAAGGTTATCCCCGATATAATTGATGATGTTATAATCTGGGGCATAATTTCCAAATAATTAACGTTATTGAATGTTCAAGTTGATGAATTACTGCAATAAAAGACTACAATTCATTATTATACAAAAAAATACATTCATGTAATTAAATGATTAAAAACATCGAAAATATACTATTTGATCTGGATGGTACTTTAACCGATTCAAAAAAAGGTATAATTAATTCGCTTTTATTTGCTTTAAATAAACTTCATATAGAAGAACCTTCAATTAACGAACTTGATAGTTTTATCGGACCTCCTCTCAGACAATCGTTTAAAAAAAGATATAATCTTTCGGACGATGTTACTGATAAAGCTGTTAATTATTACAGGGAATATTATTCTGAGAAGGGTATTTTTGAAAATGAGCTATATGCAGGTATTGCTGAACTCATTAAAACATTGTATGACAAAAAGTTTAAATTGTTTGTAGCTACGTCCAAACCAACAAATTTTGCTGAAAAAGTTTTGATTTATTTCAATTTAAAAAATTATTTGACCGGTTTTCTTGGTACTGCAAGTGATAATGCCCAAATAGATAAAACTGAAATTATTTCGCGTTTGGTTTCCGGGTACTCTTTAAACCCAATAAATTCAGTCATGATCGGGGACAGAGAGCACGATATAATATCTGGTAAGAATAATAACATGAAGACAATTGCAGTTTCATACGGATATGGTACTTACAAAGAACTTTTGTTACAAAATCCCGATTTTATTGTCAGCACATGCGACGAACTTAAATTGTTATTAATGTATTAATATTATTGAGCGGCTTTAATATATTTATATTAAGGTATTTAACATATTTGCTGAATATATCCTTTAACCTGTTTTTCCTAAACTATGGAGAAGTTTAAAGTAGAGTTTAAAATAATTGGGGTAAATCCGTTTGTATTTATACCTGATGAAGTTTTAAATAATATTTTTATTCAAGCTAATAAGGATAACTTGAAATCATAGATATATTTCTTTCTTAAGAACCGACGAAAGCATCGACAGAAATATTGTTAAAGCCATAAATTTTTTACTCGGACAATCCCGGTTTGTTGGCAGAGACAAGCCTAAATAAAACTCATAAATTATATGACAAAACATGTGAAACCAGCTTTAATTCTGGTTGATATACAAAAAGGATTTGAAACAACAACTCGATAAATCCAACATAAAAAAACTCATTATAGTTGGTTTGACAACTGACCATTGCATATCTACTACAGCTCGAATGGCAGGGGACTATGGATATGACACATTTGTAGTTTCTGACGCAACAGCAGCATTTGATAAAGAGGGATCGGACGGACAAAAATACTCCGCAGAAATAATACATAAAACAGCATTAGCTAGATTGCACAAAGAATTTGTGACGGTAATCAGAACGATAGAATTAATAACAAAAATAAATATTTAATAAAGTAACATATCAAAACAGGGCAATAAACATTATGCCTGACAAAACATATACAAACTACCTATGAAGAGCATATTTACTGATAGTAATAAATTACCCGATAACAATGATTTGAAAGAGTCGTTGGGTGAAACATATGAATTATGGCAGTTGCTTAAAGATTATGTTATTTCGAAATATCCGAAGGGATTTGAGGAATGGAGTTGTTCAAAATACGGTTGGAGTTTTAGGATTAAAGATAAAAAGCGAGCGATAATTTATTTTTTACCAAGAGACAGATTTTTTAAAGTAGCTTTTGTATTTGGACAAAAAGCAACTGATCTGATAATGCACAGTCAGATTACAAAATCAATTAAAACAGAGATTGAATCTGCTACAGTTTATGCCGAAGGTCGTGGGATTAGGATTGACATAACGAATGATAAGATCATTGGCGATATAAAAGAGCTAATAGACATTAAATTAGCCAATTAATTTTTATATTGAAAACCTGTCTAACTTAATGGATGGTATTTTAGGTGATAAGTCAGAGCCTTTTCCATTTAAACATCCGGCAACTAATATTAAAAATGAGGATTTATCCTGGTGGTTTAAACTGGAAATGTGGCAAAGTGTTTATTCCGGAACCATTGACCCCCCATTCCTGAAGCATTGACTCTCCCCTATAACCTATAAGAAGAGCGACACCCCGAAGGGCACCTGGCAAAGAAAAATGCAATGAACGTTAAAATATATTTCAAAGATATTTTATTTTCTTGTAATTATGAGATTAGCTTTTTATTCAATTTCTTATTAAGTATACAACAGCCTATATATTAAATTATTATGAATATTTAAGGCTAGGTTTAGATTATGTACTTACTTTGTTCAAATATAAATCAATTAAATAAAGTATTGAAAATGAAAGCAAGATTGAAATCGTAACAGGATTCAATAAATAACCAGAAATTATCTCAATCGAATGTATTACGTTGTTTATCTGTCCAAATTGAGCCCAGGAAATGATTACGTTTACTAACGAAAGTAGAATAAACAAAAAAACATATATAATCTGGGGAATTAAAAAAATTATATCACCTGAATTTGAATAGCTTATCTTAGTATCTTTTAATTCTGCAATTTTTTCAAGAGTATCACGTGTAAAATCGGGATTTGAAATATGCTTAAAATCAGAAGATACTATTTCTCTGATAAATTCTTTATCCTTTGTTTTCATGTCAATTCCTTTAATTCCTTTTTTAATGAAACACTGAGTTCATTGTATAACTTCAACCTTGCTCTCTGTAGTAGAACCTTTAAATAATTTATTTTCTTATCAACAATTTTAGAAATCTCTTTTAAGCTCAAATCCTCATAATAATAAAGTGAAAGTACAGTGTAATCAAGTTCATTTAGCTTTGACAAAGCTTCACTTAATAAACGTTTTCGGTCATATGAATCAAGATTATTAACTGCACGCTCAATTTGATTATTTTCAAAAACGTCAGTTAAATTATCATCAATCTTGACAACTGTGTATTTCTTAGGCCTTACTGAAGAAATAGCCGTGTTACAAACAATCCTATAAAACCAAGTTGAAAACTGGCTTTCATTTTTGAATTTATTCAATCCCCTGAAAGCTTTAACAAAAGAGTCCTGAACTATCTCCTCAGAATCTTGTTCGTTTTTAGTGATCTTAAGAGCTATATTAAAAGCTAGATCTTTGTATTTGTTAATTATTGCAGAATAATCCCAATCCTGATTGCTATTTTGGTTAACTGTCATACACAATTAATCAACTATGCAATTTTCGATTTATGGAAATATATAAGCAATAACCCACAACAAACCAGAACCATAGTTGGGTATGTAACAAAATTTGGTATGTCTAATGTTAAATTTAGTATATAACCAACCACAACACCAATTGCAACACCAATTAACATCAACCCGGTTTTAAAACTATTCTGCTCATTTTTCTTTTGTTTTGGGTCAGCAAGTGCAGGATCCATTCCCTTTGCAATTAAAGCAAGTTTTTCTTTGTTTTCTAACTGTTTTGCTTTGTATTTAATGAATAAAAAGAAAACCGCTAACCCCATTCCAAAAATTGGCACTAAATACATAATATTTCCGTTCATATCTTAAAAATTTTAAAGTTTATTCATTAGACGCAATAATTTATCAATCGGTATCATTTTGTAGCGAGTTTTTTTATTAAACCTAACATCCCCGATAAGTGCAACTAGTTAGGATGTTTCCAGCATCCGTGTCATGTACTGTAATGTTAAATTGCAATAAGTTTATAAATAACTTGTTACAGTCTTAACGTGAATTTGGTAGAAAAGGCTATCGACACCCATATTAGGCAAAAGACAGTTTAAATAATTAATTTATTTCAAAAGCTATTGTATTGTCTTCTTCCTTAAAGATTCTCCTTTTAAATCAATTCTATGTGCTGTATGCACCAACCTGTCTAATATGGCATCAGCTATAGTGCTTTCACCAATAATTTCATGCCATTTATCTACTGGTAATTGTGAGTTGATCATGGTGGATTTTTCATGATGTCGATCCTCTATTATTTCCAAGAGCATCATCCGTGTGTTCTGATCCAGTGACTGCATACCAAAGTCATCAATGATTAAAAGGTCTTGTTTTTCGATTTGCTTTATTTCTTTGAAATATGATTCGTCAGCTTTTGACATCCTAAGCATGGTAAATAGCTTTTGGGCACTGAAATAGGCTACCCTTTACCCCAGAAGGCATGCCTGGTGTCCAATGGCTGTAGCGACATAAAAATAAATGTTATCTAAAGTTTTACCACTTACCGAAGGATTTATTAATGCTTTTACATCTTCAGTAAAATGTAAACTTAAATTTTCTTTAATTGCTGCTCTAATTGTAAATCCAAATTCAGTAGCAGTACCGCTGAATAATTTATTGTTCGTATTGTCAATGTAATTACCAATAGAAGGCCTTATTGCAAATGATAAATAAAAACCTTTATGTTCATGTTCCGGAGCAACAATAATGATAAAAAAGATTAGTTCAGATAATAAAAATATTAATTTTTTGCCTCCCTTGTCCTAACAAATTCCAAAACTTCTCACTCATTTGTATTTTTAATAAGATAAAATGTGATATCACCCATTTACCTGTGTTTTTACTAATAATCAGGATAGTTTTTCTGTCTTAAATTGAGTTTAACATTGTTATACGTTCATTGTAATGTGTTATATAAAGTTTCTTTGTATCTTTATCAAGAAATGATTTTTTTACCAATTCCTCAACTCCTGATTGTTTATTAAGAAAAGGTTCTAGTAATTTATTAACCCTGTTTTCCTTTAAGCCAATTATCTTTCCAAATTCAATAAAATCTTCTTTACATGGATGATGTTGGTCGTTTTTAATTCTACAGTCGGACCAATGCCACTCTTTAAATAAATCATTAGTTAAAGCAAAAAAACTTTCTTCTTCAACATGAATTCTGGTGTCCATAAGGTCGTAAGCAGGACTTAAAATATAATCGCCGTTACTTGTTTCAAGTATAGAAAAATTCTTCAAGTGAGCATCGCCATTTGAAAACAAAAAGTTGAAAACTACCAAACTATAAAATTTCTCCATTTCAATTTTCCAAGCTGCCACGTGTTGCATAATTAATTCGGCAATTTCTTCATAAGAATAATCATATTTAAAATTAAGACCTGCATTTTCTTCTGTTTTACCTGCCAGTGATGCAAAGTCTTCTTTTCCCAATTTAACACCATTGGATACAATATCAAAACGCCTTGTAATATATGCAGGTTCATCGTTACTAAAAAAGACTAACCCATTTTCTGCTGTAGTGATTTTATAAACCTGATTGGCTATTTGCATGGTTACATGTTCATTAGCTGGTGCCATGTATGTTTTCTGTAACCCATGTGGTTTGGGTTTGAGAATATATGTGCCCTGTTCTTTTTCTTCAGTTAAACGAAGTCTATTTTTATCAAGTATTATCGAATACTTTTCCTGAACACCTGAAATAGAAATTCTTTTCATGTTTTGCATAAATTTTTTTTGGTCTCGCTCGTCAATTTCAGGGGCATTATATGGTAATATGTGGCTAACCTTCCGCCCATCAAACATTCTTCGAACAAAAAGTGGGCTATACTCTGAAAATCCTTCCAATAGCAGTCCGGGGCAATTCTTTATTTCCATAGTATGAATCTCTAATTAATTTGCTTAACAGTTATTGCACCAATAGTATCGTATTGTGCTGTAGCCAATAACAAACCAAAAAAATCCTTCTCATCAATTTTTAACAGTTTTGATTGGACTACCCTATTGGTTCCTTCGGAAAGCATGTTGTAAAAAAAAGGGAATAAGTGTTTGGAGGTATATTCTATTTGTTTTTTTGGTAATGTTAAGCTTATACCAGGCATTTTATTATCATTAAAATATGATACATCGTATTTAAAAACATACGAACCGCTGTCTGTTTCGAACAATATGCCAGCCAAAACTCCATTCCGGTAAATCTCAGCTTTTCTCATTTATTTGGTTTTTTAAGTTCAAGTTTCAGTTCGAAACCTAATACATCAGCAATCTTTTGGAGGTTACTCAAGGTAATATTTCCTTTGCCGCTTTCGAGCCTCTTTAAAGTTGCTATTCCAACTTCAGAAAGTTCTGCAAGGTAATCCTGATTTATTCCAAGGATATCCTTTCTTTCTTTGATAATCTTAATTATTTCTTCGTTTGTCATATTATCTAAAATATGGTAGGTATCATTTGTGATACTTTTTGGTAAAGTTACTATGTTTTTACAAAAACGCGATATAATAGTATCATTTATGATACTAATTGAAATGATTAAGCGCTAAATAGCATGAAAATGTAAGAATAGTATCATAAATGATACCGCAATGCAGCTAAATAAGTTTAAATAATTTATTGAATCATTAGAGTTTTCAACTTATAACTACTTCGATTTGAAGCCACATACAGGGCAATAATTAACCTGACTTCCGTATTCATCATTACCAGCCCAAAGCTTGCCTTCAGTATCTTCATAACAATATTTAATGGCTATGCCATAGGCTTTATCGGGGTTGTGCAAATCGTAACGGTGTTTATCTGGTAACGAAAGGTTTACATATTTTAGTTAATCAAAGAAGTTATTTTCCATAGGTATCTGTTTTAAGGACAAAACTCGCCACATTTGCTGCAATACAAGCGGGCATCGTCAATAATTATTTTTACATACACCCTAAAGGTGTCGTTGCCGCATTTGTCGCAAATAACCATTTCTTCCAAATAAATAAGTGAATGTTTTATTTTAAAAGTTTTAGAAGCTGATATTATTATTTTATCTTATAATAAAGGTTCTTAAATGTGTTTACAATTTTCTAACGTTTACCCTTTTATAATTCTTTGAGTTAATTCAGGAGAATTTCTTGCTAAATTACTTCCTATTTTAGCCTGTTACAGGATTATTTTAGGACAATCTTTTTTTTAGGATAACTGAGATTAATTCCAAAATTCAAGTGGTAAAAATTTACGCATTAATGTTGGTATATTATAGACACCGCTAGTTACCAAAATTTTTTCAAGTAGGCTATTTTACCAATTGTTATGTTTGAAATGTTAATTTATGTAATTAAGTGAAAATTAATTTATTTAATCTATTATTGTTTGGACTTTCTGTAAAAAATTATTATTATTGACAAAAAATCAATCGAAGTGTTACAGTTAACCATTCAAAGATGAGTAGAACCTGCTAAATTATTGTGTCTGTAAAATAGTTATCGTCAATATTAAAAAGAAATCTACAACTATCACAAGGTTATGCCTTTAAATATTAGAATAAAAGGGAATCAAGATACTGAAGAATATAAAGACGCACTAACTCTTAAAGAAATATTTGTCAGAGATATTCCAAAAGGGATAAACGGAGATATTTTAATAATTTCAAATGCAACATTATTCGGGCAGGAGATTAAAGATATTGATTTAATAGTTTTAGGAAACTTTGAACGATATAATTTGTTTTTAGACTCAAAATCAATCAATTCAGAAAAAAAAGAATGTGAACTTAAAAACCGTAATATTTTTATTAATAATTTCTGTTTTGTAATAGAAACGAAACATCATCGTTCACAGGATGTTGTTTTGGATGGGTTGACTCTTTGTGTTAAATATAACAATAGACTTGCAGATGTCACGACTCAAAGCGAAAAGCAAAAATATTCACTAAAAAATTATTTTTGCGATAGAATAAATTCATCTCCATATATATGTAATTTCATCTGGCTTAGGAATGTAAGTCCAAATTCTCTGCGAGAATTAACTGGGACAGAACAGCATTTTACAATAAATAATAATTATTTATCTTCAGATTTTAATATCAAAAGGATTTTTCAACTTGCTTGTTTACAAAATTTTCCATTTACTCCTATAGATAAAAATACAAATCAAGAAAAAGGATATTCAGTCTATAATTCTTTAAAAAAATTTAATGATAAATATGATATAAATGAAATGTATTCTATTTTTCAATTGTTTGAAAAAATTAAAAGTGGAACAGGTGATTTAACGAGGAAAAAAATTGAATATATAACCAGAGATTTATTAAATACTCAACTATATGCTCAGGCTATTGGTCAAAAATTAGTTATTGTTAATGGAAGAGCAGGTACTGGTAAAACAATCAAACTATTAACTATTGCTTGTAATTTAGCTATTGATAGAGGTGAGAGATGTTTGATTTTAACATATAACCATGCACTTGTAAGTGATATTAAGCGTACTCTTGCATTAGCTGAAATTCCTAATCAAATTGACAATTATTCAATAAATATAATTACACTTCATAAATTTTTTTATGAGTTGATTCTTGGGTTTGGATTAGTTGAAGGTAAATACATCCCAGAATACCTTTCAAATTATTACCATTATATAGTAGAACTTACAAAACACATTGAAAGCGGTCTTATTGATGATAGAGACATTCAAGCGTTAATGAAAAACAGACATGATGAAGTAGCTTGGGATTATGTATTAATTGATGAATCTCAAGATTGGGATATCGTGAAAGAGATTTAATCTTCAAAATCTTTACCCACAAGAGAGTATTGATTACAGATGGAATTGACCAATTGGTGAGAACCCAATCTCATTGTAACTGGACAAAAGGACTAAAACCTAATATTGATTTTCATTTAAAACAACCAGAAAGAAAGAGTTTAAGGCAAAAAGTAAATCTAATTAAGTTTGTTAACTCGTTTGCAAATGAAATAGGTATTCAATGGAATATAGAACCAAAAGAAGAATTAATTGGTGGTAAAGTAATTATTTCAGTTAAACCATACAATAAAGAGTTGCACCAAAAGGAATTTTTTTATTGCAAGGAAAACGGTAATAGTCCTTATGAAATGATGTTTCTTGTACCACCTTCTCTCGTTGATAAAATAAAGTCAAGTGATGGAAAAGATGTATTCCGCAAATTTAAGGATGAAGAAAAATTTAAACAAATGGGCATTCCGATTTGGGATGGAACAAACACAGATTTAAGAACCCAATATGTCGTTAATTTAGAAGAACATAGGGTTTTACAATACGATTCGTGCAGGGGACTTGAAGGCTGGACTGTTGTTTGTTTAGATTTGGATGAATTTGTTCGTTATAAAAAGGAAACTTATGAGGTAATGGTAGAAGATGGTGAGTTAGCTTTGGAGACTGAAAAGAAAAAAAGAAAAGGTTTGTATATTTATGGGCATTAATTCCCTTAACAAGAGCCATTGATACATTGATAATTACTATTAATAATAGAGATAACGAAATTGGAAGTAAACTTTATAATATATATAATAAATATCCTGACTTTGTTGACTGGATTGAATAAATAATAAAAAATACTAGCTAAAAATTGGCAGTCATTTCAGTTTGACGATATTAAGAATTAAACATTAAGTAATAAAAAATGGAACTATTTTTGGATAATTTTAGAAGTTTTAAAAATCAAAATTTCAAATTTTCGAAGTTTAACATTTTAATTGGAGAGAATAGTTCTGGTAAAAGTAGTATTTTAAAGTTTTTTTTAATATTAAAGCAAAGTCTACAGAGTTTTCAAAGTAGGAGTGCAATAAATATTACGCTTCAAGGTGATTATGTAGATTTGGGAAATTATGAAGAAATGATTTACTACCATGATTTGTCACAAACACTAACATTTTCATTTACTCTAGATTCTGATTATCCTCTGTTTTTTAAATCATATGTGACAAAAACCGAAAAGAGAAATATAAATTCAAAAAATGAAGATAATAATATTTTAGAAGTATACAGATTATTAAAAGATTATCCCACTAAAATATCTTTTTCTTTAAGTAAGGATTTAAAACAACACGACAATATTAAAACTATTATTTCGAATCCAAAATTAGGAAGTATTGAAATTGTTACAAAGTTAAATGAGAATAAAGAAATTGAAAATGTAATATCTTCAGATGCAATTTGTGATATTATATTTATAGACTTAGATAATAATAAAACTGAATACACAAATATTGAATATGAGAAGGATGCTTTTTTTTCAATGGTTAAAGGTTATAGTTTAAATGAAAAATTTGATAAAAAATTTAGTGTAGATTTCTATCAAATAGCATATTTGTTAATAACTCAGAACTTTATTGAACGCTTTGCCCAAAGAATTCAATTTATTAACCCGATTAATTCTGTTCCTAAAAGATTTTTATTTCGAAAAGACCCTTCTAGTAAATATATAAATTTAAATTTAGAAGAGTTGGTAAATATTTTATCCGATGAAACTCTGGATAAAATTAGTTCGGAAAAGTTAATTTCCAAAATTAATGAAGCTGTAAATTTTTTTGGTATAGCAAATGAAATAAAGATTAATAAAGACAATAAAATTCCTGTTGTTGAACTTAAAGCAAAAGTTAAAGATTTATGGAGTAATATTACAGATGTGGGTTATGGCACTTCTCTTCAACTTCCTATATTATTCCAAATAATATTATCAAACACGAAATCTGGTGGTGAAAATATATTAATTGAACAGCCTGAAGTTCATTTGCACCCCAAACTTCAAGCACAATTTATTGAAACAATTTTAAAATTTGGTTTTAATAATAAATACTTCATTGAAACACATAGTGAACATATTGTTAGGAAACTTCAAATTATGGTTAAGAATAATATGTATGGAATTAAGCCTTCTGATATTACAATTCATTATTTTAGACGAGAAAATGAGGTTTCTCACGTAACATTTCATGAAATACTTTCTGATGGCAAATTAAATCCAAACTTTCCTTCAGGTTTTTTTGATTCTTCTTACTTATTAGCAAAGGAACTTTTATAATTTTATTGTTATGCAATTAAGTGTAGCATTGTTTTCCGACATTTTAGTTGAATACTTTAATAGTCGGAACAAATTTGACAAATCCATTATTGAATTTAATCTTCAATCAATTATTGAGAATCCAAAAAATAAAATAATTGTAACAAAAGGTTATATTGACTTTCTTGAAACAATATTTAATAAGGAATCCCTGTATTATGACAGTTATACAAATTTTTTTACAGAAATATTTGATAATGACCTAAAATGTGAGATACAAAAATTAACAAAAGCAGAAACTATTGAATCCGAGTTTGTAAATATGGCAAATAATTGTCAACATACAAGTATAGCAGTATCTATTAAAAACAAGGGGTTTACACTTCTAAACTATGTCTATATTGAGAATTATTATAATTGTTTGAAAACAAAACTTTTTATAGATATATTAAAGGATAGGAAACATATTTCAAGATATTCCGATTTTATTAGTAAATCTCAAATTGTAGAATTTTTCAATTCCTTGTATAATTTGCCAAGAAGAATTAATTCAGTTGTAATATTTGAAAGATATGCTAATGTTAATCATACTTATTTTGATTTTTTTAATGACCATAATATAGAAGTTAAATATTATAAATTAAATGCATCTTTAGTAGATAGCTACGCATTAAAAAAGAAATTTAAAAAGGTAAGTCTATATAATACTTCAAATCAAGATTTGATTCATGAAAGGTCTATTATTTTTGATAATTTTGTAATAAATCTTGATGAAGACCCCTGTTATCTTGATGCAAATAGAAAAACTTGGACGATTGCTGTTGAATATTCTTCAAAAACTGTTAATGACTTAACAAATAAATGCAAAGATTTTAATAAAATGGCATGTGTATGAATGACAACTTCCTAAAAAAAACATTGTTAAAAATTATTTCTAATTAATAAAAAACGGAATCTCAGCAATTATCGATGTTTTACCAGCATTTTTATGTAAATCCTTATCTAAATTCATCAACACAAGTTCATCCAGTTTAGTACCTAATTTCCATTGGTCTTCTGCTTGTGCCAGAATGTAACCATTGTTTACTTTGATAATGGAACGAACAACTGGATTACCATCGTCATCCTGCTCTCGCTTAATTGTACCATGAAAAGTCCTGCTGAAATCGTTCCCCGGTTTTGCCATGAACAACTCAGTCATCTGGATTTTGGATTCTTTTTTCTTCATATTGTAAAATAAAAATGCAAATTAATAAACAATTAGCAGTAAATTAACGCTTTAAATTAAAAAAAGTTACATAATATGGGAAAATTAATAATCGAAATCCAAAAGGTCATGTGGATTAATCTCAGCTTGCATTTCATCTACAACCATTTTTTTAATGTCTTGCCAATTAAGGAATAATATTCTTTGATTATTATTCTTTATATCTACCTTGACATTAAATACTTGATTTGTTGTACAATCCAGTAGTTCCAAAATAATGTAATAGTCCTCAACGTTAAGGTTTTGTAGTTTAACTTTGAAAAACCCTAAGGGTGTAACCATTAAAAATTCATAATCTGATTTGACCCTCTTTTCCCTTGGTGAATGAAGGAATACCTGAAGGTTGTTAAATTTATCAGAATTCCTTGACATTCTGTATATAAGGTCATCCACAGAATCATTTTTAATCCTTATATTTTTCATAGCAGAAGTTGTTTAATGTATTTTCCATAAATACTCTTGAAAAATAAACTGGGGAGGGGGGGGTAAAAAAAGTACCTTCTTTCCATCCCCCAGTGGGGAGGGGTAGTCAGAGGGTTAGGGGTGATACATGAAGAAATTCCAGACGACCTAAATAAATTTAAATATTATCAAACCAAAAAATTTTCCACAGAAAAAAAATAATTTTAAAAATTCGGACTGGTCAGGTTTTATAGGTAAAAAAATTCAGGGAAAATCTTAATGGTCTGGAATTTTCAGCTTTAAAAAAATTCTGGGAAAATTTTTATTAAAAGGATGCTAAATAAGGTTTACAACATGTTAATAAGAACCTTACAAATTCATTAGTTTATTTTATAATACCAATGGTGGTAAAATTGTGGTGTTAAAATACTTTTGTGGTGTTATTGAAAAGGTGGTGGTGGTGGTACTGGTGAAAAAGGTAATGGTGGGATTGTTGGTATTTACGTAATATTGGTAATATTTGTATTGATAGTTAAGATATTAATTGTGATTTTGAAATTGATAATGTTCATGATGGTCTTTTAATAATGTTAGTATTTTAGTATTAATGTTGAAGATGATATTGAAAATACTAAAAATACATTGATATTGGTGGTCTTTTTGGTGGTCTTTTGGTGGTAAATTGGTGGTAAAAAAAGTTGGTGGTTTTTATTGGTGTTGGTGTATTATAATAATGTTTGTGTATTCCAACACCAAAAGTTAATAATGGTGATTAATTGTTGGTATTGGTGAAGATGATGTTACCTATTTTAATATAATTGTAAGTTTAATGATTGTATTAATAGCACTTCCCCTATTAAAAAATTCGGTAATTAATAAAATATATTATTAAAATATTAATTAATAAGCAATTAGTATTAATTTATTTTTACATGCTAATAGTTACTTTCATTGAACTGGAAGTATTTGGAGTACAATTGATATTCAGAGTTCCTTATTACTATTAAAAATGTACTAATATTTGTACTACTTGCTTTTGGTAAAATACAAAAGCCTGCTAATTTGAATGTTAACAGGCTTTAAGTACACTTTCAGTAGTCCCACCGGGAATCGAACCTGGATTTACAGTTTAGGAAACTGTCGTTCTATCCGTTGAACTATGGAACCATTTTATTCTGCAAATATAATTGTTTTGGGTTAATTATTATAAATTTCACCCTATCCCGCTTTTATACTTTCCTATTTTCCTACTTTACTGCTTTCTTACTTTCCTGCTTTCCTACTTTCCTACTTTACTGCTTTCCTGCTTTCCTATTTTCCTGTTTTCATACTTTCCTGCTTTTATACTTTCCTGCTTTTATACTTTCCTGGTTTCCTTCTTTCCTTCTTTCCTAATTTTCTGCTTTAATACTTTAATAAACCTTTTTTATATAATAATCAAATTTTATTCTTACAATAGATCGATTTAAGTATTTTTGCCAAAAATTAAAGCAAAATATTAAATGGCAACTACAGCAGATTTAAAAAAGGGGTTATTTATGGAATTTAACAATGACATTTTTGTTGTTGTAGATTTTCAGCATGTTAAACCAGGTAAAGGTCCGGCATTTGTAAGAACAAAACTTAAGAGTTTAACTAACGGGAGGGTTATAGACAATACATTTAATTCAGGTGTAAAATTGGATGTAGCCAACGTAGAAAGGCGTCCTTACCAGTTTTTGTATAAGGATGAGGCCGGATATAATTTCATGCACCAGGAGACTTTTGAACAGCTTTCCATGAGTGAGGAATTAATAAATGCTCCTAAGTTGCTAAAGGAAGGGCAGTATGTTGAAGTTATGTATCATGTTGACACAGATACTCCAATGTCATGTGAGCTTCCTCCAATAGTTGATTTACTGGTTACCTATTCCGAACCGGGGGCCCGGGGCGACACAGCCTCCTCGAATGTTACCAAGCCTGCTACACTGGAAACAGGTGTTGTACTTCAGGTACCCCTGTTCATCAACGAGGGTGATAAAATAAGGGTAGACACAAGGGATATGTCTTATTATGAAAGATCAAAAGATTAAATATATTTTGTACCTTTAATCGTGTTTCTTTTAATATAACACGTAATGACTGAAAAAGCTTCGATTAAGAGAATACAAGTATTTAATTTTAAATTAAATGCTTTACTGGAGATAACACAGGCTATAAATGCCAACCTGTCGGTTGGCGATTTACTTTTCCGATACCAGAAAATACTTCACGAAAATCTTAATATTGGAAAAATACTAATATATAAATACCAGAACGGAGTTTGGGATTGTCTTCTGAATACCCCGGCATATGAAACTTCCTATAAAACCATTAACGTTGAAGAACAGCTTCTGCCTTTTACGGATATAAGGTTTATCTCTAATGCACCAAACTCATCGTTAAGCTCTTATGATATAGTTATTCCTGTTTACAATAATAATTTACCTATAGCTTATGTGCTGATAGGGGATATTGATGAAGAGATGGAAGGAATAAGCCCCGTAATAAAACATCTTAATTTTATCCAAACCATTTCGAATATAATAATTGTTGCCATTGAAAACATAAGACTGGTTAAAGACAGTCTGCGTCAGGAAGCTTTAAAGAAAGAGCTTGAGCTTGCCTCGAAAATGCAGAGTATGTTAATACCCAAGAAAAGTCTGTTACCAAAAACAGAACATGTAGCAGTAAATTCGTTTTATCATCCGCATTTTGAGGTAGGTGGCGACTATTTTGATTTTATACCGATGGAAGACAGTGAATTTGGATTCTGTATTGCCGATGTTTCAGGAAAAGGGATGTCAGCTGCAATATTGATGTCTAATTTTCAGGCCACACTGCGTGCTCTTTTTACAAAGGAAATACCACTTAACATTCTTGTGGAAAAACTTAACGACAGGGTTATGTCAAATGCAAACGGAGAAAAATTTATAACCATGTTTGTAGGTCGTATAAATTTAAAAAACAAAGAATTGGAATATATAAATGCAGGTCATAACCCCCCTTTGCTATATGAACTGGAATCTAAAAAGCTTTCCTTTTTGCAGAATGGTTGTGTGGGATTGGGTATGCTCGATCATATACCCTGCATACTAAGAGGTTATTATAAGTTTACATGCAATACCAAGTTGCTGTGTTATACTGATGGCCTGGTTGAACTGCTTGAAGGTGAAGATATATCCTTAGCAACTACCAACCTTGAAGCTCAGCTGTGCAACGACAATTTACTTGAAGATAACATAAAGGAAATAATAAGGGATTTATTCATTGAGGAAGGTAATATTTCTATTTTTGACGATGTTACCATGCTTGGAATACAGGTTTACTGACCCTCAACATCGCCCCATATAACATATAATAAAAACCACATAGCTTTATAAGAATACAGGTCAGGCTTTTCCGGTTAATTCTTTTTCCTTACGGCGCACCTGATAAACATCTATTGCTACAATCATTGCGGTGTATCCCCAGAACAAGGATGAAAGCTTATCAGTATCAAGGAAATTGTTGACAATGGCATGGAAAAAATAAGTCACCAGTCCCAGAACAGCGCATACCAACCATAACCTTGTCTGCTT
This sequence comes from uncultured Bacteroidota bacterium, assembly GCA_963766305.1. GTDB lineage: Bacteria > Bacteroidota > Bacteroidia > Bacteroidales > JAAUTT01 > JAAUTT01. The sequence goes on from CAVYAE010000071.1 coordinate 61,087, forward strand.
CTGATTGGCCAGTTTAGGATAAAGACGTATTCCGGAATATAAGGTCACAATTAAAAGCAAAATAAAAGTAAGACTTCCCAGGATACCCGAATCGGCCAGCGATTCAATATAATCGCTGTGGGCGTTGCCTTTGTCTCCCATGTTGGTGCTTATTATAGTCTTATCGTATGACATCTGAAAAGGAGCATATTTGAACATATAGGTATTTGGCCCCCATCCAAAAATGGGTCTCTCCCTGAACATCTTAAAAGCACTGTTCCACCTGTTAAGACGTTCGGTATTGGAAGCATCCGTTTCAATATTGGATATCGATTGAACATGTTTTGAAAAATCCTTTGACGAATCAACATTGTTTTGTTCCAGAGAAAGATATAAATCTGTCCTGTACTGAAAAAATAAAGCTAGCCCTACTACAGCAAGGACCAGAACTGTTCTTAATTTTATCCTTATAACAATTAATATTAATACTACGGCAGCAACCAAAATACTTACCCATGCTGCCCTGCAATAAGAAATTACCAATGCGAAAATTATTATTCCAAATATTACCAAAGCCATGGCACGGATAATAATTCTGAATTTGGGATAAATAATAAAACCTACGGTAAAAGGCAGCAACATGGCCAAGGCTGCTCCCAGAGCCGTGTGATCGTTATAAAACGGATTTGGTGCCAGATTGGCTGCATGCTGATTAAACAGACCTACCTTAGATAAATTATACACCACATAAACGATTACAACCATTAAAAGCGGTATATATGCCCAATAAAATTTCCTTATAGCCTTCTTTTTTTTAAATATTTGAGTAGCAAGGAAATAAAATGTTGTTATAAACCATATTCTTGAAAGTAAAAACTTAAATGAAACGACAGGTATTGTACTTGTAAGGCAGGTTATAAATATCCAGGCCAGATTTATATATATAGCAATACTTATTGGGTGCAATAATACCTTTCTGTCAAATTTCCTTTCAAGTATTAATTTAAACAACAATACTGTAAAAATTAAGACCAGGATTGGATCAGTAGGTAACTGGACATTAAACCCAAGATCGGGCATAAATTTCTCAAGGGGAACAGATATGGGAACAAAGAATACAAGGATATAAAACAATGTATCCATTGATAAAAAAGCGAGATAAACTATATAAAGAAATGCCGGTAATGCCAGCAGATAATATTTTTCGTCAACCATCAAACGGGCATTTATTAATATAAAAACAAGAGTTATTATAAATGCCCAGAAATTCTGGCTAAATTTTGGCAAAAACTTCATCCTTCTTTATTATAATTTATTCTATCCTGAACAGACATTATCAGTAAAGTAAAAAATAAAGCAGCAAATGTTGAAATCAACACTATGAGCAAACGTTTGGGAGAGGCTTTCTTATCTGCGGGGTAGGCTTTATCTACAACAAATTTCTGTGGCATATTATGTTCCAGTTCAGCTTTTGCTTCAATATACGGCTCTTTTAATTCCCTCAGTTTTTGTGTTTCAATACTCAGGAGATTATTTAGTTTATTATACACCACTTCATATTTTGAAATAAGCTTCAGCTTATTTTCCAGGGTTCTTATGCCTGAAGTTTTCCCATCGGCTAAAGCTTTTGCATAAGCTTTATGATATGCAAAAGCATTTCCGTCAAAACCTACTACTCCTATTTTGTTTATATAATTGATGGAATCTTCCAAAACCGTCATCCTGTTTTGAATATCGGTATATTGTTTTTGTATTAAATTAAAGGTACTCACTGCCCTGTCATGTTTTACCCGGTTATAAACTGTATCTACCAGGCTGGATATCTCGTTAGCCATCATCGCTGCAGTATCGGGCTGATGATCCAGAACCGTAATAACTACCGACATATATTCAGTTCTGTGATATGAAATGTTGTCTTCGTAAATATCATTCAATTCCGATCTCCATGTACGAGCCGTAGTATCAACCCTGTAACGTTTGGCCAGGTGAAAATCCCTGATTATCTGTCCTCGTATTTCAGAAGATTCAAGTATTTGCATCAGCTGCTCACCTTCTTCCTGACCTCCGAACCTTAGTAAATCTTCTTTGGCTGTTATAGTGTTAAATATTGTTTTGGAAACAGATAAAGATGAAGCAGGAAATAAAACTACTGTGGACTTAAACTTTGGTTTAATCATATAAGATACTGCTGCGGAAACTATTATAGCAATTATTCCTATCCATATCAGTGGTTTTCTTTTCATCCATATATAGCTAACCAGGTTAACTGATTCAAACGTGAAGCGATTTTTTTGCTTACCCATATTAAATTATAGATTTAAGTATTTAAATTTCAAAGATTATTTCTTTTATATCACTTTTACAAGGTAATAGTTTTTTTTACCTCTCTGAACAAGAATATATTTATTGTTAAGCAGAAATGAGGCATCTAATTTTATCTCCTGACTTTCGATTTTAGATTTATTAATGCTTACCCCTCCCGACTGAAGAGTTTTTCTGGCTTCTCCTTTACTTGGAAATATTCCTGTGTCGGCTAAAAAAGTAACTATATCAATTCCTTGTTTCAGGTTACTCAGGTTATATCCGAAGGCAGGCACTCCTTCAAAGACCTGCAGCAGCTGTTCTTCATTTAAACTTATCAGTACTTCCCTGGTAGCATTGCCAAAAAGAATTTCAGAGGTTTTTTTGGCAAACTCATACTCATGAACCCCGTGTACAAAACAGGTTACTTCCTTCGCAAGCTGCTGCTGCAGTAATCGTAAGTGTGGTAACTTCTTATGTTCATCTATTAATTTTTCTATCTCTTCTTCACCAAGAAGTGTAAATATTTTAATCCACTGATATGCATCATCATCTGAAGCATTTAACCAAAACTGGTAAAACTGATATGGCGAAGTCTTTGCCGGATCGAGCCATACATTACCCTTCTCCGTTTTTCCGAATTTACCTCCATCCGTCTTTTTTACAAGAGGACAGGTAAATGCATAGGCTTCCCCTCCGCTTATCCGTCGTATGAGCTCAGTACCTGTAACAATATTTCCCCACTGATCACTGCCTCCGACCTGCATTTTGCAGTTCATGTTTGAGTATAACCAGTAAAAGTCATAACCTTGTATAAGCTGGTATGTAAATTCCGTAAAACTTATTCCATTTTCGCTTTCGAGCCTTTTCCTGACACTTTCCTTGCTCATCATGTAATTGACGCTTATGTTCTTTCCGATATCGCGAATGAAATCCAGGAAGTTCATATTGCGGAACCAGTCGTAATTATTTGTAAGCACTGCGGCATTGGGTAGCGATGGATTAAAGTCCAGGAATTTTTCCAGTTGTTTTTTAATACAGCTTACATTGTAATTTAAGACATCTTCATTCAGCAGGTTTCTTTCTTCACTTTTACCGGAAGGATCCCCTACCATTCCCGTGGCTCCGCCCACCAGGGCAACGGGCTTATGGCCCGCGGCCTGCAAATGGACCAACAGGAGTATGGGCACTAAACTTCCAATATGCAGACTATCCGATGTTGGGTCAAAACCAATATAAAGAGTCGTCATTTCTTTATTTAACTGCTCCTCCGTACCCGGCATGATATCCTGTACCATACCTCTCCATTTCAACTGATCAATAACTTTCACTTTACTACTTTACAGCTTTATAACTAATTTTGCGCCAAATATAAATATTATCTTGTTCCTTTTATCAAACCGTTTTTTATTTCTTCCAGATGTATATGGGGAAAAATGGCAGGAGCAATTTTCTGAACAGGTTTATATAAATAGGATTTATCTGTGTCGTTATATGTTAAAAAGTTGCGTCTTGGATCCAGTTTCTCAAGAATTAATATGATTATACTTAAAATAAAAGCCATTTTTAATATCCCGAATAATATACCGGCTATGCGGTTCATTTGACCTAAAACAGATTTATGAACTATGGCAGTAATCAGTAAGCCAATAAAATGTATAATTATAAGAATAAGAATAAAAATGATTAAGAATGAAATGGCCGGAACCAACCTTCCGTTTAAAGAATAATGTGTTGACAGATAATGGTTAACCAGATATGAAAAATGTATTCCGCCCCACACTCCCAGTAACAAAGCCACCAGGGTCAGGCATTGATTAAGAAAGCCTTTGATAAAACCATTTATAGCTCCCCAAAGTAAAACCACAATTATAATAATATCTATTTTGTTCATATAAAGGTTAAAATTCGATTTCCACAACTACCGGACAATGGTCCGAATGTATTACATCCTGAAGGATAGAGGCCGAGCGTAACCTGCCGGATAATTCATTTGACACAAAATGATAATCTATCCTCCATCCCAGGTTTTTGGCTCTGGCCTGTGCCCTGTATGTCCACCATGAATACTGTTGTGGCTGATTATTAAAAACTCTGAAGGAATCAACAAATCCCGAGGAAAGGAACTGATCAACCCATTCCCGTTCCTCAGGTAAAAATCCTGATGAATTCTGATGTTTGGAAGGATAATTAATATCAATATCCTTATGGGCGATATTCATATCTCCTGAAATAATAAGGTTGGGCCTTTCTTTTTTAAGTTCATTGATATAAGCCGTAAAAGACCGGAGAAAATCCATTTTAAAAGTCTGCCTTATGTCTCCTGTTGTGCCTGAGGGAAAATATGCAGTTATATGGGTAATATCGCCAAAGTCGCTGCGTATTGTTCTTCCTTCACTATCAAATTCCCTGATACCAAATCCATACTTTACAAGCTCAGGTTTAATTTTTGTAAATAATGCCGTACCGCTGTATCCTTTCTTTTCTGCAGGGTACCAATAATGCATATACCCTTCTTTTTCAAAATAAGACATGTCGAGCTGATCGGGAGTTGCTTTAATTTCCTGCAGACAAATTATATCACAGCCGGAGGAGGCAAGCCACCTGTCAAATCCCTTGGTTACCGCTGCCCTTAACCCATTAATATTGTATGAGAATATCTTTGTTATCATAAATTTCTTTTGCTAAAAATAATTATTAATATTGAATCTTTAAATATGTAAATTGAATAAAGGATTAGTATTAAAATCTACCGGCAGCAGTTATTCTGTTAAATCCGAATCAGGGGAAATAATACACTGCACCATCAAGGGTAAATTAAGAACATCCGGATTTAAAAGTACCAATCCGGTATGTGCAGGAGACTGGGTTATATATGAATTATCGCCAGATAATTCCGGATTAATAACTGACATAGCCGACAGGAAAAATTACTTAATACGAAAATCAACCAATCTCTCAAAACAATCGAATATTATTGCAGCAAATATAGATATTGCTGTTTTAATAATTACCCTTGCCTATCCCGAAACACCACTTGAATTTGCAGACCGTTTTCTTGTTATTGCCGAAGCATACCAGGTTCCTGTGATTATAGTTATAAATAAGGTTGACCTGTATAAAGATACTCTTAAAGATTTAATATCTTATATTCATGAGATTTATGAACCAATAGGTTATAAAGTTATTGAAACATCTGTGGTTACAAATTTAAATATTAATGTTTTATATTCTTATTTACAAAATAAGGTTAGTGTTTTATCCGGTTATTCAGGTGTTGGTAAATCATCTTTAATCAATGCCATATGTCCTTCAGTAAAGAGAAAAACCGGCAATATATCCGATTATCATCAAAAAGGGAAACATACCACCACTTTTGCTGAGATGATTTCCTTAGATGACGATGGATATATAATTGACACTCCTGGAATTAAAGGTTTTGGAATAATCAATATTGACCGCAGGGAAATATTTCATCATTTTCCCGAAATATTCAAATTATCTTCTTCCTGTCAATATAATAATTGTCTGCATTTAGAGGAACCAAATTGTGCGGTTAAGAAAGGTGTTGAAAGTAATGTAATAAGTTACAGCAGATATGCAAGTTATGTTAGTATTATGGAAGATATGAATTCAAAATACAGGTGAAGTTTGATATTATATATAAATCTAGTATATTTATATGGACAAGTGATTGTCTTTTAAATAAACCTATCTACTAATGAAGAAAATTTACCGGGTATTTATTGCAATTGTTGTAATAATATTGTGCGTACAAGTATTTATTTTTCAGGAAGAAAAAAATGAACAAATCAATAATTACAGAAACAGGATTCTCATTCAGGGTAAGAATTGCGTTTCAGTTCTTGGAAAAACAGATAAAGAATTTGAAGGTAAAATCAGAAAAATTATTTTATCGGGTTGTATAACTAAAATTATTGGAAGTCAGGGTAAAGACAACGAACCTATAGAGAATTTAAAATTATTATTTGCATCTTATCCAAACCTTATATCCGGTATTTCTATTTATGATACTGTAGATCATTCTTTTAGCCTTGATAAAGACAAGGAAATTTTTATGCATAATTTTTATACCACACATAGTCAGCATCAATTAATTAAAAAAGAGACATTAATAACCGATGAAGATCAGACGTATATAAACTATCCTGTATTTGAAGATAATAAGTTAATCGCAAACCTTATTATTACAATAAACCCATTTAATTATCTTGACTTATTATTAAAAGACTACCAGGAAAATCCTTTATATTTTCAGGAGGTATGTGACACATCAGGAAAATTGATATACTCAAATTCAAGCCGTCAGATAAAAGATTCCGTTTTATTTACTAAAAATTTATTGCAAACAACTGGTTTTTTTAAGAGCTCATGTACAACAAGTAGTGGTAAAATAACTTTAAATACTGCACTTTATAAATTACATTTTGCCAATATTCAATTTATTCTGGCCTTTTCTTTAGATATTGATCAGTTAATTGCACCCATCCTTGTCCGTAATTTCATTAGTTTTATAATCTTCCTGGTATTGATAGGCTTTCTGTTATACTATGTATCTGTTAAATTAAAGGAAAAAGACAAGGAAATTAAAAAAGGGTTTGAAGCAGAAGCAAGTATGATGAAGATTTTCAACTCTATTCCAATAGGAGTTATGATTCTGAATCAGGATAAAACTATAATTCATATTAATAATACCGCATCTGAATTACTGTTTGGTAAAAATTCTGAAGGTGCAGTTGGAAGAAATGTATCGGAGATGATAATTCAATCAAATTTCTGGAATAAGGTTAAGCCCGATACTGCATATGATACCAGTCATTTCTATGCCTTTGAAAAAGAAGGATCAGAAATAACCATATATAAAAAGGACATTCCATTCAATTTAAGTGAGGAACAATTGATTATTGAAGCTTTTATAGATGTAACGCCTATTGAAAAAGCCCGTAAACTGGAAGCTGCCGCCAATCTTGCCAAGAGTGATTTCCTTGCGAAGATGAGTCATGAAATAAGAACTCCGATGAATGGAATTGTCGGCATGGCAGATGCACTGCTAAGACAAACTCTGACACCGGAGCAAAAAGAGTTCGCTGAGATAATTAAAAAATCATCAGATCTGTTATTGACAATCATTAACGACATCCTAGATTTTTCAAAAGTTGAGGCAGGGAAAATGATGCTTGAAGAAATTCCATTTAAAATTTCCGATGAAATTAATCTTGTGCGCGAACTGTTTAAACCCATGGCTGAGCACAAGCGCCTGAAGATAGTAACAGAAATAGCTCCGGATGTACCAAATAATATTATTGGCGATCCTTTCAGACTGCGTCAGGTAACAACAAACCTGATGAGCAATGCCATTAAATTTACACAGGAAGGAGAAATACATATCCGTATTGAACTTCTTGAATCGTATTCAGGTCATCTCACCCTGCAGTTTACAATAGAAGATACCGGTATAGGTATTCCAAAGGATAAAATAGATACCATATTTTCTTCATATATTCAGGTTGAAGGATCGACTACACGTAAATATGGAGGTACGGGTCTGGGTACAACTATAAGTAAACAACTGGTGGAACTGATGGGCGGGGAAATTTGGGCGGAAAGTCCTTCTTCCATCTCTGAAAATCCTGCTTTTCCAGGGTCTAAATTTACCTTTACCATTGAAGTGTATTCTAACGAAATGCTTCCAAAAAACATTAATTTAAGTAATATTACCGAATATTCTCAGATAAATGCTTTAATTATAACACCTTCTGCAAAAGACAATGAACCCATATACACCTATTTTGATAATTTCGGAATAAGGTTTGAAAAATATGAACTGCATGAAAATGGAAATCACGAATTATTTGCCAAGTTAAAAATTGACGGGAAAAATTTCCAATTGTTAATTATTGTTGACAGTTTAAATTTCGACGGATTCAGAATTGCAAAATTATTACACGACAAAGGACTTTTAAATCATTTTATATGCATCCTCATCAGCAGTAATGATATAATTGGTAATTATATCAGGGCCCGCAGGCTTGATGTCGATTACTACCTTATTAAGCCGTATGAATCATCTGAGATCTTCGATCTTATTCAAAACAATTTTAAATCTATAGAGCCTGATGCAGGAATACCTGCCAAGCTTAATAAAATAAGGAAATCAATTAATATATTGGTTGCAGAAGATAATATGATAAACCAAAAGGTAGCAAAAACCATATTTAAAAATCTGGGATATGAAATTGCACTGGTTGCTAATGGTAATGAAGCTGTTAAGGAGGCGATGTCGAGAAACTACGATATTGTATTTATGGATATTATGATGCCTGAAAAAGATGGGGTACAGGCTACCAAAGAACTGAGGATAAAGGGATTTAAATCGCCTATCATAGCTATGACTGCCAATGCCACCAAAGAAGGTAAAAATAAAGCCATATCCTTTGGGATGGATGGCTATATTACCAAACCAACAAAAATGGAAGCAATTAAAAAGATTTTGATAAAGTACTTCTCCGAACCTCTTTAAACTGATCACCATTATAAAAATCTAATACTGATAATCAAAACATAGTAATTAATTTATTTACTATCTATGACCTTATAAAGTTTATCGGAACGGCGGATCTGGTTTTCGAGTTTTATAGAAAATCTGTCGCCTTTTTCAGCTTTGGTAACCGGCAATAAATTAACCCTTATTTCCTTTAACTCACTTTCAACCATACCAGTGGTAGGTCCAGTAATAATTATCTTATCCCCCTCATTAACCGAACCAGCCTCCACTAAAAACTCTGCAACTTTTAAATCGCTGAAATAGTTCATCCCTTTTCCAATATATACTTTGGTTTTAGTTGCTTTGGAACCATATGAACCGCTCCATTCACCCAGGGTTTTGCCCAGATAATATCCATCCCAGAATCCTCTGTTGAATACAGTAGATAACGATTCTTCCCACCTGGTAATTTTATCCCTGTTATAGGTATGGTCATAAATTGAATCTACTGCCTGCTTATAGGCTTCAACCACCGTTTTGACATAATCAGGCGGACGTGCCCGCCCTTCAATTTTCAAAACACCGACGCCGGCATTTAATATCTGATCCAAAAAGCCAATGGTACATAAATCCTTTGGCGACATGATATAATGATTGTCTATTTCATACTCCATGTTTGTTTCCTTATCTGTTACAATATAGGATCGTCTGCACATCTGAAGACAGCTGCCGCAGTTTGCCGATTTATTATAACTGTGCAGGCTAAGGTAACATTTGCCTGCTATAGCCATGCACAAGGCACCGTGTACAAATAATTCCAGCCTGACAAAATCTCCGGACGGACCTCGAATGTTGGATGCATGAATTGCTTCAGAAATTTCCTGTATCTGTTCCAGGGTCAGTTCCCTGGCAAGTACCATAACATCAGCATACCTGGAGAAAAACTTTACTGCTTCAGTATTTGAAACATTAAGCTGGGTTGAGATATGGACTTCTACACCAACAGAATTAGCATATTCAATTACTGCAATATCTGAGGCTATTATGGCATTTACATTATTAATCTTTGCAGTATTTACCAAATTCCTCATTAACACCAGGTCGTCATCGTAAATAACAGTATTGACTGTCATATATGTTTTCACATTGTACGAGGAGCAAAGACCAACTATTTTGGGCAAATCGTCAAGGGTAAAATTAACTGTCGATTTTGAGCGCATATTAAGTTTGCCGATACCAAAATAAATGGCGTTTGCACCCGATTTCAATGCAACCACGAGCGATTCCCATGAACCTGCCGGTGCCAGTATTTCTATTTTGTCTTTTTCAATCATTGGTCATTGTTTTTCTACCTTTTCGTGGCTGACAATATAATCCGGAAAGTAGTGCCTGCATTTGGTTCAGATTGTAATACAAAAATACTGCCATGATGGAAATTCTCAATAATTCTTTTTGATAAAGACAATCCCAGACCCCAGCCTCTGGACTTGGTTGTAAAACCAGGCTTAAACACCCTCTTTATGTTACTCTTTGCTATACCTATTCCATTATCAATTATATCAATATAAACCTTCTTGTTATTTTCATGCACCTTAATCTTTATAATCCCTTCATTTTTAACTGCATCGAGACTGTTTTTTAAAAGGTTCTCAATCACCCAGGTGAATAGCTGAGGATTTATCCATATATAGACAGGAGTAGTAACTGATAAGCTAAAATCAACTGTTACCGGAGTTCTGTTTTTCATATATAAAATAACTTCTTCCAGTATATTTTTTAAATCCACAATTTCAAATTTAGGCTTTGATCCCATTTTTGAAAACCGCTCTGTGATAATACTTAACCGGTTAACGTCTTTTTCCAGTTCATCGATAATATCCTTCACTTCTATCTTGTCTTTTAATAGTTCAACCCAGGCCATTAATGAAGAGGTGGGTGTACCCAGCTGATGTGCAGTTTCTCTTGACAGGCCAAGCCATACATGGTTCTGCTCTGCTTTTCTTGAAGCATTGAAAGCCATGTAAGACAGTATTATGAAAACACCAACAACTATAAATTGTATAAAGGGGTAATATGTAAGCTGTTTTATTAATATAGAATCGTCGTAGTAGATGTAATTATGCTGGCCATGTTCCAAATTAATAATTATAGGAGCATGTTTCCTTTTCATTTTATCCAGCTCCTTCAAAAGGAATTCCTTTTTTAAGGAGCTGATGCTGTCAAGGTTCCTGGAAGCGATAATCTGATTATTATTATCACATAAAATTGCAGGGACAGTATTATTGTTCTCTATCACCTTAAACATAAAATTTAAATCCGTATTGGGTGAGGTAAGTGACAAAAGTTGTGTTGCTTCGGCCCACAGCTCTACTTTTTTACGTTCTTCGACTGAAAGCTTGGTTACAAGATGATGAGTATATAAAACAGACCCAAGCCCTATCAAAGTAGCAGCTACAAGCAGAAACAATTTCCAGTGCTGTTTTACGATGTATATCTCCACCTGTTATGATTGTTTATTTGTTTAATCATTTATTTATAAATAGTCATCAGTAATTATTCATTATCCAATCACATATTCACATTTTCAAATTATTTATCATCATTCCATTCCACTTTCACATCATCATCCTTCTTAGTTTTTTTCTTTTTAACTGCAGGTTTAGGGATGTTATCCACAGCGGTGGTATCATCATCCCAGCTCACCCTGATCTGCTGTTTCTTGGCGAGCTTTTCCCTTTTAACGGTGGTGTCATTTTTATACCATCCAAATTCGTTATTCAGCGCCTCCTTCATTTCTGTGCGCTGGTTAACAAGTGTCGTTTTAAACATGTCAAAGGCTTCCTTTGAATCGTAGGAAATCTTAAAATCGGTGTTGAACCCTTTTATTGACAAAGGAATGGTTGTCTTCCCCAAACCGTCGTCCTCAACAATACCAAATTCTTCATTTTCCTTTTTATGCCTTTTGGCTTTTCCCCATAAAATATCGGACAACAATATTTTCACCTTGTAGTTATAATGATTGTCAAAACTGTGTATACCTGAAGCTTTTATATTAAAAGCAGAGGAATAAATATCCATTTGGGGAATGTTAACCTTATTATCCTTTACTGTAATTCTGTTTTTCAAGGTTTTGAAGGAAATAGTTTTTAGTTCATCCATAGATATAAACTTTGACAAAGCTTTTGCGTAACTGAAATCGATTAACTGCCCGTTGGAAATATTTATGTCACCATCAACAAATAACTTGTCATTATCTAACAGCAGATTATTATTCCATTGAATGGATAAATTTATATTTCCACTCAATTTACCACTTAAGTTATTGTAAGTAATAATATTCTGGGTAAAATTATTAAATTCATTAAACATAAGGTTTATATCAATATCTGATAATTCAAGCTGACATTTAGTTATAAAATTTTTATCTATATCCTGCACAATTAAACCATTTCCGGAAATGTCGCCATACATTGATTCAAATGATACTGACTTTATTGTAAATATGGTTGGCTTATAATTTATGTTACATGAAATCCATTTAGCATTAAATTTGAGCAACTTAAAATTATTTATGGAAAGTTTTACATCAAGTGATATATTTTCAGGAAACAGTAATTGCCTTGAATAGGCGGCTTTAGCAGGCCTGACATCTGTATTACTTATAAAATAGTTGGACAGGTCAAGGTTGACCGAATATATGTCAGCTTTAAGCACAGCATTATTATCGGCACCAAATATGTATGATATACCGTTAATTAATGTGCCGTTAATTTTAAAATCATTATCGTGCAATTTCAGAACCAGATTTTTTAATTCAATATCGCGTTGTAAATTTATTACTCCGTTTACATTTGATATATCATATTCAGTATTTTTTATTTTAACAGAGCCGTCGGTAATATTTATGCTCCCTGAATAATTTAATACTGATAAATCAGATAATTTTACAGTTTTAAATGATGGAAGGTGTCCATTGATAATAATATTGCTCTCCGCCCACCCTTTTAAGGTTTCTATATTTTCAATATTTAAAAATGTTTTTATATCATTCAAATTTAATTTATTATATAAGGTTATGTTAATTATAGGTTCATCAATATTCCTTATAACCACATTCCCCCGCAGTATTCCCTTTCCCAGCTTTCCTGAAAATGAGTTCAGAGTGAGAATGTCATCATTAAAGTGGTTTTTTATATAACCGCCCTGCAGATTTATATCAGATAGTTTTATATTTGTCTTTCTCTGAATTAAAGCAGCATTAGTAACCTTAAATTTCAAATTAATATCTGGGGTTTTTTCCCGACTGAAAGATCCTTTTATTGTTCCCTTTACAGAAATTATACCTTTTGAATAATAATTAAAATTATCAGTAAATTTCCCTGGTAATAAACCTATTAAATCCGGGACATTTATTTTGTTACTTTCAAACTCCAAATTTATTTTAGGGCTTGTTCCGGAATTATAAATACCATATGTTGAAAAATTAACTCCTTGTAAATTAACTTTTGATAAGCTGAATTGATAAGTATCCTTTAATATATTGACAGTAGAAGTAATTTCGATTGTTTTATCTGTGATATACGATACCGTGCCAACAGTTAAATTTATAATTTTCATACCTCCATCCAGTTTAATAAGTGTGCTGTCATGGCAAATGTCAGCTGCCACCATTAGTTTACCCGTTAAACCGGCACACTGGAAGTCACTTTGGCTGTCGGAATAATAAAATCCTATGTTTGAAAATAAAATATTATCAAAGTTCAGATTAGTCCCGGCGCTTTGCTGAGGATTGGTTTGTTTTTTAAAAATATTGAAATTGTTAATCCCCGATTTATAGACCTTAAGTCTTATAAACCCGTTATAAACCTTTAGAAGTTTTATTTCATAATCTCCGGTTAAAAGCTTTATGGGATTGAACAGAAAATACACCTTTTCTGCTTTTAAAAGGGTATCTTTACCCAAATTTAAATTTGAAGCTGATTCACCTGATTTTGATTCCTTAATTACCACATTATCCAATTCAACTGAAAAGTTTGGAAAAGTTGTAAAAAATGTAAACCCGATGTTCCTTACATTGACAGGTACATTTACCTGTTTGTTCAATTCATCTACGCTAAATTTTATAATCTTATCCTTATAAATATATTCAATGACAAGGGCAGTCAATAAAACTAAAAGAAAAACTGTTCCGGCAATTATTAACAGGTATTTTAATATTGACTTTATTTTAATTTTAATCTTTTGTTTAAGTATATTATTCATTTAAATAATAAATCATTTATAACAATCCTCAAATTAAGCTAAGTATATTGTTTATAAAGTTTAGGATTTCTTAATAAATAAACTGATTTTCCTTTTGAGGTTAATACTTTACTTCGTTTATTAGCAGTCAAATAATTAAGACAGCATAAAAAGTTAAATCCTTATGGATAAATAATTCTACATAAATATTATTTTAGGATGAACGAAGATACCCCAAATAAAAATAACCCCAAAGCAACTATAGATTTTAATTTATCCTCTAAAAAACTGGCTGACGATTTTAATTTAACAGATATTTTTGATACAGAACAGCTTCAAATAATTCAGGATGCTTTTGCCTTATCGCATAACATTTCATCTGTTATAACAGATATTGAAGGAAAGCCGGTAACCATACCAAGTAATTTTACTCCTATATGTAATATAATTAGGAATACAAAAACTGGAGGTGCCTTGTGCCAGTTATCAGATAAAAATATTGGCAATAAAGTCCGTGAAACCTTAAAACCTTATTCGGCAAAATGTTTAAGTTGTGGTTTTATTGAGACAGGTGCCCCTATTATCGTTGCCGGTAAACATATTGCAAACTGGATGGTTGGCCTGGGTTTAAACAAAAGTATTGAAGAAAAACATATCCTGGAAACTGCATTAAAATATGGAATAGATAAATCAGAATTTATTGAAGCTTACAGGAACACTCATTTTGTTAAATTAGACCATTTTAATAAAATAATTAACTTTTTGTGGATAATGGCCAGGGATATTTCTTCCCTTGGCTATAATAATATCTTGCTTGCCAGGGATGTTGAAGAACGTAAAAGAGCAGAAGAAGAATTAATTCGTGCTAAAAATAAAGCTGAGGAATCGGATCGTCTTAAAACAGCTTTTTTAGCAAACATTTCTCACGAAATACGCACTCCCATGAACGGTATTCTGGGTTTGGCAAATTTATTAAACGAAGAGGATTTGTCTTATGATCAGCGTAAAGAATACATTGAACTTATAAATGAAAATGCCAATATTTTATTAAAATTATTTGATGATATTCTTGATATTGCTAAAATAGAAGCTAATCAGCTGTCTATAGATGAAAAACCCTGTTACCTTGACGGTGTTTTACAGGAGGAGCACGATCATTTTAAAAATAAAATTGATCATCTGAAATCAAAAAATATTCAGCTGATTTTGACTCTTCCGGAAAATAAACTGGATACTTTAATTTATGTAGATATTACACGTTTACGGCAGATCATCAATATCTTACTGGTTAACGCCATTAAATTCACTCAAAAAGGGTACATAGAATTTGGATATACCACTGAATTTCCCTCCAGTCTGAAGTTTTTTGTAAAAGATACAGGTATAGGCTTGTCTCAGGAAAATAAGTTTATAATTTTCGACCGCTTCCGCCAGGCTGATGAAAGTACATCCAAACAATATGGCGGCACAGGACTGGGTCTGGCAATAACCAGGAACCTTATAAAACTTATGAAGGGAGATATTTGGGTGGAATCAGAACCGGGACAGGGTTCATCTTTTTATTTTACCTTGCCTTATAAACCTTATAATGACTACGAGTTAACCCAGTTAACTGTCAATAAAGGAATTGAATTGCCCGATATTTTTACTGATAAACAAATTTTAATTGCTGAAAAGGAACAATTAAATTTTAACTTGTTGTACGAATCTTTTAAAACTACAAAAGCAAAAATTATTCATGCAAAAAATGGTAAGGAAGCAATTGAAATTTGTCTGAAAAATAAATTTATAAATTTAATCCTTCTGGATATTAAAATGCCGGACATGGATGGTTTTAAAGTTATAAATGTAATCAAAGCCATGTATCCCTTTCTTCCTGTAATTGCCCTTACAAACTTCCCTTCACAGGATGAAAAATTACGTTGTTTCCAGGCAGGTTGTAATGATTATGTTACAAAACCCATAAATAAAACATTATTAAACATAGCACGTTCATTTTTAAGTAAAATTGAAGTAAGGGAATAGAATAATTATTTCTTTTATACTATCTTTGCTTTATTGAAGTTAATTTTATATCGCCAACTTATTGAATTTCATTGTTGTGGAAAATGCTACACCAGATTATTTGTGGCAAGGTAAAGTAATTCTGGTAGGTGAAGATGAATTAATAAATTTTCGGCTGCTCGAAGTAATGTTATCCAAGACAAAGGTAACTCTTATACATGCCAATACAGGTACAGAAACATTAAGTAAATTTCTAAGTATTACAAAAGTAGATTTGATCCTTCTGGATATTAAAATGCCTGGAATGGATGGTTTTGAAGTAACTGCCGAAATTAGAAAAATAAACCGGCAGGTACCCATTATTATACAAACTGCCTTTGCATTTGAAGAGGAACATCTTAAATCGCTCCAGGCAGGATGTAATGCTTTTCTCACCAAACCAATAAAACAAAAGGACTTATTAAACGTAATAGATCCGTTTTTGAAAATTGAGGTATAGTGAGGAGTTGCTTTTAAATCAAAAATATAAAATTCCCGGGTTGCATGAGCTATAAAAGCTGTATTTTATACTTATTATTAGCCTCCTGTAATTGTTTTGCCCAGCAGACAAACTTTAAATTTTCGGAATTCGGTCTGACAAATGGCCTTCACGTTATTCTTCATCAGGATAATTCCTTACCTGTAATTTCAGTTCGTGTTATATATCATGTAGGTTCAAAAGATGAAACTTCCGGTCATAATGGATTTGCTCATTTTTTTGAACATCTTATGTTCGAAGGAACAGATAATATTAAACGGGGAGAATATATTAAAATAGTACATGATGCCGGCGGCAATGCCAATGGGTCTGCCACATTTGACATTACTGAATTTCACGAAAACCTGTCCTCCAATCAGCTGGAGCTTGCACTATGGCTGGAATCAGAACGTATGCTGCATCTTAAAACAGATAGTACGGGAATTGAAACCCAAAGACAGATTATAAAAGAAGAGAACCGGGAAAGTTTTGAAAACACTCCTTATGGCCGGTGTTTAAATGAAATAATGAAAAACGCCTTCAGGGACAGCTCTTACAAATGGACACCTGCAGGAGAAGATCAATATGTTAATGTAGCTGGTTATTCGGAGTTTACTGATTTTTATAAAAAATACTATGTGCCGGATAATGCCGTGTTGGTTATAACGGGGGATATTCAACCCGAAAAGGCAGAGAGGCTGGTTAAAAAATATTTTGAAGATATTCCGAAAGGAAAAATCAATATCTCCGGTTCATTTTCAAAAACTCCTGAAAATGAGGGTGAAATAAGAAAAACAGTTTACGATAATGTTCAGCTGCCGGCTATTTTTTATGCTTATCATACTGCACCTGCAGGAACAAAGGATGCCTGCGCCATGGAGCTGATTCAAAAATGGCTCACTGAGGGCGAAAATTCATTGGTTTTTAAATCACTTGTGGAAGAACAACAGCTGGCCATGCAGGTGGGTGCCATACCTTTAAACCTTGAAAAATCAGGTTTGTTCATAATCTATTCTATCTCAAATATAGGTGTTAAAGCAGAAGATCTTGACAATGCTATGAATAGTAAAATAGAAGAAGCTAAAACAAAAGGAATAACTGATCATGATTTTCAAAAAATAAAAAATAAAACCGAATATGACTTTTATACCAGAAACTCAACGATGGAAGGTATTGCATCATCCCTGGCAGAATATTATATATACTTTAAAAATACTGAACTCATTAATAAGGAAATGGACCTCTTTAATTCAATTACACCTGAAGATTTACTTAAGGCAGCCAGGAAATATCTTACACCTGAAAACAGGCTGGTGCTATATTACTTACCCGAAACATTGAAGTGAATCCAAAATCCGGAATCTTAAATTAAAATTTTTTTAGTATGCATAAGATTCATCTGTTATTATATCTAATAATTTTCACCAATTTAAATGCCCAGGTCGACAGGACTAAAATGCCACAGGCTGACCAGGCTCCCGTTGTCAACCTTGCTACTCCCGTTAAATTTATGCTGGACAACGGATTAAGGGTTTTAGTGGTTGAAAATCACAATATACCAAAAATATCCTTTACTGTCTCCCTGATTATGGATCCCCGGCAGGAAGGAAGTTATGCCGGAGTGGCAGATATAACCTGTTCAATGTTGGGCACAGGCACCACTTCACATACAAAGGAAGAAATATCTGGGGATATCGATTTTATTGGAGCGGAGCTCTCCGCCGGCACAAACGAAATATATGCATCATCATTAATAAAACATACTGATAAACTTCTTGAAATATTGTCAGATATTACAATAAACTCTGTATTTACCCGGGAAGAATTCGGGAAAAAAAGTGAACAAATACTTTCTGATGTGGCAGGAGAGGCGGCCAATCAGTCCACAATTGCTTCAAATGTTTTCAATGCCATGGTATTTGGTAGGAATAACCCTTACGGAGAATTCAAAACTGAAAAATCTGTTAGAAGAGTTACCCTTCAAATGTGCACAGATTATTACAACAAGTACTTTAACCCCGGCATTGCATGCCTGACAATAACCGGAGATATAACACCTTCAGAAGCACGTACCCTGGCCGAAAAGTACTTTGGCAGGTGGCAGAAAAAAGAAGTTGAGTTAAGTAAATATGAAACTCCAAAGGAACCTGAATCAGGCAGGATATATTTTGTTGACAGGCCGCAGGCCGTCAGGTCGGTTGTTCAGATTGGTTATCCGGTTTCCCTAAATTTATCGGACACAGATTATATTAAAGCCCGTGTCACCAATACCATCCTGAGCGGCGGTGAATCGAGGTTATTTGATAATCTGTGCGAAAAACATGCCTGGGCAGGCAGTGTATACTCAAGTTTTATAATACATCCTTTGGTAAGTTGCTTTAAAATAAGCACTACAGTAAAAACTGAAGTAACTGACAGTTCTGTTCATGAAATTTTAAATGAAATGAACAGGATAAGAAATGATAAGGTTTCATTGTCCGAATTGAGGGGATCTAAAAACTTCCTTGAGGGCAGCTTTGCATTAACGCTTGAAAACCCAAGGACTATAGCTAACATGGCAGTTAATACGGAAAGATACAATCTTAATAACGACTTTTATCACAACTACTTAAAAAATATAGATGCTGTTACACCTGAAGATGTAAGAAATACAGCTCTTAAATATATTAAACCGGATAATACAATAATTGTAATAGTAGGTAAATATTCATCTTTATCGGATAAAATAGCCAAATTAAATACTACCGCCAATATCCAGTTATTGGATGTAAATGCAGATCCATGCGATTCATTGCATTCAGCATATAAAATACCTGAGGGAATTAGTGCTCAGGAAATACTTGATAATTATATAAAAGCCATTGGCGGGGACCGGAATATTAATAAAATAAAAGACCTGACTCTGAAAGCCACGATAAACATACAGGGCAACCTGCTAAATTTTAATCTGTTTTATAAGCTCCCTGATAAGTACAAATCAGAAGTTCTAATGAACGGACAAACATTTCAGAAAGAAATATTCAATGCAGGAAATGTTAAAGTATGGGACATACAGGGTAGCCATGAATTAAATGATAATGAAAAGGAAAAATTAACTGTTGACGCCGATCCTTTTCCTGAATTGCATTACAGGAAAATGGGATATAACATAAAACTACTGGATATTACTTCTGTTGACACCACCCGGGCGTATCGGGTTGAAATTACTTCCCCAGGAGGAAACTCCGTCATAGATTATTTTTCAGTAAACAACGGGCTTAAAATACGATCCGAAAGTGTTTTGAACTCTCCTGAGGGGCCTGTTACGCAAATAACTGATTATGTAAATTATATTGAGGCGGGAGGAATAAAATTTCCTAAAAAACTAATTCAACGAACAGCTTCTCAGGTTATAGATATTGAAAATGAGTCAATTAAAGTTAACGAAGGAATTGAGGATTCAATATTTAAACCTGATTAACCAGGAAAAAAAATGAGCAGGTTTTAGTTACCTGCTCATTTGTTTAGTTCACCTGATGAACCTCTGTCTGGATTATCGATTTTGCCATTTCAAGAATTGTTGTGTCATCCAATGATACAATGCCTCCGTCAGGCCCTTGTTCCAGATGAATACCAACACAATCACCACTTTTATAATTAGTGGCTCCAAAATAATTTCTAACAGTATCTTCTGTAACATTTAATTTTTCAGCAATTGATTTCATGCTGCCTGCAGGCAGGTGATCCTTAATTTTCCTGAGCTCATTGAATGTAATATTCATATCAAAAAACATTTAAGTTAGTAATCAAATCAGCCACCTAATTTAATAATAATTTATAATAAAGTATAAATAATATTAACAATTATTTAATAAAACTGTAATGTAATGTAGTATATATAATTGTTCTAAATATTTAATTTATTAGTAGAATTGATTATTGTATTATATTATAATACATGATTATATGCTTTTTAGTAATTTTTACTTTCATCAATGTTTATTTAACATTAAGCCAATTGCATTTTAACTTAAATTAATATACTTTATATAATTTTATATTTAATAAAACAATACATAAACAAACATTAATGATATTGTCAATTAATTATTATAATTTTATAATATTTATCAATATATTTTGATGCACTAGGTTAAAAAATAATGAAACGGTATTTTTTCTTTTTTTTAGTAATAATACAAAATTTTACTTACCAGCCGGGCTTCTCCTCAGTAAAAAATAATGCAGCAGCCGACAGCACAAACCAGGCTTATAAAATCAACAATATAGACATACTGCTTGGCCTTGCTACCAAGGTATATTATAAAACTCCCGAACGAAGTTTAAAATACGCTGAAGCGGCACTAGATTTGTCGCGACGCAACCATGATCTCTTATCCGAAGCTAAATCCCTTAAAATAATTGGTGATATTTATTGTAAACTCAATTATCAGGATCTTGCTTTGCCTTTTTATCATACCTCGGTGGAAATCTATACCAGGCAAAATAAAGAATCCGATATTGCCGATATCGATCTTTTAATAGGTGATGTTTTTTACGTTTTAAACAAAAATGATACTGCCAGAGTATATTATAACAGCTCAAATAAACTTTATAAAGAACTGCACAACGATAATGGATTTGCCCTGTCCTCATTAAAAATTGGTAATACCTATTGGTATACCACCGATTATGACAAAGCATTGCAATATTTTCAAACTGCTCTTTATACCTTTGAATTTACCGGAAATAAAAAGGGTATTGCAAGAGTATACAATAACATTGGTGCTTTATATTCTGTTATGGGCGATAATTTCAGGGCACTGTCATATTTGAAGAAGTCGCTGACCTATTTTTCTTCTATTAATGATCCGGAAATATTATCCGACCTTTATTTTCGCCTGGGGGAAGTATACCGGCTCCTGAAAAAGAATACTGATGCAATTTATTATTTAGATTCTGCTAAAGTACTATTTGATTCATTGCATGTTATAAGAAAATCAGCTTATGTGGAGCTTATAAAAGGAGAAATTTATCATAATACAGGCAATTTAAATAAAGCTATAAATTTGGCTGATAAAGCTTTAACCACATTTGAACATTACAATTACACCTGGGGCGTGGTTGAATGCTGCAACTATCTGGGGAAATATGAAATTGAAAGCAAGATTATTCAAAATCATATTCTTATCTGCAGCGATCTGTTAAACTTTCTAAGGAAATAAAATCATGGATACTCCTGAAAGATTCATATTTAAACCTATCGGAATTGTATAGTCAGGAGAATGATTATAAAACTGCATTAAATTATTACAGGTTATTTCAAACAGTAAATGACTCGGTGTTAAACAAAGAAAAAACTCCAGAATTGCCGAACTGCAGGCTAAGTACGAATCAAATAAAAACAAACAGGAGTTAAAGGAAATTACGGAATTACTAAATAAGAATATAGAACTTGTGAAACGTCAAAAGTTTAACATTTACCTGTTTGCTATTGGCATTGTATTGATTTTGGTGATGGCCATAGGTTTATTCCGTCAGAATAAGTTAATTGAAAATAAGCGTAAAAATATTGCCAAAGTTAATGAAGAGCTCGATTTACGCGTAAAAGAAAGAACCGCTGAACTGCATCTGACCCAGTTTTCAATTGAACAGGCAGCCGACCCTATATTTTGGATCGATTCACAAGGGAGTTTTGTATATGTAAATTTATCGGCGTGCAACACCCTGGGATTCTCTAAAAATGAACTGTTGTCCAGGAAAATAATAGATATAATACCTAAATTCTCCATTACAGACTGGAAAGATTTTTGGGATATTGCCAAACAGGACTTGTCGCTCTCCCTGGGAAACCCGGTTCAGAAAGAAAGATGAATCTGAATTTCCTGTCGATTTGATACTCAATTATATATTTCATGAAAACAAGGAATATGCATTTGCTTTTGTACGGGATATTTCCGATCGCATCCTAAGAGAGGAAAACCTTCGAAAGGCCAAAGAAAAAGCCGAAGAAGCCGATAAGCTTAAATCTGCGTTTTTAGCCAACATGTCACATGAAATACGTACTCTCCATGAACGCCATAATAGGCTTTTCGGATATGTTGCTGCATGAAGAATTTAACATGGAGGAGAAACAGGAGTTTGCCAACATAATTAAAGGCAGCGGGGATACCTTACTTAAACTTATAGACGATATTATCGATAATATCGATTATTGAAGCGGGTCAGCTTAATATTCACCCTGCCGTGCATAACCTTAATGCCTTGCTAGAAGAAATTCACAGGTACTACCAGGAAGAAAAAATAAGAATAAAAAAATCACAAATAAACATTAACCTTAAACTGCCTGGATAATAGCAGCAAGGCTACAATATTCTGCGATAAAATACGATTCCGTCAGGTACTCACAAATCTAATAGGAAATGCTTTAAAATTTACTGAAAACGGTTTTATTGAAATAGGATATGATATATTAACAGAAAATATATTGTCAGTTTATGTCAGGGACAGTGGAATAGGTATACCCGCAGATAAAATAGACAAGGTTTTCGAACGTTTTCATAAACATCAGGATGACAAAAAATTATATGGAGGTACAGGGCTGGGACTGACCATCTCCAAAAAGCTTGTCGAACAAATGGGTGGTCAGATTAATGTTGAATCAGAAACAGGATCGGGATCAAAATTCAGTTTTACTCTTCCTTTTGAATTCTGAATGTTAAAACTGACAAAAATGTACAGGGAAATAAAAAATCCAAAGGCTCGTATAACTGGTCCAACAAAAACCTTTTAATAGTGGAGGATGTGGAATCCAACTTCCATTATCTTGAGGTTTTGTTAAAGAAAACAAAAATTAAAATTCATTGGGCCAAAGACGGAGATGAAGCTATAAATTCCTGCAGGAAATATTCTCCGGATATTATTTTAATGGACATACAACTGCCAAATAAAAGCGGATATGAGGTTACTCACGAGATACATGAAATTAATCCCCTGATTCCTATTGTTGCCCAAACAGCCTATGCCTTCAGCGATGAAAAAGAAAAAATACTTGAAGCAGGATGCGTGGAGTATCTTACCAAGCCTTTAAATGCAGGTTTATTGTCACAGAGTACTAAAAAATAT
>CAVYAE010000072.1:0-3104 GCA_963766305.1 uncultured Bacteroidota bacterium
GTTCTGGAAACCCTGTCCTCTAATTTCTTACCTGATTTTATAAGTTTTTGTACGATTTTATCTACGAAGGCCTGGCGATTTAATAAATTATTGTTCAACTGGTTCTGAATATTATTACCCGATCCAAGTTGGCTTTAAGGTCCGAAGGTATTTCCTGATCAAACCAAACGGAGTCTTCGAAGAAATCATACTCGCCATTTATCGTGACCTGCGAGTTAAAATGAATCGATGTAACACTATTTGTTACATTTGGCTTGATTGCTAATTTCTTGGGTTGAGAATAATCTTTTATAGGAGGGCTCAATGTTATAGTGCTATCGAACTGATAGTGATTTGAACCATCATTAAATACTGAAACCTCTTTCTTAATATTATCAATAGTTTCTTTTTCTTGAAGGTGACTCGAAATATTCGCTATAGAGCTAATTACTATTTGTTTGAATTGTTCTTGCTTCAATTTATAGGCATCGTAAAACCAGTAACCCTGCACGGCGATCAACCCGAGCACAGCGAGGCTTATCAACCCGATTAATATTGTGATTCGTTTTTTATTCATAGTTTAATGCCAAAAGCACTTTATGACAAATATAAGTGCTAAACTAAAGCGCTGTAACAATTTAACAATCTTTAACATTCGTTAATGTTTTTAAACTGATAATTGGCGTATGTTTGTTTCGGGTTTCAGAAACAAGATATTTAATAGAATTTGAAAATTTAAAATGTGACTTGGATATTAAAAACAGCGAAAATAAATTCAAGGAATAAAAATATTAAAAGAAATAGTTAGTTTAGTTAGTTAGTAGTTTTTTAGGTTTTTAGGTATGGTTTTATAATTTAGGTTTGTTGGTTAGGAGCAGGGCTGTCGGGAGATAGCCCTGTTTTGCTTTATAAAGGTCTGTAATTACATATGGGTTCTCTTATGAAAAACGTTCCTTTTTTGCATTACCGGTATGTCTTTTCCTTTTTTTATGAACACTACAGGAAAAAATGACTGGAAACATTAACATTCTGGGCTAATAATTTTTCGCATGATATAAAAACACCTGTTATTGAAATGGTTATGCATATCAATATTTTTACGCTATTTAGTTGCATAGTTGTCATTTCGCGTGAAGTACCTCGAGAGACTTGATAACAGTGTTATCAATAGTATTATATACCGGATAAAACCCGTCGGTATCAAAGAAATTTCTGACTATATACGCTTCTAACTCAGTTTGTAAAATTTTGATCGATTTTTGCGGTTCGCTAGCGCTTATAGATAATCCTTTTTTAGTAGTGTAAGCATTTAACTGGCTAATGATGTTTTGTTTATTAAGGTATATCAACATCTGTTTATAAGTTTTAAATCTTGATAATTCATCGCGATGAAGATCAGAATAATAAAAAGCGAAGCGATATAAAAACCCATGTTCTTTCACCTGGTAATAATAATTAGAAATACTTACAGTATCCAAAGGAACGAAGAAATCGGGCATAATTCCTCCGCCACCATATACTATTCTTCCTTTAGGAGTATGATATTTCAGCAAGTCGATAAATTTTATACTATCGACCCTTACCATTTCACCATGTTTATAACGCCTGTGAATATCTTCATAATAATCTTCCGTACCATCTTTATATGGTTTTTGAATACATCGTCCTGAAGGGGTGTAATACCTGGCTATAGTGAGGCGGATAAGCGCCCCACCTGGCAATACCGATTGTTCCTGGACAAGACCCTTCCCAAAGCTCCTCCTGCCGATGATCCAACCACGATCGTTATCCTGGATGGCTCCGGCAAGTATCTCGGCTTGCCGAGGCTGAATATTCGTCAATTAATATTGTTACCGAATCGTTCAAACATTCGCCCCCCGGTGTAGAAAACGAGTTAACCTGTTGCCGGGAACGTCCTTTTTGGTAAACGATTAATTTATGGTCACCGAGAAACTCGTCAGCAATTTTAATAACTGTTTCCATGTATCCACCCCCGTTTTCGCGCAGGTCGACGATAATCTTTTTCATTCCTTGCTTATGTAATTCTTTAGCAGCAGAGAGAAATTCATCGTAAGTAGTTTTAGCAAATTTACTTATTTTAATATACCCGGTTTCTGAATTAATCATGTAGGATGCATCAACGCTTCTAAGGGCGATAACATCCCGGGTTATATCAAAATCGATCAGTTTTTTGTGACCATTTCGCCTCACCGAAACTTTAACGTTGGTTCCTTTCTGGCCTTTGAGTTTCTTGATGATATGATCATTGGTTATCTTTACTCCAGCTACCAGAGTGTCGTTAACTTTGATAATCCTGTCACCAGGTTTTAAACCAACTTTCTCGGAGGGACCGTTCAAGATAATACTCATTACAATAACCGTATCCTGGTGTATATTAAATTGCACACCTATGCCAGAGAAGTTCCCTTCCAGGGACTCGTTAGTCGACTCTGCCATGTCCGAAGGAATGTACACGGAATGTGGATCTAATTTTTGCAATATGGATTCGATAGCTACATTTTCCAACTTGTCTCGCGAAACAGAGTCGACATAAGAATCTTCTATCATATTTAATACGCTGTTGACTTTATCTACACGAGGATATATTAACAAACGTTCGCTGATCTTGCTGCTAAGCTTAATTCCTAAATACATACCTGTTACCAGTACTGTTGCCAGAATCAGGGGAAGTATTACTACTGATTTTTTATTATGATTGGACACTTTATGATTTTTAATTTTATATTTTTGATTGAAGACTAACAATATGTAATTTCATTCAACCCTCTTAATTGAAAATTTATTTTGATTATTGAAAAAAGAACAAAATGATCAATAGTAAAATTTTTTCTATGTGTCGATATCAATAAATACTAACTCAATATTTGCTCTTTCTAGCAGTCGCAACCCATCCTCGTTATGGTATTTATCGCAAAATACAACACGTTTTATTCCAGCCTGTATTATTAGTTTGGAACATTCCATGCATGGACGTGGTGATGTATAACGTTGCGTTCTCGCTGCTATTGTTCGACCTGGCTACTTTAGTTATCGCATTGGTTTCCCCGTGCAAAACATAAGGTTTGGTTGTACCGTTTTCGTCTTCACAAATATTTTCGAACCCG
>CAVYAE010000073.1:0-5457 GCA_963766305.1 uncultured Bacteroidota bacterium
GTTTTCGTCAAGTGGAAAGAAATAGATTTGCCGGTTGTCATTATACCATCTTAAATCTTTAAGCTGCATAGGAGGGACATCTGTCGACACATATTTTTTCGACTTATATGTACCAAAATAAATTGAACATTTAATCTTTCTTGGAAATTTAAAAGGCACCTTAGTTTTTAAGTAGTTTTTATATAAATAAATTTGATTTCCAGAAACATCAAACTCTATTTTAATATCTATCCATTTATCAAATATACTAGTATCAATCTTCCAATTTGGAAAAGTGTAAATCTTTTTACCAATGATGACTGAAAAAAAGGATTCGTATTCTCTAAATGAATTGTTGTAATTTATTTGAATATCAATATTTGTTGTGTCATTAATTTCAGCATGTAAAATATTTCCGAAAATTTGATCTTTTCTGTATAGTTTAATTTTAAAGGCTAACTCATAATTATTATTAATTAAAATTATACCCTTAGGAAATAAATTAAGCCCAGTTCTATAGTCCTGTTCTACGTTTAGTGAAGCAAATTCCAACCCATAAGTTTGAGCGTCAATAGTTTGTTTAAATATTAACACAAAAAAAATAAATAAAATAAATAAATGTCTTTTCATTTAAAATAAATTATTTATAATTCGTTAATAATTAAGGAGTTCATTATAATAAATTATCAAAATAAATTTTAGCATAAATAAATATCTAATTTAACCACTTATTGTAATAATGAATTAAAATAAGGTTAAAGGTAAATAAAAATGAATTAATTCTAGCTGCTATTTTTTATTGCTCCTTCGGTGAATTAGCAAAAATTAACGATGTAAATTTAATTATAAATCCATTTTAAGTAAATACATATATCCATCTGGAAATATTGGCTTTATATACTAAGACCTATTGTACATTTAGCTTTGAAATGAAATAGATTATATATAATTCAATGGTGCAGGATCGAATATTTTTATTATTACCATATTAATTCATCAAATTAATGTTTTATTAATCATTTTATTAATCATTTTGTTAATCTTATCTCTTTACTTTTAGCATATAATAATGATTACTACAACAATTACTACTATGGATTACGGGAAAAATAAAATGCTAATAATAGTTTTTTTAGTGTTTTCAATACATTCTTACAGCCAAACAAAACATTGTACTATTACAAAATATCCTTCCTATAAAGGTTTAATTATGGCTGGTTATCAGGGATGGTTTGACCCAAAAAATTCTAATAATCCTTTCTCGAACGAAAATAAAATAAGGATAGATATGTGGCCGGATTTAAGTGAATATGATAAAACATATCCTACTGGTTTAAAATTACCTGACGGGACAAATGCTAAATTTTTCAGTTCACAAGATGAAAGCACAGTTGATCTTCATTTTAAATGGATGCAGAATTACAATATTGATGGGGTATTTCTGCAGCGTTTTTATGATAATACGAAACAGGACAAAAATCGAAATCAAACTACGACTGTTATAAGACATGCTTTAAAAGCCGCTTCCAAATATGAAAGAGCTGTCGCAATTATGTATGATTTATCCGGTTTGAAGGCTTCCGGAGAAGATTGCTCATCAATCATTTCAGATTGGAAATACCTGGTTGATTCATTACACGTCACAAACCAGGAAGGGACAAAAACCTATCTTCATCATCATGGAAAGCCATTAGTAGCAATTTGGGGATTAGGGTTTCCTGATCGACCTTATAATATCAGGAATATTGGTATAGAAAGGTTAATTGATTTTCTTAAAAATGATCCTGTTTATGGAGGTTGTGCCATCATGTTAGGAGTGCCAACCTATTGGAGAGATTTGAATGCAGATTGTACACATGATAATTATTTGCATGAAATAATAAAACAAGCTGATATTATTTTACCATGGATGGTACAGCGGTTTTCTCCTCTTTTACATAATGACATGGATCGGTATCGCGATGATATTTTAAATGATATAAAATGGTGTAACGATAATAAGATTGATTATGTTCCATGTGTTTGTCCCGGATTTAGTTGGCATAACCTTAGTACTAGTGAATTTCCTGATGACATTAAACCAGCAGGTTCAATTCCCCGACAAGGCGGACGTTTTTATTGGCAACAATTGTCAACTGCGATACTTGTTGGTTCTGAAATGATCTATGTTGCTATGTTTGATGAAGTAAATGAAGGAACAGCCATCTTCAAGTGTACAAACACACCTCCGCAAAGCAAAATAGCTAAGTTTATTGATATGGATGGAAAACCAAGCGATCAATATCTATGGCTTACTGGAGAAGCAGCCAAAATGCTTAGAAGAGAAATACCACTCTCTTTAAAAATGCCAGAAAAACAGTAATTGTCTTAAAAGCTTGAATATTTATCAATAGTAAAGTTTTTAATTAGGAAAAATATTTAATGGAATATGTCTAAAATAAATATAAAAAAATTTGACAAAAAATTTAGTTTGAATTTTGTAATTATAATTTTATGAATTATCATTTAAATAATATTCAACGGATCCTAATTATTTTATTATTATGCAGTTGTAGTAATTATAAAAATAAAGAAAAAGAGCCAGTTGATTATGTAAATCCATATGTTGGGAACATCAGCCATTTATTGGTTCCTACGTATCCAACAATTCACCTTCCAAACAGTATGTTACGGATTTCTCCCGAGCGTGGAGATTATACCGGAGATGTTTTAAATGGGTTACCACTAATAGTTACCAGCCATCGAGGAAGTTCGGCATTTAATTTTAGTCCATATCAGGGAAATGTAAAAGATATAAAAAATGTTATTAATTTCAGTTATGATCAGGAAAAGATCACACCTTATTCATATTCTGTATTTCTTGATGAACAAAAAATAGCCATTCTATTTTCCTTATCTCACCAATCAGCTTTATATCAAATTACTTTTACTGAGGATAAACCACCTTATATTATATTAAATTCCAGGGATGGGGGATTTAAATGGGAGCAGGGAGCAGTCTCCGGGTTTCAATTATTAGATAATAATACTAGAGTTTATTTGTTTCTGATTCCGGACATAAAACCCGATAGTATTTATATACTTAACAAGACAAATCTATCTTCCGGTAATGAAGTCAAAGGGAAAAATTCCTGCCTTATACTTAAATATAATAAGGGCATAAAAAAACTTAATCTAAGGTATGGAGTTTCATTTATTAGTATTGACCAGGCAAAGGATAATCTAACCAGGGAAATACCAGATTACAATATAACAAAACTTATAGAGAAAGGAAGAAAAATCTGGAATGAGGCTCTAGGTAAAATTGAGGTATCCGGAGGTACTGTGAATGAGAAAACGATTTTTTACACTTCACTTTATCGCACCTTTGAACGACCTGTATGCATTTCTGAAGGAGGAAGGTATTATAGCGCTTTCGATAATAGTGTCCATAAAGATGAAGGGATTTTATTTTATACAGACGATTGGATCTGGGACACTTATCGTGCACATCATCCTTTAAGAGTACTTATTGACTCTAAAATGGAAGAAAATATTTTACATTCCTTTGTTTTGATGGCCGATCAAATGAAGTTTCACTGGATGCCTACCTTCCCGGAAATAACAGGTGACAGCAGACGTATGAATTCCAATCATGGAGTAGCTGTTATTATTGATGCTTACAGGAAAGGATTATCAGGTTTCGATCTTGAAAAAGCCTATGAAGTTTGTAAAGCAGGCATTACTGAAAAAACACTGGCTCCCTGGTCAGATAAACCTGCAGGAAAACTGAATGAGTTTTACAAATTGAACGGATATCTGCCAGCATTAAAAGTTGGAGAAAAGGAAACTTTACCAGAGGTAAACTCTTATGAACGTCGTCAACCAGTGGCTGTAACACTCGGTACTTCATATGATGAATGGTGCTTAGCTCAAATAGCTAAAGAGTTGGGGAAAAAGGACGAATATAAATATTTTCTCAAATGTTCTTATAATTATAGGAACCTTTATAATCCGGCAACTAATTTTTTTCATCCGAAAGATTGTGATGGAAAATTCATTGAACCTTTTAATTATACTTATTCCGGAGGCTTGGGGGCACGAGATTATTATGATGAAAACAACGGGTGGATTTATCGTTGGGATGTACAGCATAATATAGCAGATTTAATAAAACTAATGGGTGGAAATGAAAATTTTGTGAAAAACCTTGATTCGATGTTTACAATTCCAATGGGTAAAAGTAAATTTGAATTCTTTGCACAACTCCCGGATCAAACTGGCAATATGGGTCAATTCTCGATATCAAATGAACCTGCCATGCATATTCCATATTTATACAATTATGCCGGTCAACCATGGAAAACACAAAAAAGGATTAGAAGCATTTTAAATGATTGGTTCCGTAATGATCTGATGGGTAATCCTGGAGATGAGGATGGTGGAGGTATGACTTCATTTGTAGTATTCTCGAAAATGGGGTTTTATCCGGTTACCCCAGGGTCAGGTACATATAATATTGGAAGTCCTGTATTTGAAAAAACAACAATCCATCTTGCAAATGGGAAAACCTTTAAGATCATAGCAAATAATTGCTCCGAACAAAATAAATATATTCAATCTGCCAATCTGAATGGTAAATCATGGAATAAACCATGGTTTTCTCACGATGACATAAAAAATGGGGGAGTTCTGGAGTTAGTTATGGGGGAAAAAGCAAACAAGTCATGGGGAAGTTTACCATCTGAAGCACCTCCTTCGGCTGAAGCAATTCAATAAGGGAAGTAGCAAAGATTGTGAAAACGATATGTCATTAGATGACATTGTAACTTCCGGTTATTATGTAACAGATTAAAGAGTTAACGTACTAGTTCTTATTCAAATATGCGGTTATTCAGGCATGATGGATGTTAAAATAATTTACCCGAACCAAAAAGCCTCAACCCAGGTACCTTGACTTGTATAATAAAATCAAAATTTTGCTCGGGTTCATGCATACAAATCATTATCAAAATTTTATGATTAAGCCAGCTCGCAAAATTTATGGAGAAGTGATAAAAATGGAGTGTTCCATAAGCCTTCGAATAAAGGCTTCATTGGCGGACGTTAACCATTCAACAATTTTTAGAAAATTGAATATAGTTTTTGCCCACCAGAATCGAACCACGAAGGCCTTGCAGGAATTGGGAAATATTTTCCAGTAGATATAAACTCGTGATTTCATTGATGTGGTTCTGAGTGTAGAAAAAGTTTTGAATTGGGGTGTGGCTTATTATCGTTTCAATCGTTCAATAGCTTTCATCAACGGCAGAAATTTCAAGATAAATAATATGGTAGATTAACAGTTTTGGATCGAATGTACGTGGTTAATTGCCGATACAATTATTTATTATAACACTATACATTAATTATTTAAATCTTTTTAAGATCAATTAGATTATATGAAAAATGAAGGAATAGAAAAATTTAGCAATAAAAATTCGTTAAGGCGTGATTTTA
>CAVYAE010000074.1:0-6683 GCA_963766305.1 uncultured Bacteroidota bacterium
TAAATATAATCGTTCAATTCTATAAGATGGTTGACAATATAGATAAATAACTGAAGATAAACTAAATAATTCAATATTTATTGAAACTTTTCTAATGCTATTTTCGTATAAACCTGTATATAAATTGAATGGGTATGAAAATAGACAAAATTAAATCTAACATTAACAAGTTAAAAGTCAATGAACGATTAGAACTCATTGATTTCATTAAGAATAGCTATTCAATATTTAATGAGTTTGCAAATGTTGAAAAATGTCCTCGCTGTCAGTCCAACCACATCGTCAAAAACGGTGTTAGAAATAATATC
The DNA here is from genome assembly GCA_963766305.1 of uncultured Bacteroidota bacterium. Lineage (GTDB taxonomy): Bacteria > Bacteroidota > Bacteroidia > Bacteroidales > JAAUTT01 > JAAUTT01. Next base: position 309 of record CAVYAE010000074.1, read on the forward strand.
AACCGTTTTTTGTGTCGGGATTGTGGAAAATCGTTTACCTATAAATCTGATACTATTTTGTCAGGTATTAACGAACTAAACAAATGGAACTTATTTGTTGAAGATTTTATGTCGCTTAATATTACCCCAATAAATGATTTAAGTAGGAAACTGGATATTTCAAGACAGACTGCAATGGATTGGAGACATAAACTACTTGCTTCTTTGGTTAACCGTGAAAACAACTTTTCTAACGATACCATTGAGTTTGATGAAAGCTACTTCTTAATCAGTCGGAAAGGTAGAAGAAATATGGCAATAACCAATCGCAGTACTTATCGAAAATGGAGAGAAGGACAAGTTGGTGATACCGATTATCAGGTTAAACTGTTCTTCACTTACGGTAGGAATACTGGTATTTTAGAACTATTTAAATCTCACATGGGTAGGACTTCTGCTGAAAATTTAAATAATTATTTCTTACCGAATCGCTTTCAAAACATTACAACTTATACTGACAGTCACCGTAGCTATTCAGCTTTTTTTAGGGATAATAACATCGAACACCGGACATTTGTAAGCATTGACCATGTTAATCCAACAAGCGCAGCAGTACATAACCAAACGGTGAATGCTTATACAAGAGGGTTCAAGGATTTTGTGAATAAATATATGCGAGGTGTATCTACCAAATATATTGGTTTATATGCTAAATGGTATGAGTTTATAGTAAACGTGAAAAAGGAAATTCAAAGAAAAATTGATAATGTAGAAGAAACTGTAAAGTATAATATTGCTGATAAATTGTGTGTTAATATATTAAAGGATTTCAATGGTTTAGAATATTTCCGTCAGAGCGAAGTGAGTTTTCTCTGGTTCCTTAGATCAAACGGTAGACACAATTTCGGAAATAACATATCTCACTATTATTCAACCGTTTTAACATGATCTCATTTTGCTCTGTAAAAAATGATCATTTTACGATTGTTTCACTATATTTACTATGCAAATAAACACAGAAACGTTAAAAAAATTGTTATGTAAATATCTAAATTATAATGACAACAGTTATAACCCAACTTTCCAAATATTTATTAAACGATATTAAAACTGCGGATGAAATATGGATTGCAGTAGCTTTAATTAAGAATGATGGATGGAAATTAATACGTAATCATTTAAGTAAGGATTGTAAATTAAATTTTTTGATCGGTTTAAATTTACCGACAGATCCAGAAGTATTAATAGAATTGGATGACCTTCAATTATCATCTGACAATGTGAATGTTAGATTATACATTGATAACAAGAAAAACTTTCACCCAAAATTTTATTTAATTAGAACTGGAAACAATTATTCTGCTTATATAGGGTCAGCAAATTGCACAAATGGAGGACTTAATAATAATGTTGAACTATCAACAAATATTACTAATAAAACGGAATGCGAAAATCTTTTAGAGTGGTTTAATTCATGCTTTAACCAAGGAACGGTATTAAGAACTAAATTTATTGAAAAGTACCAAGCTGATTTTAAGGAACGGTTAGAAATGAAAAAACGAGAAGATAGTATCGTTAATCGGTTAAAGGAGGATTTGATTGAAGATTTACAAGTATCATTATCTAATGAAATAGGATTTATTAGAATTTTAAAGAAATATCGTTCAAAACTTGATTATAATGATATTGTTAAACTTAGAAATGGAAATGTAAAAGAACTTAATGAAGCATTAGACTATCCAAACTTTAATAATATTGACATTGAAAAGTATTTTTCATATCCAGAATTAGGACACCTTATTGCTATCGCAAAACCCGCTATTAAACGAAATATTAGTGAACTTAAAAAGTTATTACATTGGTTAATTGATGAAAATATTGATATTGCTGTAAGATATGATAGAGCTATTAGTGGTAATTTAAAAGTAGAAGGTATTAGTACCGGAACTGTATCTAAGTTTTTAATCTCTCATAGACCAGACCTTTATTTTGTACAAAATGACCCATCAGAAGAAGCATTAAAAAAGTATGGATTTAAGTTAAAACGTGGACTTACTGAGGGTGAAAAATATAAAAAAACCTGTGAATATTTGCGAAATATTTGTGAACAAACATGTATTCAGGATCTTGCAGTATTGGATTATTATTTATACCTTGAAGGAAACAAAGAATAAAATTACATGATTATGAGAAAAATTACTTTACTTTTTACTTGTCTTATCCCTTTATTAATCAATGCTCAAACTAATTGGAGAGATTTACTTATAAAAAATCAGGTTAAGAAAATATCGATATATTCCTGTGAATATAAATTCGGTGAACCTGAAAAAGAAGGTGTCCTAAAATATGATACTTTATATGATCAGAAAGGAAATCCTGAAATTATTAATAGTACTTCTATGCTAAATAAGACTTTATATTATGACGAAAATAATACTGTAATCAAAATTACGAGTACTTTTTCCAATAATGAAAAAATATTATCAGTTTTCAAAAATAGTTATGATGAAAAGAAACGACTTATCGAATATTCGGAATATCACGGTGAAGGTACATTTCTTAAAAAATATATCTTTAAATTCGATGACCTTAATAATTTAATTGAGAAGAAAATAACAAGTAGTTTCGGGGAAAATATTTTTACTTACAAATACAAGTTTGACAATAATAAAAGAATTATCGAGACATCTATAAGCGAGAATAGTGCTTTACCAGAAGTAACCATCTACAAATACAATGACCAAGGTTTACTTATTGAAAAAACCATTAATCCAACTGGTATGTATAAAAAGACAATATATACATATAATGGATCAGGGTTATTATCAGATGAAATTGCTACTCAAATTAGTAATGGAACTATTACAAATGGTAAGGTTATAGGTGATCCGGTTTTACAGCATAAGTATAAATTTAACTATGATGACAAGAATCTGGTTCTTGAAAAAATAATTTTCAATACGAATACGAAAGAACCAGAACAACTTATGAGATATAAATATGAATTTTACTAATAATTTGTAAGACAATGGATCAAACTATTTCAGATTTTATCAGAGGTACATTTTTAGGAACATATCGTCAAATTACTCAACAACATCATTATACTGCTTTTATATTAATTTTTGGTGGAATTGAATTGTTAGGTAAATGTTTGGATGATAGTGTTGAATTTGAAACATATAATCGTTTTAATCCAAGTGGGTTTTTCAAAAAAGGACTAACTCTGTTTGGTGCTGATTATCAAGATTTAAATCTTTATAAATTTTGTAGAAATGGTTTTGCTCATTCTGTAAAACCAAATACAGGTGCTAAAATCGGTTTAGCAAAAAAACCAGAAGGAAGCACAATACGAAATTTAGCTAAAATAAGAGGTGTGGATAAAAAGGTATTATTCATTGAAGATTTCTATAACGATTTCGCTAATGCTTGTAATATTGTATTACAAAAAATAGAAAGCGGAGAATTGAAACATGGGATAATTTAAAAGAAAGTACATAAATCGCCATGCTTTGATTGTCAGATTAATATATTCTTTAAAAATTCAATTAGGCTTAATGTTTTATTTGTACATTTATACTTTAATTTTTTTACCATAAAAGCAAAATACTATTAAACATCTTACTTATAATCATTTAAACACTAAACTTAATGTCCTGAGAAGAGAATAGTTGCGTACCAATTGAAAACAAATCGTATTCACTTCGATTGCGGTGATTTATGTACTTTGTTTTCATTTACCCCATTGTTAGAATTCCATTGAATATTTATCAGTTTCCCGTTCACTTTATTCCTAATTTTATCGAAGGGTAACCCAGCGCCAATGTTCCATATATCCTTTCCTGTTTTTTTAATCCCAGTTGTTTTCTGATAGTTCTATTGCTATTCAAAAACATCTGGTTACCTACCAGGTTTCGGCAAGCCAGCCCTTTGGTTCTGGCATACAAATCAATGTTATAAAGGGCATACTGGGCACTTTCTAGTGTTAATGGAATTCTTTTATCAGCTACAATGAACACGATAGCAGGAGGAACGGTCTTGAAATTTCTTTTCCTTTCAAGGCTGGCTTCAAGTTTTGGTTTTGCTGATAAATACCGTGTTCCCTGCTTGGTGTAATCAGTTTGATAATTCGGTGGACAATATGGGGTTTATATAACCATTTATAAATTCTTGTTGCAAAACGAAAGATCGCCTTGTCTATATCGTTAATTAATTGTTCGTCATCAATAATAATGACTCGCATATTAAAGTTATGGGTAGGGGAATAAATAGCATAACCTGCAATTTCTTCCAGCAAGCTCCTGTCAATTTTTTCACTTTTAAAGCTCCTGATAGTCCGTCGTTCTTTCAGCAGTTCATCTATTTGTTCTGAACCAGGAAAATTATCCTTATTATACCTGGTTGATCTAACATTATCCCACGAAAGGGCTTGCTGTGGGCAAACGGCAATACACTGGGTGCAGGTACTGCAATAGGTATAATCGATGGTGAGTGTGCTATTATCTATACGGATGCAATATTCATGGCAAATGTCCTCACATGTGCCGCAGGCGTTACATTTATTATGATCAATAGTTATCATTTAAAGTAAAAATAAACTTTTATGCTTATAAATATTTCAAAAACAAATTAAATTTATCCTAAAATCTAAATTAAAAAAACATAAAATGAATACAGACATAAGAGCAGATGTAATGAAGGGGTAATTTAAAAGAAAAGTACATAAATCGCCATGCTTTGATTGTCAGATTAATATATTCTTTAAAAATTCAATTAGGCTTAATGTTTTATTTGTACATTTATACTTTAATTTTTTTACCATAAAAGCAAAATACTATTAAACATCTTACTTATAATCATTTAAACACTAAACTTAATGTCCTGAGAAGAGAATAGTTGCGTACCAATTGAAAACAAATCGTATTCACTTCGATTGCGGTGATTTATGTACTTTGTTTTAAATTACCCCAATAAATAAATTACATTATGATAGTTTAAAAATAAATAAGTACATTTGTGTGCACGCATACACATAATGTTTTATAATGAGTACTAATGATAATTTGGCTTGCGGAGGTCCCCTTAATGCAAGCATCTATTTTGATTTTTACAAAATACTTTTTGATCCCGTTCGGTGTGATTTATTAATTTTTCTTGTTTGTAAAGGCAAGAAAAATATAAAGGAAATTGCACAAAAGTTTCCACAAGATCGATCTGTCATTTCAAGACATCTTGATTTAATGTATCGTTTTGGTATTGTGACTAAAAATAAGCAAGCTCGCGAAGTGACTTATGAAGTCAATACTGTTTTTATAGTCGAGCAATTTGAAAAAACTACGACTAATATTAAAAGACTGCTTCAAATTCCCAATTAATATCGTATTCCATTTGTAATTAAATAGATAATTATTTTATATAACTTATTATGTGCATGCATGCACATAATTACCTAAATCAAATTAATATGAAAAAACACATTATTTATGTCTTTACAGGAACAGGAAATAGCTTGGTAGTAGCTAAAGAAATCTCTAAAGAATTGAAAGACTGTAGTATTGTTTCAATGGGAAATGATACTCATTACAATCTAGAGAGTGGATATGAGACAATTGGGTTCGTTTTCCCAACTTATTATCGTGGGGAACCCAGAAAAGTAAGGGAATTCATTAAACGTCTCAATTTGCAGAACAACAAAGATGCTTATTATTATGTTGTAACAACAATGGGTAGATATGATGGAAACACGTTATGCCACATTAGTAAATTATTGAAAAAAAAAGGTATAGTGTTAAATTATGCAAAAGCACTTGATATGTTCTCAAATTATGTTATTTCGTATGATATGCGGGATACTGCTATAGAAGAGGCAAAAAAATGAGAAATAGATTTTGCTCCGATCCTTATGGATATTAAGAATAGAGAAAATAATACAGTTACGTCAATTGAAATTTTACAAGAGATTGCTTACAGAGCATTGATAAAGTTTGTGCCCCAAATGGATAAATATTATAGTGTTTCAGATGAATGTATTAAATGTGGTATTTGTGAAAAAGTTTGTCCGGTTAGCAACATTAATCTGGATAAGGATGGACATCCTGTTTTGCATCACTGCGAGCAATGCGTGGCTTGTATTCAATTTTGTCAAAAAAAGCGATCAACTATAAAGACAGAACTCAAAATAGAAAAAGATATATTCACCCAATGATCGAATACATTGATTTAGCTAAACTCAATGGAAAGGCCTATTCTTCAATTTTAAATTCTATGTCTGAAACTATTTTGATTGGATAGGAAAAGAAAAAATTGGCCTATAGGTGGGAACCTTTTTGCAAAAGCTATTTGGAAAATTTATGGTATGTAATAAAGGATTTAAGTTTTAACAAGATAGAAATATAT